>JBBDXA010000249.1:37839-57544 GCA_040902585.1 Phycisphaeraceae bacterium
TCTCGTCGGCAGACCTCCGTGACCCGTGGCACCCCACTCGGAACTCGGAACTCGGAACCCTGAACCCGCAACCTGGAACCCCATGCCCCTCCCCTTCGAATATGCCGTCCGCAACCTCGGCCGCTCGCCGCTAAGACTGTTCATCAGCGTCGCCGGCAGCGCCTTGGTCGTGCTGCTCATGATCGCCGCCGCGGCCTTTGTGCGCGGCATGGAAACCAGCCTGCGCGACAGCGGCTCGCGCGATAACGCCATCCTCCTCGGCGCGGGCAGTGAAGAGAGCATCGAACGCAGCGAGATCAAGTCCAGCGTCGCCACCCAGGCCGTCGCCAGCATCCCCGGCATCAAGACCCACCTTGACGTGCCCTTCGTCTCGCCTGAGATTCACATGGCGCTGACCGTCGGACTGACGCGCGAGGAGGTGTCCACCGCGCAGGCTGTGGTGCGCGGCGTATCGCCCGAAGCCTTTCTTGTTCATCCACAGGTGCGCATCACCGCGGGCCGGGCGATGAATCAGGGCAACGATGAAATCATCGTCGGCAAGCTCGCCGCCACGCGACTGGGTCTGACGCAGCAGCAGCTGGCCGTGGGCAACAAGCTCTGGTTCGACGACAAGGAGTGGACCATCGTCGGGCGATTCGAAGCCCCCGGCACCGTGATGGATGCGGAAATCTGGGCGCCGATCAATGACATCAAAGTCACCGCCAAGCGCGACACGATTTCCTGCGTGGTGCTCACGCTCGATGAAGGCGGGGAGTACGAGGATGTGGAAGTGTTCGCCGCGTCGCGCGTGGACCTGGAACTCGTCGCCCTGCGCGAGACCGACTACTACCACAAACTCGTCGCGTTCTACCAGCCGGTACGGGTGATGATCTGGATCACCGCCATCCTCATCGCCATCGGCGGCGTGTTCGGCGGACTCAACACGATGTATGCCGCGTTCAGCGCCCGAGTGCGCGAGATCGGCATGCTCCAGTCGCTGGGCTACTCGCGCCGGGCGATCGTGTGGAGCTTCATGCAGGAGAGCACGCTGGCCGCGGCGACGGGCGCGCTGATCGCCGCGGGACTGAGCCTGATCGTCTTTCAGAACATGGCGGTGAAGTTTTCGATGGGCGCGTTCAGCCTGGTGATGGACGCGCCGACGCTGCTCATCGGCCTGGGCGCGGGGCTGCTGCTGGGCATCTTCGGCGCGTTGCCCCCGGCGGCCCGATGCCTGAAGATGCCGATCACCACGGCGCTGAAGGCGGCGTGAAGCAATTGCGGAACGTGGATTGCGGATTGCGGATTGTGACGTAAAAAGCCCGATGGCGAGGTCTGCCGAGCCGTCGGGGTAACTCGGATGAACTTTCACTCGAACCCATTCAAAGGAACACGACATGCGAACCATGACAACCACTCTGATGATCCTGATCGCCATTGCCCTGACCGGCTGCGGCAAGAGCGAAGGCCCCGGCGCGAACGGCCCGAGCGCGAAGCTGCCCGAAGGCTTGATGCTCGCGGCTGCGCCGGGCGATGCGAAGAATCTGATCGACGTGAAGGCGACCGCGAAGGAAGGCGATGTGGTCACGATCAAGGCAGTGGTCGGCGGGACGATGAAGCCGTTCGTCGAGAACCGCGCGATCGTGCAGGTGATCGATCCCAGCCAGCAGTCCTGCCGGGACATTCCGGGCGATACCTGCCCGACGCCGTGGGACTACTGCTGCGTGCCACAGGAGGAGTTGACGAAGAACATGGCGACGATCCAGGTCGTCGATGCCGCCGGCCAGCCGCTGAAGATCGCGTTCGATCAGGCCAAGGCGCTCAAGCCGCTCGATGAAATCATCGTCACCGGCAAGGTCGGCCCGCGCCCGGACCCCAACGTGCTCGTCATCAACGTCACAGGCATTTACATCAGCGGCACGCGGATGAAGTAATTCAACTCGCACCATGATTCTGCGAGCAGATACATGGCACGACACACGACCACCCTCTTATGCAGAAACTCCTTTTCATCCTGATTCTCTGCCTCGCCTCACTCGCCGGCTGCACGCCTTCGCCGCTGAGTGACAGTTGGCTGCCGCCGCGCGCACTGGGGCGGGACATCGGCACGTTCAAGCCGCCGCGTTTGTCGGAAATGAATGTGCCGGCGGAAGAGGCGATCGCGGCGAATCAACCGCGCACGCTTGTTGAACCCACGGGCGAGCTGCGACTGGGTGATGCGTTGACACTCGCGCTTCTTCACAACCCCGATCTGGCAACGGTTGCCTACGACGTGCGCGCCAGTGAAGCCCGGCGGATTCAGGCCGGCCTTCCTCCCAATCCTTCCATCGGCATCATGCTCAACCAGTTCGGCGGACAGGATGAGCTTCGCGGCTTCCGCGGCGCGGAGACGTCGCTGCGATTCAGCCAGCTCATTGAAACCGCTGGCAAACTCACCCGCCGGGTCGAACTCGCCCGCGCGGATCAAAGGCTGGCGGCGTGGGACTATGAAACGAAACGACTCGCGCTCTTCGCGCAGGCGACGCAACGCTTTGTCGAAGTGCTCGCCGCGCAGGAGCGCGTGGCCCTGGCGCGGGAAAGCCTGACGCTGGCGGAGCAGACATTGACCATCATTGATGATCGCGTGAAACAGGGTGTGGCCGCGCCGGTGGATCGCGACAAGGCCAAGGTGCGATTCTCCACCGAGCGCATCGCTTTGGCGCGGGCCGGGCGATCGCTTGCGTCGAGCAAACATCAGCTTGCCGCGACGTGGGGCAGCGCCTCGCCGAAGTTCGCATCCGTCATCGGTGACCTTACGCCTTCGCCCGCGCTGCCTTCACTTGAATCACTCGCCAGCGCGGCCGGCGATCATCCCGACATCGCGCGGTGGGATGACGAAATTACCCAGCGCCGCGCCGCCCTCGCGCTCGCTCGCGCCAAACGCATTCCCGATGTCACCGCCTCCGCCGGCGTGATGCGCATGAACGACGTGGATGAAACCGTCTTTCTCGCCGAGTTGATGATCCCCCTGCCCCTCTTCGACCGCAACCAGGGCGGCATTCTCGAAGCGGTGTACAGCCTCGGCAAGGCGAAGCAGCAGCAGGCGGCCGCGAAGGCGACGCTCCAGGCTGCGCTCGCGCGGGCCTATCACGAAGTGGCTGCGTCACAGGAGGAAGCCGCGATCCTGCGCGACGAAACACTGCCTTCATCCAAAGCCTCGCTGGACGCCTCGCAGGATGCCTTCCGTAATGGCAAAGTGACTTATCTCGATGTACTTGATGCTCAGCGGACGTATGTTGAAGTGAAGACGCAACTCGTCGATGCGCAGGCGGCGGCGCACAGCGGCGCAGCGATGATTGAAGGGTTGACGGGGCGGGCGCTGAAGTGAGATCGCGGAGTGCGAAGCCGCAAGCGGCGATCAATAGTTCGTCACCTTGAGAATGCGATGGTTGTAGCTGTCCACCACCCACAGCGAACCATCGCGATGCACCGTCACGCCGTGCGGCCGGGCCAGGCCTTTGATCGCCAGCGTCGAAAGCATTCCTGTCTTCGCGTCGTACTTGCGGATCAGGTTGTTCTCCGCGTCAGCGATGATGATGTTGTCCTCGAGATCGACGCAAAGATGTTTCGGGCCGTTCATCGTGGAGGCGTTCACATCGCCATCGGCCTTGCCTGATTTGCCTGAGCCGCCCGCGACGGTCTTGATCTTTCCATCAGGTGTGACGAGGCGCAGGGCGTGGCCGCCGCGTTCGAGGATGTAGAGGTTGCCTTTGGAATCGACGACAGCCGCGCGCGGGTCGGCGAGCGGGCTCTCCTTCGCCATCGCCCCATCCTTCGGCACGCCCTTCTGTCCATTGCCCGCAACCGTATCGACGATGCCTGTCTTCAGATTCACGCTGCGAATCCGGCGATTGCTCAGGTCGGTGATGATGAGCGTGTCGAAGGAAGAGGAGATCGCGACGCAGAAGGTGCCGTTGAACTTCGCCTTCGTCGCGAGCCCGCCGTCGCCGCCGAAGCCTTTTTCACCGGTGCCTGCGATGGTGGTGATGTGGCCGGTCTTGTGATCGACCTTGCGGATGGTGCAGTTCCAGGTGTCGGCAATGTAAAGATCGCCGGTCGGCGTCGCGACGAGGTTGTGCATGCCGTTGAAGGTCGCCTTTGCGAGTGGCCCGCCATCGCCTTTGTAGGTCTTGCTGCCATCGCCGGCGATCTGTGTGAGTTTGCCCGCAGTCTCTAACTTGTGAACGCGCCCGCCGTCGAACTCGGCGATGTAGGCGTTGCCCTTCTCATCGAAGTCGATGCCGAAGGGGGTGTTGAGCGGGTTGTCTTTCGCGCCCTTGGCGCCGTCGATGATGACGGCGACCTGCGGGGCGGCGAGAGCGGTGGAAGCAAGCAGCGCGATGCAGAGGAAGGTTCGAATCATGGGATCACCTCGACGAAACATAATGAACGCGGTTAGCGGCGCGGCCGAGTCCGCGAGGCCCGCCTGTTCCGGCGTCCGCGATTCCCAGACGACGGGTGGGCCTCGCGGACTCGGCCCGACCGCTAAACGCCCGACCGCTAACCGCATGTCTAAATCACAATCTTCATCCCCGGCGAAATCGCGTCGGGCAGCGGCAGGCCGTTCAGGTCCGCCGGTTCGATGGCCGTGGCCTGCGCGACTTCGATAATGCCTTCCACTTCGCCATCGTCGTCGCGCGTGACGATGACGCCGTTGGCCTCCAGCCAGCGGGCACCGCGCTCGATCTGAAGCCTGATGCTCGACGCGGGTGAGTCCACCGACATCGGGCCTGTGGAAGTGTCCGCATTCTTGATCGGGGCGAACTCCTCCACGCGGTCCGTCTCCAGCACGATCGATTTCTCACACAGCGGCAGCGCATCGAAGACAAAGGTTTCGAGCTTCACCGCGTTGGCCGACGTCGGATCAATGCGGTTGCCGGTTGAGGTGTCGATGAACGGCACCTTCTTCTCCGCGCGATGGAACGGCAGTGCGAAGCCGCGAGCGGCTGTGCTCAACGCTTCCACAAAGTCACGCCGCAATACGTGAATCGCAATCGATCCCGCAAGGAAACGCAGCGAACCATCATCGAGCCTCTGCATCGCCAGCTCATCCGGCAAGTCGCTGTACTCAATCACCGACACGCGCCCGTCCACCTTGCAGAAGTTCCCCAGCTTTTCCTTCGGACCGGTCTTGGGCAGCATCTTCGAACTCATCTGCGCGCCATCCATCGCGTGCAGGCCGATGAAGAGCGGGTCGATCACCTTCACATGCGGATTATCCACCTGGATGTAGCTGATCTGTTCGATGCCGCGCTGCTTCATGTCGTCAATCGCGCCGCTGGTGTAGAGGGCTTTGAGGGACCCGCCGTGACCGTTGGGCGAAAGGGAGAGCGAGTCGGGGGCGTCAAGCAGAACCTTGCCGGTGGTCATGTCGAGGGCGGGCATCATCGCCTGCGGGAAGATCATGATCTGCCCGACGCTGAGGCCGAAGTAATCCTGATCGTCAAAGAAATCGCGCGTGGCTTCGTCGTTCACCGTGCTCGTCATCACATACCAAGGCACCTTGCAGCCGTACTTCTCCTGCACCTTCTGAATGTACTCGGCGAAGACGGCAAAGAGCGGCAACCTGCGGATCGGCGTGGCGGGGAACGTGCCCTTGGGGGCATCCCAGCCGAGACGAGTGCCCTGACCGCCCGCGACGCAGAAGGCCGCGACCTTGCCTTCGCGGATGAGTTTCTCGCCGAGTGTACGGGCCTCTTTGAACTTCGCCTGTGTGGCCGCATCCTTCGGTTCGCGCGGATAGTACGGCGCGGGTTCGATCTGGCTCGGCAGTTCAAAGTCCGGCTTCGCTTTCACATGCGAATCAACCAGCCGCGCGACCTCGGGCCAGTCGATCGCTTCGATCTGCGAGAGGAGTTGATCGCGCTGTGTGTCGTGGAGGGAATCGTAAAAGTGCAGGGCGTGCGACTGCTTCACGGCATCGAGCACGCGACGGGCGGCGGCAAGACGATCTTCAAGAGTGAGTTGGGACATATGGACAATCTAGCAAATCCTTCGAATCTCGATCATAACCGGACGAGCGACATCAACGGATCAGGTAGCTATCATGAAGCACAATGACGCTCACGATTCAAGTATCAGCGGATGTGGAAGACCGGCTCCGGCGACAGGCGGCGGCGCGCGGCGAGTCCGTGCAGTCATTGGTTACGCGATTTGTTGAAGATGCCGTCCGAACAGCAGAGGGCGAGGCGGCCCTGGCCGAATATCGTGCCCAGGTGGAAGCCAGTGGAATGTCGGACGATGAACTCGATGCGTTGCACGAGCGGATTCGCGAAGAGATCTGGCAGGAGCGACAGGGGACTGCGGGCACATGAGTATCCCTGTCGTATATGACGCAATGCTGTTGTGCATGCGAGCCGCGCGGCCCCACCGCTCGCGAGCCACATTTGAATTAGTTGAGGCCGGACTGGTGCAACTGTTCCTCTCCGAGGAAGTTGTCGCGGAGGTGAAGGATGTGATCACCCGTCCGTCCTATGTGCGCCAATTCCCCGCTCTTTGCGATCCGGCCGCCGCAGTAGTGTTCATTGCCCGGCTTCGACAAATGGCGAACCTGATTTCACCAGTCCCAATCCCGTTTGCCTTGAAACGCGATCCGAAGGACAGCAAATACATCAATTTGGCAATCGCCGCCGACGCCGAGTTTCTTGTCACGCGCGATCTTGATCTGCTCGACCTGACAAAAGCTGAAACGCCGCAAGCTGAGGAGTTGCGAGCATTGTCGCCCCGATTGAAAATCGTCGAGCCCGGGCCGTTCGTTCAAACGATCTTCGAACGAACTCGCAAGAACGCTTGACGACCCACCGTTCAACGACAACCTCACATCCCACTCTGCCACACCGCCCTGCCCACCCAGAACGGCCCGAGGTTCGTCAGATAAAGCGCCGTCTGCTGCGTCTTGCGCATCGACTGCACCACCGCCGAGAGCGGAAACAATTCCTTGCCGAGCAGGCCGACGACGAAGTCGTTGTCGTTCACATCGAGACCGCGGCAATCCAGACGAATGTCATGCGCGAAGTCGCCCGCGCCGAACGCCATGCCGATGGTGCCGTGCTCGCGGAGGATCACCATCTGCTCCTCCTTGCTCAGCCGTTCGAACGTGCCGCTGCGACGAAGCGGATACCACACCGCCCAGGGCCACGCGGGGTTCAGAGCCGTGCGCCGGGGGCGTTCGAACAGCGTGTCTTCCAGGTTCGGCTCGTAGCCGAGCGAGTACGTTCGCCCCATCATCGTGAACTGCGGCTGCGGCGCGAGGCTCTTGAAAGGCTCGCGATGCAGCAGCGGGCGGAGGGTGTCGATGAAAAAGTTGGGGTCCTTGTTGTAGGTGAGTATCGCGACGCCGCGCGGGTCGGAGACGTGTTCGTAGACGACGCCTTCGACGCCAGCCGCGCTCATCGCTTGCCCCAGGGCTTTGCTGTTCTCGCAGAAGGTGTAGGCCAGAAGCTGCATGAATAGTCGCTCGTTGAGCTTCTGCGGTTGGCCATCCTTCATGCCGCCCTTCTCGCTTAGGTCGGGGATCTCAGGTCGGGGCGGTCCCCCGGCTGGGCGACCTGTGGTTTCCGGTGTGTGTGAATGCGTCGGAGCCTGGCTCATGAGTGAATTCCTTTCAAGGCATGATTGCACGCATGCGCGCGGGGATCAAATCAGGCCCCGGGGGGGGGGGGGGGTTAAAGCCCCATTGCCGGGGCGCACGGCTCACATTTGCGAACGCTGATGCCAGTTCGCATCGACGAACATATTCAACCCCGGGTCCGGAATCACACCATCGATTCTTTTCGCTTCATTCGATCGGATGAAATCCAGATTCAACTCCAGCCCCCAGCCCGGCCCCTGCGGCAGGGCGAACGAACCATCCACCACCTGCGGGTACGGCGAGCCACACTGCTTGATCCTTTCATCCACGAAGTCATTGAAATGCTCGAGTATCTTGCCGTTGCGCAGCGTCGCCATCAGGTGCAGGGCCGCGGTCGTCGAGACGATGCCCGACACATTGTGCGGCGCGACAACCACGCTGTACGTCTCCGCAGTGCTGGCGATTTTTTTCACTTCGAACAACCCGCCGCACTGATTCAGATCAGGCTGAATAATGTGAACCGCCCGCTCTTCGAACAGCTCGCGGAACTGGGCTGCGCGGTAGAGGCGTTCGCCCGTGGCGATGGGAATCGACGTGTGAGCCGCGACGTATTTCAGCGCGGGTACATCCTCGGGCCGACACGGCTCCTCGATCCAGCTCGGATGAAACTTCTCAATTTCACGGGCGATCTCCACCGCCTGATGCGGGGCGAAGCGACCATGCATTTCGATGAGCAGTTCCACATCAGGCCCGACCGCGCCGCGAACCGCTTCGATGATTTCGATCGAGCGGCGAAACTCCGGGCGCGTCAGTTCCAGATCGCCGTTGCCGAAGGGATCAAACTTCATCGCGCGGTAGCCCTTGGCGGTGACGCGTTTCGCCGCGGCTGCGAAGTTGTCCGGCGTGCGTTCGACGGTGTACCAGCCATTCGCGTAAGCGGGAATAGTGTCGCGCACCTTCCCGCCGATGAGTTGGTACACCGGCAGCTTCGCCTCTTTGCCGATGATGTCCCAGCAGGCCATTTCAATAAGCGCCAGGCCGGTCATGACCACTTCGCCGGCGGAGCCGAAGTCGAGCAGCGTGAGCCGGCGATAAAGCGCTTCGATGTCATGCGGATCGTGGCCGATGATGTGGCGCTTCACATCGAGCAGGTACTGGCAGACGGTGTGCGTCTTACCGACGACGCGCGCTTCGCCGACGCCGGTCAAGCCGGTGTCGGTTTCGACGATGACGTAGGTGAGATTGCGCCACGGGGTGGCGACGACGAGGGTTTGGTAGGAGGTGATTTTCACGCGGAGATGATAACGCAGGGAACTCGTAGCCGTCGCAGGGGCACCTTCGGTGCACCCGCTAACCGGCACACTACTCCAGCGCCGCCGTGCCGCCGATGATTTCCGTCAGCTCCGTCGTGATCGCCGTCTGGCGGGCGCGGTTGTACTTGCGGGCCAGGGCCTTGCCCATCTTGCCGGCAGCGTCGGTCGCCGCCTTCATCGCGATCATGCGGGCCACCTGTTCGCCGACGATCGCTTCATTGAACGCCTGGAACAACCGCGTCTTCACCGTCACCGGCAGCAGCTCCGCCAGCAGCTTCGCCGGCTCAGGCATGAAGTCATATTCCACCGTCGCCTTGTTCTTCGCGCTCTCATCGACCTTCGGCTTCTCCATCGGCAGAAGCTGAATCACCACCGGCTTCTGACGCGAGACCGATTCAAAAGCCATGTACACCACGCGGACCGCATCGTACTGCCCCGACTCGAACGCCTTCATGTATTCCTGAGCCAGGGCATGCACTTCCTGGAAGCTCGGCTTGTCGCCAAACTGCGTGTGGATCTTCGCCATCGGCTTGCCGACGAATTTGAAGTACGCCACGCCTTTCTTCCCGGCGATCTCCAGTTCCACCTTCTGATCGGCCTTCTCGCGCAGGTGAGCGACGGCTGTGCGCAGAATGTTGGCGTTGTACCCGCCGCACAGGCCGCGGTTGGCGGTGATCACCAGCAGCAGTTCGCGGCCGGTCTTGGGCTGCGGTTCCTTCAGCAAGGGGTGATCGACATCACCGCCCGCCGAGGCGAGTTCACCGACGAGCTCGGCGATCTTCTGTGTGTAAGGCTTGGCGCTGGTGGCGCGCTTCTGCGCGGCCTGAAAGCGCGCGGTGGCGATGAGCTGCATCGTCTTGGTGATGCGCTTGATGTTCGACACCGCCTTCATGCGGCCCTTGATTTCTCGCGTCTTTCCCATGGGGCAGGTATCATAGTGACTGCGCCGGCGTCCGCAATCAGGACAGGGAACCGCCCGCGAATGACGGCAATTCCGTCGGGTGGCTGGGGCTGGAGTCCGCGCAAGCCCCGGCCCGATGAACCTTGTGCGTCCCACTGCCGGGGCTTCGCCGAGCCTCAGCCCCAGCCATCCCATTCCAACAGAAACACGAACCCACAAGTTACCATGGAGGCCTCTTCGATGAACCCCTGCACGTACGCAAAACACCTGATGTTGCCGCTTCTTTTCGCCCTCGCTTTCACCCTGCCGACGGGTTGCGGTTCCAAGGCGGAGCCCGCGCCGGCCGCCTCCGCGGAGGAAGCCGTCCAGCGCATCGCCAAGGGTTTAGAGGAGAACAAACCGGTCGTCCTCTGGCAGGCGCTGCCCGCCAGCTATCAGAAAGACATTCACGCCCTGATGCACGAAGCCATCGGTAAGATCGATGAAAAATCCTGGGAAGACACCGTCAAGACCGCCCAGATGCTGCACAAGGTTCTGCGAACAAAAAAAGAATTCATCATCAATCATCCGATCATTGCAGACATGTTCGGCAAGGAAAAAGCGAGCAAGCTCATCGATGGCCTCCTGCCCATCCTCGGCGAAATCCTCGACAGCGATCTGGCGTACCACAGCAAGGCGAAGACGATCGACCTGGCGAGTTTCCTCGACACCACCGGGTCAAAGATCATGGCGCATCTGCTGGAGACCGTGAAGAGCCTGCCGGGTGTGGCGGAGAATTCCCGGCTCATGGGTCTCGCCGAGGAGCTCAGGAATGACAAAGCCACGAAGGTCAGCGGCGACGGAGACAAGGTCGTGCTGAGGCTGGAAGTCAAGGGCAAGGAACCGAAGGAAAAGGAATTCGTCCGCGTGGAAGGTAAGTGGATTCCCAAGGAGATGGCGGATGACTACGCAGAAGGCATGAAGAAGGCCCGCGCTCAACTCGCGGCGATCACGGACAAGGATTGGGCGAAGGTCAACGCGATACTCAAAATCGGCAGCTCCGATGTCCAGGCACAACTCACCCTGCTGGAACAGGCAGCCACGCAGGAGGAATTCAACACCCTACTCACCGCGCTGATGGAACGGGCGATGGGAGGCATCGAATCGGTGGCCGGCAAGCATACGCGCAACACAGGCGGCGGCCATCGCGGGCCCATCGATCAGTACTTCTACGATGTCAACGCGAAGAAGCTCTTCGTCGTCGCAGGCGACAAGCTCCCGCCCATCGACGCTCCCAGCGGCAAGGGCAAGGCCTTCAAGGCGTACGTCTTCTCTTGCGGCGACTGCTCCAACGAAGAGGAGCGATTCGTCGGCTACTACGAAGGCTTCACGGCCGAGTACAAGGCGGTGATTGAGAGGGCGAAGAAGGCGGCCGAGAGCGGAAAAGCTACCGGCCCCGAAGACATGTTATTCATGGAAGAAGGCTACGGCAAAGGTCGGCTCATCAGCACGGATGCCATCACCTGGTTCGAGCAGAATTCACCCGAAGGCATCGCGATCAATCACGAGCTGAGCAAGAAGTGCGAGATCGGCGGCCGGCTTCGCCCCTGTTATCCCGGGTTCGATTGAGTCGCTGCCCTCGCTTACCAGCACCTTCCACGGAGGCACCCATGTCGAATCACTTTGCAATCACGCGCCGCCGAGCCGACTTTCTCCTGATCGCAGTCGCCGGCTGCCTGCTGTTCGCTCAAACCCCTGCACGCGCGGCTGAGACCGCACCTGCACCCGAACCCGCCGACGCAGGCATCGGCCGTCGCACCGCGTTCAGCCGTGACGCCGTCCTGAAGAAGCGCGATCTGGCCGGCCTTCCAGCGATCGGCGAGCGCGGCAAGGGCGATGCCTCCAAGGCCTTCGCCGCGCTCCTGAAGTATTACGACGACAATCGCAAAGCGATCGATCCCGAAGGCTCCGCGGCCGAGGTGGGCGAGAAGGTCATCGATCTGTTCCTCGCGATTCAGACTGCGGGCGAAGTCCCGGGCAAGACGATGGATGACATGGTGCCGATGCAGCCGCAGGCGAGACCGAAATTCGGTGCGGCCCTGCTCGAATTGACGCTCGTGGCCATGCACCGCGCTGCCGTGATTCACAATCGCGCCAACGCTCAGTCCAAGGCACGGGCACTCGGCGTCGCGCAGGCCATCTGGGAGCTGGGCCAGAGCATGTTCGAGAACAGCGAACGCGTTCAGCTTCGCACGATGGGGCTGGAACTGATGCGGGCCGGGGGGACCGAACTCTACAACTGGTCCGCCGACGGCACCAAGTTGGGCGACGCGATTCTGAAATGGGTCAACGCGATGAACGACTTCGATAACGAATACTGGGGCCCGAAGTGTGAAGTGCTCAGCACGCTCCTCTACGGCGAAGCACAATCGCCCGCGCTGGCCGACCTCACGCACACGGCCCTGAACGATGAGGATCTAAGCTGGCGCATCGCGGCCACGCTCGAACTCGGCCGCGTCAAATACAGCAAACGAACCCCTGCTCAGGACCGCGCGATGCAAGCCGTGATTCAAACGCTGATGAAAGACAAGAATGAAAAGGTCGCGGCCGCGGCGAAGGCGGCGCACGAGTTCACGAAAGAACAAGTGCGCGACCTTGGCAAGTGATTATTTCCTGCTCGGCACCACCATGACCGGACACTTCGCCTTGCGGATCACGCCATCGGTCACGCTGCCGACGAGCAGGTGATACAGCGCTCCGTGGCCATGCGAGCCGATCACGATGAGATCCGCCTTGAGACGGTCGGCTTCTTCGAGCAGTTTCAACACTGTCGGCCCGGACACCATCAGCGGCTCGGCCTCGACCCCGCTCTTTTCCATGTCTTCCGCCAGCTTCTGGAGATCACGATGCTCGACGCGAAGCTGCTGGGCGCGGAACTGCCGTTCGTGGTCAGGGCCAGGTTCGTAGGTCACGAACGTCGGCTCCGGCGCGGCGACGTGAACGAGGTACACGCTCGACTGCATCGCCTTGGCCAGCGCCGCGGCTGTGGAAAGCAGCGGCTGCGTGACATCCGAAAGATCAACGGCAACGAGTATGGTCTTCATGTCCTTATTGTAGTGAACTGGTCCTGATTCGATCCATCGGGGAATACTGGACGATAATGCCCGAAGGCGAATGTCTCGCCCCAGCCATGACGACACTCAACTCACCATCCGAAAGAAAGCGACCGCCGCAACGCAGGCGTCTGTTCCGATTCGTCGCCCTCGCGCTGGGGCTGTGCATTGCCTTGGCGATCGGCGAGGTGGCGGTGCGTCTGATCGTGGGCAGTCCGCTGGCGGAGCGCATGCCGCTGTTGATCGTGCGTGCCAATGCGCATCGCGGCTACGAGATGATGCCTTCGACACCGCACTACACGTATCAGCACCTGGTGCGGGTCAACGCGCTGGGCCTGCGCGGGCCGGAGGTAGAAGCGAAGAAGGCGGGCGAGGTGCGCATCTTCGCGCTGGGCGACAGCATGATCTACGGCCAGGGCGTGGCTGATGATCAGACGCTGCCGCACTGGATGCAGCGAACGCTCGATGCAGCCTCGACGGGAGGCGCGGAATCGTTCACCGTCATCAACGGCGGCGTGCGCGGCTACGGCACCAACATGGAACTGGGCATGCTGCGCGAGCTGGGCCCGGCCGTGGATGCGGATGTCGTCATCCTGTTCTGGTACTGGAACGATCTGATGGAGTTTTCGATTCCTGAGATCGATGCCATGTTCACGCGCACCGGGCCTGTGGTCTTCGAGACGAAGACGAAGCTCGAAGGCTGGGCGGAAATCAAGTGGCAGGTGCGCAGTGTCATTCGCAAGAGCGCGCTGATCATGTGGCTGCACGATGTGGTGCGCGGCTTCTCCGGGCCGGACCTGACTCCTGCGAAGGCCGAGCGCGGCTTGGCGCGGTTGCCGGACTATCTCGACGAGTTCCGCGCGCTTGCGAAGGAACGCGGCGCGACGTTCCTTGTCGCCATTGTGCCTGACCCGACCAGCCTGCGCAGCGAGCATGTGAGCGATGCCTACCGCGCCAAGGTCGCGACGATCTGCATCGAGAAAGGCATCAAGATGATCGACCTGCTCGCCGCGGCGAAGGAAGCGGACCGCGGCGGCTACAACCTGCCGACGATTCCTTTCGACGGTCATTTCAATGCGAGCGCGAACGAAGTGATGGGTAAGGCGATGGCCCGGTTTGTGCTGGAGCAGGAGAAGGCAGGGAGCGCTATCCCGGGAGCACCATCCCGGCAGGGTGGTGCATCCCCGCGTTCACGCCCCCCTCCGGCACCGCCCTTCCGGGACGGTGCTCCACATCCCCTTCGGAATCAAGCCACTGCCCTCCCGTGATCTCCTGACATCCCAGCCGACGTTGTCGCTACACAACGCACAACCGGTCGCCGCCTGTTGCCCAGGCACCACATCGCGCTCAACCGTTGCCGCGGGTCAACCGATGTGGCGCATACGATGTCCACTACAAACAACACCACCGTTTCCGGCTCCGAGCAGGTTGATGCCCGACTTGCTCACGAACTCTCCAACCTGCTCGACGGCAGCCTGCGCAATGTGTCGCTGGTGATGTCGATGCTGCGCGACACGCGCGGCTCCACGCCGACGCAACAGGAAGATGAAGACCTGCTGACGCGACTGACCGTGGCCGAGACCGGCATGCGGCACATGGTGAGCATGCTGCGCCAGTGGTTCAAGCAGGAATCCGCGCCCGCGTTCATCGATGACTCGCAGGGCACGTTCGGGCAGATGATCGAAGAAGGCTGCGCGCTGTATGAGCCGGCGGCGCGGGCGGCGGGCATCGAGATCGAAACCCATCTCACGCCCGAAGCTGCCGTCCTGCCGGCAGGCCCTCTGTATCCGGTCCTCGCCAACGCCCTGCGCAACGGCATCGAGGCGATCACCGGTGACAACACTCGCTCGGCAAAGAGCGGACGGATCGACGTTCACGCGGAAATCGCCTGCGGCTCACTGCGACTGATCATCACTGACGACGGCCCCGGCCTGTCGCGCGAAGTGCTCGACGTGGGCGGGAAATTCTTCGTCGGCAAAACGACCAAGCCCGGCGGCCACGGCATCGGCATGACCACCGCGAAGGAAATCGCCGAGGAACTCGGCGGCACCATGCGACTGGCCAGCCGCAACGGCCAGCGCGGCGCGGTGCTGACGGTGGCCGTGCCGGTGGATGTGCTGGCGGCTGAAGTGCTGAAGCAGCGCTAAATTCCAATGCTCAAGCTCCAAGTCACAAACAAATCTCAAAACGCAAAGCGATCGAATTCCTAATTTGAGATTTCAGCATTTGGAGCTTGTTTGAGATTTGGAGCTTTCGTCTTTGAGATTTCTTCATGAGTGTTCCCCAGCGCATCCTGATCGTGGACGATGATCCGATCGTCGCCGACAGTCTCGCCGAGTTTCTCTCGCGCGAAGGCTTCGCCACCGCCACCGCGGGCGATGGCAACGAAGCGGTCACGATCCTGGACAGTCACGATCGCATGTCGCTCGCTCAGGATGACGATGCAACCGTTCCTGGTGATGCGACGTTTGCCGTGGTCATCACCGACATGAACATGCCGCGCTGCGACGGGCTCGAACTGCTTAAGAAGATGCGCAAGACGTTTCCTTCCGTCGTGCCCATCATGATCACGGGCTTCGGGAAGATCGAGTCGGCGGTGGAAGCGATCAAGCTCGGGGCCGCGGAGTATCTGACCAAGCCCATCGTGGATGATGAGCTGCGCATTGCCGTGAACAAAGCCCTGCGGCAGCACGCCCTGCTCGCGGAGAATCAGACGCTCAAGAAGCAGCTCTCCGAACGCTTCGGCATGGGCAACCTGATCGGCAGCGATTACCGCATGCAGAAGGTGTACGACCTGGTCGAGGCGGTTGCTGAGAGCAAGACAACGGTCATGATCGAAGGCGAGAGCGGCACGGGCAAGACGATGGTCGCCCGCGCGATCCACGCCCGCAGTCCCCGCCGATCTGCTCCGTTCATCACGTTCAGTTGCGGCTCGATTCCCGAGACGCTGCTGGAGAGCGAGCTCTTCGGCCACATGAAAGGTGCCTTCACCGGCGCGGATCATGACAAGCCCGGCAAGTGTCTCGCCGCCAACGGCGGCACGCTCTTCATCGATGAAATCAACTCCGCCACGCCCGCGCTGCAACTGAAACTGCTGCGCGTCCTACAAGAGAAACAGTTCGAACCGATCGGCTCGACGAAGACGATCCAGGTGGATGTGCGCTTCGTGCTGGCCACGAATGAATCGCTTCCCGATCTCGTGCGCGAAGGGCGGTTCCGCGAGGACTTGTTCTATCGCATCAACGTGGTGAACATTCAGATGCCGCCGCTGCGTCAGCGATTGGGTGATATTCCATCATTGGCGGAACATTTCCTGCACAAGTACTGCAAGGAGTCGGGCAAGACGATCACGGGATTCAGCGAGGAAGCGATAGCCGCGCTGCACAGCTACGGCTGGCCGGGCAACGTGCGCGAGTTGGAGAACGCGGTGGAGCGGGCGGTGGTGCTTTCACGTCGGCCGATCGTGCAGGTGCAGGATCTGCCCGATTCGATTCAGCACTCGTTCCGCGGCGAGTCAGGGCTCCCACTGGTCGCGGGCAAAAGCGGCGCGACGCCTGACCGTTCGCAGGGTTTCATTCAGGTACCCGCGCTGGCGGGCGGCTGGAACCCGACCGCGCTCACCGACGCGATGGCGGAGCCGGAAAAGCAGATCATTCTCGCTGCCTTGGAGGCGAACCAGTGGAACCGGCAGGAGACGGCGGCGCAGCTGAACATCAACCGCACGACACTTTATAAGAAGATGAAGCAGTTCGGGCTGGATGGCCCGCAATAGGCAGCGAATTTGAGCGTCAGACTTTCGTAGCGTTGCATCGGCTCAAAGCCGGTACAATCAAGAGCGCTGGGGGGCGTTCCGTTCCGGCCTGCTGCGAAAGGTTCCTGTGCGAAAATCATCCGCCTTCACGCTGGTTGAGATGCTGCTGGTGGTGGCCATCATCGCCCTGCTTATTGCGATGCTGCTGCCTGCGCTTGGGGCGTCGCGCCGCAATGCGTGGACCGTCCGCTGCCAGACCAATCAGAACGCCATCGGCGTGGCCACGCACAACTATGGCGCGACCAACAACTACTTCGCCGCCCGCGACAACTGGTACAACAACAACGATCCCAACGACACCGCCAACTACGCCCACTATCACTTCGTCGGGCGATATTCCGAACACATCGGCGGACCTGTCGTGACGCTGGCGCAGGACGGCAACGACACCGCACTCTTCAACGCCGCCAAGTCAGTCGAAGCCTGGCGATGTCCTGCCGAGACCAATTCGGCCTTCGCGCTCACCTACGCGAGCAACGGCGTGGACTTTCTCTATTACAAAAAGACGCCGGTCTACACTTCCAGCCGCGTCACCCGTGTCCGCGGACACCCGGGCAGTCCGGACAAAGTGATCAACATCATGGAAGCGAACACGCTCACCTTTCAGACGCCGACGAACATGGGCGTGTACGACGTGTTCCGCGCCTTGACCGAGTATGTTTTCTACGGCAACACGCCCGCGCCGCAGCCGCGCATGATGAAGCACGATGACCCGCGTCACGGCGGGCGAACCTCGCTGCTGTTTTTTGACGGTCACGTCGAATCGCGAAGACTCACCGCCGAGGCCCTGCCGGTGCGCCTGCTCAATCCGCTCGATCTGAATTAGAGCACCATCCCGACAGGGTGGTGCTGACGGCCCACGGATTTCGGATGCGCTCTTCGCCCAACAGAATGACGTGCGCGAATAGCACCACCCTTTCGAGATGGTGCTCCCGGATGCCTCACGGGTACGGCTTCTTCTCCGGCCCCCACAACCACTCCACAATAAAGTTCGCATCCGACGAGATGAGATCGACGCGCCCGTCGAGCATCAGGGCGTTGTAATGTTCAAACTGATAAGGAAAGCCCCACGACGACCAGGTGTTGTTCGAGTTGTCGAGCATGATGAGGTCTTTGCTCTTGGCGTTGGCCCAGATGATGCCGTTACCCGAAGGCGTCGGATCGTCAGCGGAGCGCACGTGGCGATAGTGGTAGGCGTACGTGCCGTGAAACTTCTTGTAGTCGCCGCTCGGCGTCGGGTTGTAGTACTGCTCATAGTCGATGGGCACATCGGGGCAGAAGAAGAGTTTGCCGTCGCCGAGGATTTTGGTGAGCAGATGCAGAGCCCGCGCGGGGGAACCGGGACGCGTGGCGGTATTGCCTGCCTCGTGCGGGTAGTCACCGCTGCCGTTGGCGAACTGCCAGGGATGGCGCATGCGGTAGCGCAACTGGTATTCGTAGATGGCCGTGTGAATCTGATGGAGCTGGCTCTTGCAGGAGGCGACGCGGGCCTGTCCGCGTGACTTCTGCAAGGCCGGCAGCAGCAGCGCGATCAGCACCATGATGATGCTGACCACGAGCAGCATTTCGACCAGGGTGAACGCGGAGCGACGCATGGAGAAACCTTCATAACTCACAAAACCGGAAGGGAAAGGACGACTCAATACGCAATCCTACACCACACCTGTCCGCCACGCCAAGGCCGGAATGCCTTACAATGGCGAAAAGTTCCGAATCCCTCTGTTTCAAGGAAGGTACCGCCATGCCCCGACCGATCCACTTCCCCTGCGTTAGTTCCCTTCTCGTCGCGAGCCTGTTGCTCGCCTGCGGATGCAAGTCCAAGACGCCTGAGTACGCCAAGCCCCTGCCGCCGGGCGTGAGCGCCCTGCGCAAACTGGACCCGGCTGACTGGCCTGATCTCTCCGCCGCTCTGCCGATGGATGATGCCTTCCTCGCCGCGACCAAGCGCAGCCTCAGTTGGTTCGCCAAGCCTTCATCGCAGCGTTTCTATCCCTTCGACGGCATCACCCACGACCAGGCCCGCGCCAGCGTCTACGCCCTGCCCGCGATCGCCTTCGAGAGCGCTTCCACCGAAGCCTTCCTCGCCCGACTGCGCGATGAGTTCGATGTCTACACCAGCATCGGCTGGGATGGCTCAGGCACCGTGCTCTTCACGGGTTACTACTCGCCAATCTTCCCCGCCTCGAAAGTGCGTACCGCCGAATTCCGCTTCCCCCTCTACAAACGACCGGCCGACCTCGCCGCCGATCCGGTCACCGGCGAGATCAAAGGTCGGCAGGTCGGCAATGCAATCACGCCGTATCCGACGCGAAAGGACATCGAAGAAAGGAACCTGCTCGCGGGCACTGAGCTGGTGTGGCTCCGCAGCCGGCTGGATGCATATATCGTCGAAGTGCAGGGCTCCGCACAGTTCCGCCTCACCGATGGCACAACCATGCTCGTCGGCTTCGCGGGCAGCAACGGCCGCGATTACACCAGCATCGGGCGGCTGCTCGGCGAAGAGGGCAAGCTCGATCGCAACAAGATCACGCTCAGCGCGATCCGCGATCACTTCAAAGCGAATCCGCAGGAGCTCGATGGCTACATCCGCCGCAACGATCGCTTCGTGTTTTTCACCACCTACGACCAGAGCGACTGGCCGGCGGGCTCGCTGGGCGTGAAGGTGGAGCCGGGGCGATCGCTGGCGACGGACAAGGCGATCTATCCGCGCGGCTGCGTGACGCTGGTGACGACGCAGTCGCCGCAGAGTCCCACGGCCGCACCGGGCGAAACGAAATCTTTCAACCGCCTGCTGCTGGATCAGGACACGGGCGGAGCGATCCGCGCGCCGGGCCGGGCGGACATTTACTTCGGCATCGGACATGAGGCGGAGCTGACCGCGGGCAAGCAGGTCGCCGAGGGCCGACTGTATTACGTGCTCCTGAAACCGCAGCGCGTGGCGGCGTGGGTGCAGCGGATGGACAGGTAGCTCCGGCGGGGCTGGCGCGGGCTGCTTAAGCGGCC
>JBBDXA010000249.1:57554-62883 GCA_040902585.1 Phycisphaeraceae bacterium
CCCCCGCGCCGGGGGCAGACCGATCCCGCCACACCAGCCTGATGAGCAAAGGCAGCGCGATCAGATTCCCCACCAGTCCGCCGAGCATCGCCAGGCTCACGAGTATGCCAAAGTGAATCGTCGGAATGAACGCCGAGATCGTCAGGCTCGAGAACCCCGCGATCAGCGCGAGATCGGCCACGACCATCGCCAGTCCGGTGCTGCCGTGGGCATCGCGCAGGGCCTGATCGACGGACTTGCCCGCCTTCACCTCATGGCGGAAACGGTAGAGATAGTGAATGCTGAAATCGACCGCCAGCCCCATCGACACACTCGCGAGCATGGCGGTGGCGATATTCACCTTCAGCCCCAGCCAGCCCATCGCGCCGACCACCAGCAGGATCGGCGCGGCATTGGGCACCATCGCGATCAGCGCCAGCCGCCAGTCTCGGAAGGCGATGAACATCATCACCAGGATCGCCCCCACCGCCAGGGCGAAGGTCACCCACTGATCCTTCAGCAGACTGCTCACCATGTTGGCGATGAGTACTTCAACACCCGCGACGCGAGCCGATGGAAAATGTTTTTTCGTGATGGCTTCGACATCGACCAGAATCTGGCGGCGCTGGGCTGAATTGATCACATCGCCCATCTGCACCAAAACGCGCATCACATTCTGCTTACGGTTCCAGAACTTGCTGACGACCGCGCCCTGCAAAAAGGCCAGCCGGCTGAGCTGCTTCGCCGGGCTCATCGTTCTCAGCAAATCGGACAGCCACTTGCTCGCCGGGTCTTGAAAGCCTTCCTCCGGGCCCAGCACAAAGTCCAGCACATTCACCACGCTCAGCGAGCCCCGCACGCCCGGCGACTGCGCGATCTCCTTCTGCGCAGCCCGCATGCTCTGAAGCGCCCCGGCGAACGCCACTTCATCATCAGCGACGGGCACATCCACCAGCACATCGAACATGGTGGTCACGCCCATGCGGTCAGCGATGAAGCGATAGGACACGACCACCGGATTGGAATCGCGAAAGTCTTCGGTGAAGCTGCTGGCGACTTCCAGTCGGGCGATGCCCGAGCCGATCACACCGAGAAACAGGAGCGCGATGATGCCGACCGTGCCGGGCCTGCGCCCGACGCCGCGGATCATGCCTTCCAGGGCCGCCGACACTTTGCCTTCCCCCGGAGCGTGCGCCGGATCGGTGTGTTTCGCGCCGATGAGCACGGCCGCGGGCAGCAGGCCGATCGCCGTAATGAAGACCAGCGACGAACCGATCGCCATCATCGTGCCGAAACCCGCCACGGGCACCACCCGGCTGGCGAGCAGGGAGCAGAAGCCCGCGGCCGTGGTGAGGCAGGTCCAGAAGATCGCGGGCATCATGAAGCGGAGCGTTCGCCGGGTCGCTTCGATCGGCTCGTGATGCAGCCGTTCCTCGCGAAAGCGAATGGTCAGGTGAACCACCGTCGCCACGCCGATGACCGTCACGAGAGCCGTCAGCGGCGAGCTGACCATCGAAAGCTGCATCTTCGAGATCGCGAGAATCGCCTTGGTCCACAGCAGGGTGATGTGGACCACCGCCAAAGGCAGCAGAATCCAGCGCAGGTTGCGGAACACGAGTGCGATGACGACGGTGAGAATCAGGCTGGACGCCAGGCCCAACATGCGGCCGTCCTCTTCGAGGTTGCGATAAATGTCCTCGACGAGCACCGGCCCGCCGAAGAGCTTCGCGGGCGGATCGTGTGCATCGCAGGCATCGCGCAGGTTCTGGATGGCTTCCGCTCGCGTGGTCTTTGCCGAACCCACCTCCGCGAACGTGACCAGCAGCATGGTCGTCCGCCCGTCCTGCGAGAGAAACTGTCCGCGATAGAGGGGCGACTCCGACAGCGCGATCTTCAGTTCTTCGGGGGTGACCGTGCCTTCCTCCAGATGCGTGCGCAGGCTCTTCACATTCACCGGCGCGCCGGGCAGCTTCGCATCCGCGAGACTGAGCACACCATCGATCCCTGGGATTTTTGAAAGTGATTCGTCGAACTGTTCCAGAGCCTTCAAACCCGCAACCGTCAGGATCGCGTCATCGGAAAAGGCGACGAGCGCAGTCTCGGCGGCACCGAAAAGCTGCCTGCCCTGGAGATAGTTTTTCAGGTTCGGATCGTTGCGATCGAACAGCCCTTCGACGCTGCGGTCGAATCCGAGCGAGAGCGCGGGCCAGACGGCGGCGGCAGTCAGCGCGACGAACACCAGAAGGATCGCCAGCCGCCAGCGGATCAGCCGATCAGCAAGCTTGGAAATGAACATGGGCGTCCCCAACGTCCGTCGCGGAGAGTTGCGCCACGACTTGCGAACATGCTAGCAGGGAGCGCGGCAATGAATGGTCTGGCACCCATGTCCCGCCGCTCACGGGCTTGCCCATGGCACCCCAAATGATCATGCCACATAGTAGGGTCACGCCCTCGCTCACCCCTTCGCGAACAGATCCCCCTCGCGCTTCACGCCGCGGCTGTTCGCCGCCAGATGCGAGAGGATGTGAAACACTGTTTCGACGTTCGCTTTCTCGCCGATGGCGTCGGCGATCGATTCAGCCGTCGCGGGCGCGGCATCGGCGGCCATGTGCTTCGTGACCTTGTTCTGAATCGTCAGCACCGACGCGGCCGCCTTCTTGCCCGCTTCCACGCCGGGCTGGTGGTAGGCGTTGATGTCCACCAGTGTCGCGTAGTAGCCGACCGCCCTTTCATACAGCGCGATGAGCGCGCCCAAGGTACGCACCGTCAGCTTGTCGATGACGATCGTGATCGACCCGCGCCCGCTGTCAAAGAGCGCCGAGCGCGTCCCCTGCCAGAAGCCTTTGAGGAAGTCACCGCTGGTCACGCCGGGTTCCACTTCGATGTCCGTCTCCGGCTTCTGCTGCGTCGAGTCACACTGGGCGACGATGAACGTGGCGAAGAAATTTTGAACCCCGTCGCGAAGCTGCTGCACGTAGGCATGTTGATCGGTCGAGCCCTTGTTGCCGTACACCGCGATGCCCTGGAACACCTCTTTCGATTCATCCAGATTCATCCGCTTGCCCAGGCTCTCCATGATGAGCTGCTGAAGGTAGCGCGACAGGAGCAGCAGACGATCCTTATAAGGAAGCACAACCATGTCCTTGGCGCCTTTGCCCTCGGTTTCGTGGTGCCACATCAAAGCGAGCAGCGCGGCTGGATTCTTCGCCGTCTCCCGGCTGCGGGTGATCTCATCCATTGCGGCAGCGCCTGCGAGAAAGGCGTCGATGTCGATGCCCTGCAAAGCCGCGGGAAGAAGGCCCACCGCGGACATGACACTCGCGCGCCCGCCAACCCAGTCCCACATGGGGAACCGCGCCAGCCATTTGTTTTCCACCGCCACTTTGTCGAGCTTGCTGTCCACGCCGGTCACGGCCACAGCATGACGGTTGAATTTCAGAACGCGTTCTTCGAACATCGCTTGGACTTCGAGCATGCCGTTGCGCGTCTCGGCTGTGCCGCCTGATTTGGAGATGACGAGCACGAGCGTGCTCTTGAGCTTTTTCTTGAGCTGAGCGTAGATGCGATCAAAGCCGTCAGGGTCGGTGTTGTCCAGGAAGTGAACCTTCATCGCATCGGCTTCGCCGCCGAGGCCGCCCAGACAGTCCGCGACGAGCTGCGGCCCCAGGGCGCTGCCGCCGATGCCGATGACGAGGATGTCGGTGAACTTCGCCGCGCCTGAGGACTTGGGCGGCGCGATGGTGCCCTTGTGAACTTTCTTCACGAACTTGCGGATATCCGCCAGCGCGGTTTCGATGGTCTGCTGAAGCTCGGGCGTCGGCGCGACGGCGCTGTTGCGCAGCCAGTAGTGGCCGACCATGCGGCCCTTCTTGCCGGCGTCGTCCAGTTCATCGGGGTTGACCTTTACGCCGCTTTCGAGCCGCTCCATCTCGCTGTAGGCATGCTCGATGCGCGGCTCCATCTCAGCGAGATAGCGGTCGCCGAAGCGGATGCGGGAGATGTCCAGCGAAAGGCCCACGGACGGGCAGACGCACAGGTGTTTCTGATACCGCTGCCAAAGGGCGAGAGAGTCCATATTCGGTTTCCTTAACAGTTGATTAGAAGGTTCAGGCGGATCGTCAGCGGGCGATATCGCCTTCGGTCGATCGGCCTGATGCTTCCCGGGAAGAATCTTCATCCATGCGGACCGTCATGCGGTGTCGCTTGCCTGCCGCGAGCGAGAGCTGGTTCGCGCCCTCGGGCGTTTCGGAGGTGAACAGTTCCACAAGCACGACGGGGTAGCTCTTCTCCGCGTTGAGCAGGCCGCCGACGGGGAACGGCTCGCCGAACTCATTGATGCAGGCGTTGAGATAGATCACGGTTTCGGTGCCGATGGGGATGTGATCGACCTTGCCGACGTACTGCTGATTCAGCCAGATCTGAAGATCGTGATACTCGCGCGGCGTGCGGTTGATGAGCGTGAGCTTGTTGCCGCGCTTGAGGGCGATGATGTCCAGGTCATCGCCGAGGGCTGCCTCCTTCGGGTACACCACGAGAGACAGATCCTCAGACATCTCCGAGTCGGCGGTAGGCCCGAAGAAGAAGGCGGGAATCGCGCAGCCGGTGAGCGACAGAATCAAAACGGGGAGAAGAAGTCGTTTCATAGGTGCGGACTCGGGACTCGGGGCTCAGGACTCAGGACTCAGGCGGTCCCGCGTATAATCCCGTCGATGACCCGAATCGGCAACCTCACCCTTGACGCCCCGTTTTTTCAGGCGGGATTGGCGGGCTACTCCGATGCCGCGATGCGCCTCGTCGCTCGCCGGCATGGCTGTCCGTACGCCGTGACTGAAGCGATGCTCGATCAGTTTCTCATTCAGGGCGGCAAGGGGCTCAAGGCTGCGGAACTGAGTGATGACGATCACCCGATCGCGGGGCAACTCATGGGTTCGCACCCCGCTGAGATCGCCGCTGGTGCGAAGATTCTCGTGAAACTCGGCTACGACGTGATTGATGTGAACCTCGCCTGCCCGGTGAAGAAGATCCGCAAAAAGGCCCGCGGCGGACACCTGCTCTCGGAGCCTGAGGAAGCGATTGCGATTCTCGACGCGGTGCGCCAGGCGGTCGGCGATGATCGGCCATGTACGGTCAAGCTCCGCCGGGGCAGCGATGACGGCTTGGAAGCTGAACGGAATTTTCACCGGATTTTCACAAAGGTGATCGACCTCGGCTTCGCGGGCGCGGTGGTACACGGGCGAACGGTCGAGCAGAAATACATCGGCCCGTCGCGCTGGGCGTTTCTGCGCGGGTTGGTGGAGACTTACACGGGCGGCCGCAGTCTTACTCCCCTCCCTCTTAGGGAGGGGCCGGG
>JBBDXA010000250.1:0-11550 GCA_040902585.1 Phycisphaeraceae bacterium
TGGGCACGTGGAAGTTGGCCGTGGTCGGGGCGGCGATGCGGCTGTGAATGGCGATGACTTTGCCGTCCATATCGAACAGCGGCCCGCCCGAGTCGCCGCCGACGAGCGTGGCATCGGTGCCGACGACTTTGTCATTGGCGACGACGATGCGTCCGAGCCGAACGACCGCGGGCCTGCCGCGTTGCCAGCCGCCGGGGTGACCCATGGCGATGCACCAGTCGCCTTCCTTGAGCTTGGCGGATTCGCCCATGTCGGCGTGGTCCCAGTTCTCGCCCTCTTCGATCTTGATCAGGCCGGAGTCGATGCCGGTGTTGCGGCCGAGCGAACGCCCGCGCACGACCTTGCCGTTGTGCAAAATGATCTGCACGGGGCGATCAGGCGTGGCTGAAACGTGACCGGCGGTGAGGATGTAGCCTTCCTTGCTGATGATCACGCCTGACCCGCGGGCCTGCCCGACGATGAGACCGACGGTCCACTTCTCCGCCCGGCTGGCGACGGCCTGCACGCGCTCCTGAATATCCTGAAGGTCCTGCAAGCTTTGCGGACTGGTCTTGGTCCAGGCGGCGTCCTTGATCGTCGGCAGCGAGTTGCCGTCGGCGACGGGCGGCTTGGGCTTCACCACAGGCGGCTTGGGTACTTCCTTTTTGTCTTCCTTTTTGTCTTCCTTCTTGTCTTCCTTCTTGTCATCTTTGTTGGGCTCGGTCTTTTCATCCGGCTTCGCGGGCTTCTCGTCGGGCTTCTTATCTTCAACTTTGGGTTCAGACTTGGGTTCGGCCTTGGGCGCTTCGACCTTCGGCTTCTCCACGGGTTTGGCGTCATCCGCCAGCAGGGGAGCGGCGCCCGCCAGCAGGGCTGTCGACACGAATGCGGCGACGAGACAACGAAGGATGGATGCGAAAGGGAGGCGGGCGAAAGGCCGATTCGGTCGAGTCATGTCAAGCCCTCATGCAGGCGAAAAAGGGTGCGGGGAGATTGTTTCAGTATACCGGTAAATCAGGGGCCAAGGCATGTTATTCCGCAGGGTATCCGTCGGCGCGGGGCGCGGGGCAGGCTGTGTCACAATCTTGCAACGGGCGAGAACAACGGGGCAGTTGATTCGTCCTAACGAAGTCGATCCATTGATTCAACGAATCACCACGACCTTTGTCTCCAGGAGTCACACTATGAGTCACACTATGAGTCACAGCAGGCGACCCACACGATTCGTCATCACTTCGCTGATTCTGGCGTTTTTCGCCGCTCACGGCGTTACGGCTGAACCAGCCTCCAGACTGCGACTGGAACTGGAATTCATCGACGGTTCCCGTCTGTTCGGCGAGCCTGCGGAGGCGGATCCGACCATCGGCCTGCGCTCGCGCGTCGGCGATGTGAAAGTCCCGCTCGCGGAACTCGCACGCATCGATGTCCACCAGGATCAGGAAACCGTCGCTATCCAATGGCCTAACGGCGACCAGCTCACCGGTGTTGCAGCCACGGCTGGATTCGTGGTCAATACCGTACTGGGCAAGCTCCATATTCCGCTGGCGACGCTGCGGCGATGCACGGTGCAGGTGATCGCCGCGGACAAAGCCCTCAAACCTGCCGGCGTCTCGGCCAGCGGGGCGTGGTCGCATCAGGTTGCCGCCAACGTCATGGATGGCAACCTTCAATCCGTCTGGAGCAGCGGGGCGTACAGCGGGTGGATCGAGGTCGATCTGGGAGCGAACTACGAACTGGCTTCGATTCGGACGCTGATTCAGTGCGGGGCGGCAGGTTCGGCTTCGCATGCGTTCTACGTTTCGGATAAGCCCATGCGCGACAAGGTGGCCGGCGGGCGGTTGGTCCAATCCTTCAGCGGATCGCGGCACGACGACGAATGGCTCGCATCCGACTGCGAGCGCGGGACAGCAGGGCGTTACGTGCAGGTGCGCTGCACTTCGAGCAGGGACTGGTTCAATCTGAAAGAGATCGAGGTCATGCCGCGCTTGTGAGAAGCTGTGATCGCTCCGTTTAACTCACGTGGCAAGCCCCGCCAGTTGCGCCGTGGCGGCGAAGGATTTTCCGCCGGTGCAGCCGCCGATGGCGGTGACGCAGATCGCCCCCGCTGCCGCGCCCAGCTTGCCCGCCTGTTCGACGGGCAGGCCCTTGAGCAGTCCGGTGAGCAGGCCGGCGTAAAAACTGTCGCCCGCGCCGGTCGTATCGACGACAGGGCCGGGCGGCGTGGCGATGGGAATCTGGAGGTACTCGTTCGCCGTGGGGCTCAGCAGCACGCCTTGTTTGCCGAGTTTCACACCCAGCAGGCCCGGCGCGCCGCAGCCGCGATAGATTTCGATGATGCGCTTGGGGTCTTCGACACCGGTCTGATGAATCGCTTCACCGAGCGAAGGGACGTACACATCCAACTGCGGCAGGATGCGATCCAGAGGTTGCATCGATCCGCCAGCGCCGGCCGCATCGAGCGCGGTCTTGCAACCCTGGGCCCGCACCTGCCGGAAGACTTCGGGCAGGTCGCTCTCCAGATTGGGCATCAGGCTGTAGTAACCCACCAGCAGCATGCGCGTGCGTTTGAAGAGTTCGATTTGATCGAGGAAGGCGGCGGCGTTGATGAGCTTGGGGGCGCCGACGCAGTGCAGGAAGCTGCGTTCGCCGGCGGCGTCGATGGCGACGACGGTGGTGCTGGTCGCGGCTGTGGGATGCGTGAGCAGGGGGGCATCGTCCACGCCTTCGCTTTTATATAGATTGCGGATAACGGGTGCCCAGGCATCTTTGCCGACGTAGCTGAGCACGGCGACCTTCATGCCCATGCGGGCCATGGTGATGCCGGAGTTGGAGGTGATGCCGCCGCCGGTGAGCAGGACGGGTTCGGTCTCGTGCAGTGCGCCGTAACCGATGGGCTTACTCAGATCGACAGGCCGGCAAAGCAGATCAACAACGCAGGAGCCGGCGACGATGCAGTCGTAGGTCGTGGACATGGGGGAACAGAATACAGGAGTCAGGGGACAGGGGACAGGAGTCAGGAGGCAGGAGACAGGGGGCCGGCATGGGCCCTTCAAGGGCCCGTGCGAAGGCGAGGGAATATCACGATGATTCGTCAGGCACCTTCGACTGTTTCTTCTTCCGCTTCTTCGACATACTCCGCCACGCGGACGCAGGACTTGCCCGCACCCTTGGCGGCATAGAGTGCCTGGTCTGCGAAACGGATCAAGGCTTCGCAGCCTTTGGCGCGCGTTTCCCGCCGCATGGCGACGCCGACGCTCATGCTCACGGGCACACCGTTGTCGTAGCGGGAGAGAAGCTGGGTGGCCTCGGCGGTGAACTCATCGAGGATGGTCTGGGCGCGGGCCAGGGCTTCCTCCTTGTCGACCCGGCGAAGGAGCACGGCAAACTCGTCGCCGCCCAGTCTTGCCGCCATGTCAAAATCGCGGCAGTGCCGTTTGAGCACCTGGCCGGTGAGGACGAGCAGTTCATCGCCGACGTCGTGGCCGAAGGTGTCGTTCACCGGCTTGAAGCCGTCCAGATCGATGAGGATAGCCGCCATGTCCCCGTTGCTTCGTCGCGCGTCTTCGTTGAAGCGGGTCAGGGCCGCGTTGAAGGCCCGGCGATTGGCCAGGTGCGTCAGGGCATCGGTCGAGGCCATCTCATCGAGGCGGGTCATCGCTTCCTGAAGTTCGCTGGTGCGCTCCTTCACGCGCTGCTCCAGCGATTCGTTCATTTCCATGAGCTGGCGGCGTGAGCCCATCAGGCTCGACGCCATGTCGTTGAAAGCACAGGAGAGAAAACCCAGCTCGTCCATCGAGCGCACCAGCACCGGCTCAGGCGGCTTGCCCTCGGCGAGCCGACGGGTGACCGTGACCAGATCCGCCAGGGGTCGGGTCCAGCGGCGCATGACGGAACTCATCAACGGCAGCACCACGATGCAGGCGATCAGCGCGGCTGCACCCTGCGCCAGATGAAAATTCACGAGCATGTTTCCCAGACCCAGCGGATGAATTCCAAGCACCAGCGCCCCTTCCATGTCTTCGATCGCCAGCGCAGTATCGGGGCCGGCCCTGGCCATCCGCTCCGAGCCGCCGTTGGTCAGAACGGGCGTGGTGTGGACCACCAGCTTCTCGCTGACCATGGTGGACTGTGCGTTGCCCACATCGCTGACCTGCATCTTGGACCAGGTCGTTTCGCCTTTGCGATAACTTTCAAATGCCTTGGCGTCGAAGACGCTGGAGTGTTTGACGTTGTTGTTGCGATCGACGATCACGGCGAAGGCGATGCGCCGGTCGTGACTCAGGCTGCTCATGAGCTCGCCATCGCGGCGGTCCAGGCCCGCGCTGATGCGGCCTTCCAGCGACGCCGCCACGGTCTGCGCGAGCATCCGCCCATCCGCTTCCCACTGCTTGCCCAGCGTGTCGCGGGCGATGAACCCGAAGGCTCCCATGCTCAGCAGCGTGGGCACGATGACCGCCACCAGCGTCCAGCCGAGCAGCCTGCGACGGATCGATCGCTTGGGGCGCTCGAGCGCCTGTTTCGGTTGCGTACTGGATGGTGGAACCGGTGAAAGCATTCGGCCTCATTAAAGCAATTTTGCTTTCGCTTTATCGTCCGTATGGCTGAGCGCCTTTGCCGCTCCTGGGCCGAGGGGGGCTAAATCTTCGAGTTCGCGGGGGAGCACCATCCCGACAGCGTGTCGCTATGGACGTTCGTCCTGCCCTGATTCACGACCTGCCGCCCGCGGTCCAGTGGCAGCGAGGCACCTGCTTTTTCCGGATGCCAACAGCGCCCCCTTTTCGGGATGGTGCTCCACAGGTGCGGAATGTTGATCCAGACGATCCGGATTGATCGCGTGCTTTCGACTTGGAATTCCTGCTCCGCTCAGGGCCAACATCGCCGAATCAGGGCGTCGAATCGGTCGAAGATAACGCTATGGGTCGTGCGACAGCGGGTGACAACTTGAAGCGACGGACGTTGGGGTTCACGTTCGTCGAGATCATGATCGTGGTGTTGATCCTGGCGATCTCCGCGGCGCTGGCGGTGCCGCGGATCGGAGACGCGGCTCCGACCAAGTTGATCTCAGCCGCCCGGCTGGTCGTCGCCGACCTCACCTTCGCCCAGGTCGAATCGATCTCCCACAGCGACAACCTGCGCGTCGTGGTCTTCGACACCACGCTGAACCAGTATCACATCGCCGGTGCCTCCGACACCACCGTGCCCATCACCCACCCGACCACGCGGCAGGCGTACACCGTGAAGTTCGGCTCGGGATCTTCCGGGTCCCTTTCCGGCGTGACCTTCGGAGGGCTCGGCGTCGGCGACGACAAACAACTGAAATTCGGGCCCTACGGCCAGATCGATCAGACCGCAGCCGCGACCATCACCCTCGTCTGCCAGGGCAAGACCCTCGTCATCATCGTCGACCCCACGACCGGTGAGGCGGCGATCGGCAGCGTCAACTGATCCGCCTCGTCTTCGGGTGAACGTACGTTTGCGGTGTCTTCGACTTCGTGGCACCCGAGAATCCCCCGCCTCCTGTCACACTCAATACCCCGGATGTTGCTGCCATGTGAGTTTCTCAGCCGATTCATTACAATGCGTCCTCTTCGGGGTTCTGTTCCATCCGCCCTCGCTGGGATACTTCAGGGTTACTCATGGCACGATTGGCCACCGTCGCCGCGTTCGGGTTCTCCGATTTCAATCCTTCCACGCTTCTGCCGGTCTATCGTGAACTCGGCTGTGAATCGGTGCAGTACTATCGCAATCCGAAGAACCCGCCGAAGCTGGAGGATGTGAAACGCATTATCGCCGATGCCGGTCTGGTCATCGATTCCATCCACGGCGTGTTCGGCCCGGAGCATGATCCCTCCAGCCCTGATGAGCCGCTGCGGCAGTTCGCCATGCGCACCTACCGCGAGGAAGGCGAGATCGCCCGCAAGCTCGGCGGCCCCATGGTCGTCGTTCACCCCGCGCCGATGGCGGCTGACCCCACGCTCGTGACCGACATCGGCAGGCAGATGCGCATCGACCCGATGCGCCGCAGCATGGAACAGCTCGCCCGTGCCGGCGAAAGCCTGGGTGTGATCTACCTGATCGAAAACATTCCCGCCAACTATTTCTTCGGGGAAGATGCGCAGCTCATTGCCCGCATGGTGCGACAGTTCGATCATCCCAATCTGAAGATGTGCTTCGACACCGGCCACGCCCACATGACCACCAAGAGCCTGGCCGACCGCGACCTGGCGGCCTGTGCCGACGTCGTCGCTTACTTCCACGTCAACGACAACGACGGCACGCTCGACGCCCACCAGATTCCCGGCCTGGGCACCTGCCCGTGGGAAGGCTACGCGAAACAGTTCGCGAAGATGCCCGATGCCGTCCCCGCCATGCTCGAACTGTTCTACAGCGAAGAGGAAATGAAAGATCAGGTGGCGGAGGGGCTGGGCGAGAGGTTGAAGAAGTACCTGGCGCTCGGCGCGGGGGTGAAAGACAGCACCGGTAGTCGTTGATTATGATGCTGGAGCGATCTAGAGTCATTTATGCTTGATTGGAATGAATGCCCTGAAGTCGACCGGCATCCTGACAAAGTCAGTGGTGCTTGGTTGTTTAAGGGAACCCGAGTCCCCGTTCGCGCGCTTCTGGAGAACCTGGAAGGTGGGGCGACCATTGATGAGTTTCTTGAATGGTTTCCGGGCGTAACCCGTCAGCAGGTTGTAGCCGTCATCGCCCACATGGAGCGCAGCCTGATTGAGGCATAGACGTCCAAACGAAGGCATGTCTGCATGCGGATACTCTTCGATCAAGGTACGCCATTACCCCTTCGCAAGTCATTGGTCGGACATCAGGTCAGCACCGCATTTGAAATGGGCTGGGCGTTGTTGCGCAATGGCGAGTTGCTGCGCGAGGCGGAGAATCTCTTTGACCTGATTATCACGACCGACCAGAGTTTGCGCTATCAGCAGAATCTGGCGAGCCGAAGACTCGCGATACTGGTTCTTATGACGACCAACTGGCGAAGAATTCGACCGAGAGCTGCACAAGTTGTAATGGAAGTGAATCGAATCAAGCCGGGCGATTACATTGAGATCGCGTTTGAACCTTGAATCGTTCGGCTATTGGCAACTGCCTTTCCAAAGGTAGAATGGCATGCATACATGTGGGCTCAAACATGGGAGGTGCTCTATGCGACGCCGGAACGATGTACTCGCCATTCTCGTCGTCGCTTGCTTCGTCACTACGTCATTCACCACCCCCGCCCGCGCCGAAGTCCTCGATGCCGAGGGCGTCACCTACCACCTGCTCCTGCCTAAGAGCTTCGACTCGAAGAAGACTTACCGCCTCGTCGTCATGGTTCACGGCCGCAACGGTCAGGGCAACCAGGCCAACGGCGAAGCCGATGCCTTCTGGAAACGCGGGCACGATGTCATCGTCGCCGGCCCCAACATGCCCTGGGGCAGCGGGCCCGGCAAAGACAAAAGCGGCAGCGGCGAAGCGGCGATGGCGGCCCTTCTGAAAGACCTCCGCGCCAAGTACAAGCTCGCCGACAAATACGCCATCATCGGTTTCAGTCAGGGCGGCTACTTCGTCGGCTCCTTCGCCCCCTCGCGCGAAAACGAACTGCTCATGGCGTCGTACTACGGCTCCTCCGCGCCGCGCTATGAACCGAAAAACCTGCCCATCGCCGGTGCCTGCGGCTCCACGGAAGAATTCGGCCCCGGCATCAAAGCCTGGGCGGAAAAGGTCAACAAAGCCGGCGGCTACGCACTCGCCCACGTCGCCGAGGGCGCGGGACACGTCGTCACCGATTCCATGCGCACCCAGTCCGTCGATCTCTTCGAGAAATGCTTCATGGGCCTTGCCCCGCGCGTGCTCGATCAGGTCAACGCCAAATTCGAAGAAGCGAAGAAGCTCGAAGAAGACGGCAAGTTCAAGAACGCGGTGAGCACGTACAAATCCATCCTCACCACCAAAGACCTGCCCGACTCCTTCAAGTCACAAGCCTTCGCCGCCAAGACCAAAGCCCTGCTCTCGGACATGGCCCTGACCAACGCGGACATCCCCGCCAAGTGGGAAGCCTCGCGCAAAACCGTGATCGACGCCATCGTCACCTTCCCCGGCCTGCTCGACTACCGCAAGCTCATCACCGATCAGCGCCTCCCTTTCCGCGGCAGCGAACTCGATGCCTTCTTCGCGCAAGCTGAGAACGCCGGGTTCATCGTCAACCACATCACGCTGCACATGCAGAACGTGGACCTGGCCACCTCCAAAGGCGCGAAGGGTCCGCCGCAGAGCCCGCTGAATCGCCGCATCATGCCGCTGCTGAAAAGAATCGAGGACGCCTCGCTGCTGCAAGCGCTTCAGACGCACATCAAGAAGCTGCCTGAAGCGGTGGAGTGAACGGGAGCACCATCCCGACAGGGTGGCGCTGAGCTTGTCCGTCACTACATTGTCACACGCTGCTCTCTCCGCCCCGCCCGCCCTACACTTGAAGGCAACGCTCCAAAGCCCAAAGCCCAGGGATAGCTATCCCTGGGCTTTGGGCCCGCACCCACACAAGCCACACCCGGAGTAACCCGCATGCCACGCACCGTCCTCACCGCGCTCCTCCTCGCCACCCTCACCCTGCCTCTCCGCGCCGCAGAGCCAACCGAAAAACCCACCACCGTCCGCGTCGCCGCCATTCAGTTCATCTCCGCCTTCGCCGACCCCGCCGCCAACCGCAAGGGCCTTCAGCCGCTCATCCGCGAGGCCGCGAAAAACGGCGCGAAGATCATCGTCCTGCCCGAAACCGCCATCACCGGCTACATGCCCACCGATCTCAAACGCACCTGGCAGGTCGATAATCGCGAGCTTTCCGGGGGCCTCACCGGCGTCAACCCGAAGGACGCAGCCGAGACTGTGCCCGGCCAGTCCACCAAAGCCTTCGCCGCCCTCGCCGGGGAACTTGGCATCTACCTCACCATTCCGCTCCTGGAAGTCGACAAAAAGTCCGGCGAGTATTTCAACACCATCGTCCTCGCCGACCCCGAAGGCAAGATCGTCCTGCACTACCGCAAGCTCAACCCCTGGCCCTGGGCCGAGCGCGGCTGGGCCACCACCGGCGACCGCGGTCACCAATACATCGACTCCCCCTACGGCCGCCTCGGCCTGCTCATCTGCTACGACATCAACTTCGAGCCGCCCAAACTCAAAAAGAAAAAGGTCGATCACCTCCTCTACTGCATCGCCTGGGTCGATGATGAAAACTCGACGTGGTTCAAGAAGCAGCTCCCCGCGATCGCCAAGGAGAACAACCTCAACATCATCGGCGCAAACTGGTCGCTCGAAGCCGCGATAGAAAAGCCCGACTGGCACGGCTACGGCAACAGCCTGATCATTTCGAATGAAGGCAACGTGATGACGAAAGTGAAGAGCGACTTCGGAAATGAGATCATCTACGCGGAGTTGAAGGTGCCGTGAGAATACTTCGGGAAGTCTTTAGCAATTGCGCTATACTTGTCCGCAATGCCTGAGACACCTTACACACAGTTCTGCAACCACCTTTACCAACTCACGCGCGACGTACGTTCGTTTATTGTCCAAGACGTCAGTACGGCAGTCGACCGAATCTGCAAAGACAACCCTGATGCTGATCCAACGCAATACAGGGTTAGACATTACCCTTTCATTCGGATTCTCAAGTGGTTGTATACATTTGAGAAACTCAACGAAACGCGCGACTACCAAGGCGTCGGCGCGGGTGCTCGAGCCATCTTTGAGAATTACGTCGACCTGCGATGGTTGGAGAAGTTTCCTCAAGATGACTCCTATCAGCGGTTTCGTGCATTCCCAGACGTAAATCGATACATGGCGGCGGACAAAGTGGTATCACACAAGAGAAAGAACCCTTCTTCGAATTTGGATGCGACGCCACATGAGCGGTTTATGAAGCAAATGGATGCATCTGACCCGACGGAAAACCTAGTTGTGCGACTGTGGGGTATCAACGACAAAGGTAAGCCGAGTTGGCCCGTTCATTGGACTGGAGTCAGCTCGCTACGTGGTCGTGCTGAACGGATTGGACCGGATTGCGAGGACGCTTACGTCCAAATTTATCCCACACTCAGCGCATTGACCCACTGTGGCCCCACACCTGAACACGGCAACCTCGCTTGGCTGGAAAAGCAGGCCGCATTTGGCTATTTTTTTGCCTTCAAGTTCGCGCTCGACGCAGCGATCTTGTTCGCGAAGTTGTTTGACGTACATGCCTCCATTCCTCATTTTGACGAAAAGGTTGCGCAGCTTCTCAGATGGACCGATGAAGCCTTCGCTCAGATACCTAACGGCTGCGGAATCTGAAGATTGAACCCTCTTAGCGATGCCCGACGCCTCCACCCAAGTCACCATCTACACCGACGGCGCATGCCTCGGCAACCCCGGCCCCGGCGGCTTCGGTGTCGTGCTCATCAGCGGCACGCATCGCAAGGAACTCGCCGGCGGCTACCGCAAGACCACCAACAACCGCATGGAGCTTATGGGCGCGATCGTCGCCCTGCGCTCGCTTAAGCATCGCTGTATCGTCACGCTGCACACCGACTCGCGTTACGTGGCAGACCCGATGACCAACGGCCGGGCGAAAGTCTGGCGCGCCAAAGGATGGATGCGCACGCGCAAGGAGCCCGCCAAGAACGCCGACCTGTGGGCCCAGCTCCTGGAGGAAGCGGAGAAGCACGATGTGACTTTTCAATGGGTGCGCGGCCACGCCGGCAACAAGGAAAACGAACGCTGCGATGCCCTGAGCGTCGCCGCGGCGAACGAGAAGGACATGCCGGCGGATGAAGCGTTCGAGGAAGGCGCGACGCGCGGCGAGGGGTTGTTCTGAATGCGGCGACGCGGCGGCCGGGTGAATCGGGTGCATGGCATCTGACGCGGGACCGTCTACCCCGCCTGGTTCCGGAAAATTCGCGCGGCTTTCAGGCTGGCGCGAGTAGAATGACTCAATCGCTCCCGTTGTTCCTATTCTTCGATCAGGAGGTTCATCATGACCCGTGTCCAGAGCCGCCCCACGTCCAAGGCTTCGTCTTCCAAGTCGCCCGCGCTTTCGCCGGTGGTGAAGAAATTCATCGCCAAGCCGAAGCAGAATTTGATTGATAACGAATGGTCGCATGCCGCGTCGGGCAATGCGTTTGCCGTGTATGACCCGGCGACGGGCAAGGAGATCGCCCGGGCCGCGGCCGGGGACAAGGCGGACATCGATCGCGCGGTGAAGGCGGCGCGTCGCGCCTTTGACTCCGGTCCCTGGCCCAAGCTCACCGCCAGCGAGCGCGGCAAGCTCATCTGGAAACTCGCGGACCTGCTGGAAAAAAACCTTGAGGAGTTCGCGCAGCTCGAGTCACTCGACAATGGCAAACCGCTCGCCGTGGCCCGCGGTGCTGATGTGCCCCTCGCGGTTGATCTCTTCCGTTACATGGCCGGCTGGGCGACGAAGATCGAAGGCAACACCATTCCCATCTCCGTGCCTTACACGCCCGGCGCGCAGTATCACGCTTACACGCTGCGCGAACCCATCGGCGTCGTCGGGCAGATCATCCCGTGGAACTTCCCGCTGCT
>JBBDXA010000251.1:0-11539 GCA_040902585.1 Phycisphaeraceae bacterium
GGGGAGGCCCGGGCTCGCTGGGTCCACGCGTTCTCAATCGTGATCTTCATCGCTTCGTCGAGCGACAGCGGATAGTGCGTACGGATGACCGAGCCGATGCGGTCCTTCAAAGGCGTGACGATGCGGCCGCGGTTCGTGTAATCCTCCGGGTTCGCACTGAATGCAAGGCACACATCGAGGTTCAACCGAACGGGAAAGCCGCGAATCTGAATGTCCCGTTCTTCGAGCACGTTGAACAGGCCGACCTGTATGCGCGGCGAGAGATCGGGGAGTTCGTTGATGGCGAACAGGCCGCGGTTGGTGCGGGGGATAAGGCCGAAGTGCATGGTGGATTCATCGGAGAGGTATCGACCTTCCGCGTGCTTGATGAGATCGATCTCGCCGATGAGGTCGGCAATGGTCACATCAGGCGTCGCGAGCTTCTCGTGATACCGCTCGCTCTGGTGCAGCCAGCGGATGGCCGCGTCATCGCCCTGTTCGCGCACGATGCGCTTGCCCATCGAGGTCATGGGTTCAATCGGATCATCCGGAATCTCCACATCGCGCAGCACGGGGATCCACTCATCCAGCAGCAGCGGCAGCATGCGCAGCATCCGCGTCTTGGCCTGTCCGCGCAGGCCCAGGAAAAGCATGTCGTGCTGCGAGAGGATGGCGTGGATGACCTGCGGCAGGACGGTGTGTTCGTATCCGACGATGCCGGGAAACACAGCTTGACCGCTGCGCAGGCGGACGATCAGGTTCTCGCGGAGTTCCTGCTTGACGGTGCGGTAGCGGTAGCCGGTGGAGCGGAGCTGGCCGAGCGTCGCGGCCTGGGGATGGGAATGAGAGGTACTCATGTTGAGCAACGCTAGGGAATGCGGAGGATTGAGTCAAAGGGAGCAGCGGAAGCGGCAGGGGCAGTAGGCAGGGGCAGTAGGCAGGTGCAGTAGGCAGGGTCGGAATGTTCGACACTGCCTCCTGCACCTGCTTCCTGCCGCTGTCTTCCTACAATGCCGCCATGCGAATCGATGTGCTCACTCTGTTTCCGAAGATGTTCGAAGGCGTGCTCGGTGCGAGCATCCTGAAGCGCGCCGCCGAGGCGGTGCCTGATCCGAAGGACCGTAGCGTGATTCGTCCGCCGGTGGTGAGTTATCACTTGCATGACATCCGCGCGTACTCGACGAACAAGCACGGCAGCGTGGATGACTCCAGCGCAGGCGGCGGCCCAGGCATGGTAATACAGTGTCAACCCGTCTGGGATTGCGTCACCGCGGTCGAAGCGATGGATGAACGCCGCGCGACGCGCATCGTCCTCACGCCGCAAGGCATGCTGCTCTCGCAGAAAGTGGTGGAGCAGCTCACGCAGCATCCGCGCCTGCTCCTCATCGCGGGTCACTACGAAGGCTTTGATGAACGCGTGATTCAGAGGCTCGCGCCGGTGGAGATCAGCATCGGCGATTACGTGCTCAGCGGCGGCGAGCTTCCCGCGATGGTGCTGATCGATGCGATCGTGCGCCTGCTGCCCGGCGTTGTGGGCGATGCGGCATCGGTTGAACACGAGAGCTTTTCAGTCGCGGCTGAAGGCTTGCTCGATCATCCGCATTACACAAGGCCGCGCATGTGGATGGAGATGCCTATCCCCGAGGTGCTGCTCTCAGGCGATCACGCGAAGATCGCAGCATGGCGTCGCGAGCAGGCGAAGAAACGCACGGCGGAAAGAAGGCCGGATTTGATGTAGTCGCGCGGGAGCACCATCCCGACAGGGTGGTGCTGATCGTGTGCGTTAACCAAAGGTGCCACGTCGCACCTTCGACGCCGTGCACGAATAGCACCACCCTGTCGGGATGGTGCTCTTTCAAGATGGTGCTTTAATCCTCATACTTCTGCCGCAGGCGCGGACTCAGGCGCAGAATCAGGTGCGCCCGCTCGAACTGATCGACCCAGTCCTGCACCGTCGCCGCCAGCTCATCCGCAGGCATCGGCGCGCCTGGCAGGGGACAACTCGGCCCAAGCTGACGCGCGGCGACGGCCCTGTATCGGCTGAGCGCGCGATCGCCGAACCAGCCCAGCAGCTCGAAATCCTCCGCCATGAAGAGCAGGACGGGCACGCGGTTGCCGCCGTTGATACGGACCTGCTGCTGAAGATCAATGTGTTCATCGCGATCGAGATAGCGAATGTGTACCTTTTCCGCGTTCGCCTCGGCGATGCGCTGCACCAGCGGCAACTGCTGCACGCAGTCGCCGCACCAGATGCCGCTGAGGCCGATGACATGCATCGTGCGGTTGAAGGATTTCACCAGCGTCTGCTGCTCGCCGGTGAGATGCGCCCGATCGTAAACGCTCTTCCAGCTCTCGCGCTGCTTGTCATTGCCCGTGGCGAGATAAGCATCGTAGTCGCGGCCGGCTTCGTACTTCGTGCGGAGGTAAGTTTTATCCATGATGGACTACTGTAGGTCACGACCGCGTGCTTGACATGTCCGTTCCACAGGCGGCGCGATGGGCCGACCTCGATCCGCTCACTTCGCGCGCGGAATGAACAGTTGCACTTGACTGTCCCGGCGTCACGCCTATTCTTCCACAGCCTCCCTGAAATCCGGAGTGTTCCGCCTTGCTGCTGACGATGCCCCATTTCGCTGTGCGGTAACCCACCCTCGCCCGACGGGGCGGCCATCGGCTGCGCCGGGGCGACAGAACATACCGCTTTCACTGTTTCAAATTCCTGCGATGTGCCTGCGCGCATCGACCCTGTGACGTTGCCTGCGCCGAGCATGCAACGTGAAACTCCGCAATCACCAGAACCACCAGAACCACCAGACATCCGATTCCCATGAGCAAAACGATTGAACCATCCCGAGTCATCGGTCCGGAAGATGTGAAGACGGATCAGTTCGTGACCATCACGCACGTGATGTACGAGCTGCTTCCGGACGAATGCACATCGATTCCGCAACGAGTGATCGATCCGCTTCGCGTCACGCTGATGTGTCCCTGCGCAGGCCGGCCGATGAAGGTCGTCGAGGTCTGCCTGCCGTTCGTTCTGGTGAAGGACCCGGCCGGCACGCACCTGACCATCGACCTTCGCCGCTATCAGATCGCGCTGCTGAGCAACACCTTCGGCAGGAAGGCATTCCGCAAGATCAGCGGCAAGGAGGATGCGGACAAATGAGGGAAATGAATCTCACGCAAAGGCGCAAAGACCGCAAAGCGGGGAGTTTTATGAGGAAAGCAGGAAGGCAGGAAAGGGATTTGATCCGATCCATTCCTGCCTTCCTGCTTTCCTCATAAAAAATGTCTTGCTGCTTGGCGATCTTTGCGCCTTTGCGAGAGCTTTCTTAATCCTCATCGACGACAGCTCCGAACTTCCGCGTGCGTTTCACATAAGCATGGAGAGACTTGTGCAGCTCTTCCACGTTGAAGTCCGGCCAGCAGACGTCCGCCACGTAAAGCTCCGCATAGCTGATCTGCCAGAGCAGGTAATTGCTCACGCGCATTTCACCGGCCGTGCGGATGAGCAGGTCCGGATCGGGCAGGCCGCGCGTGTAGAGGTGATCGCTGATGGTTTGTTCATCGATCGCCGCCAGGTCGAGCGTGCCGTGTTTGACCTCGCCGGCGATGGCGCGCACGGCATCGGTGATCTCCGCGCGCGAGCCGTAGTTGATGGCAAGGCACAGCGTCAGGCCGGTGTTGACGGAGGTGATGCGCGAGGTTTCATCCAGCTCATGCAGCACCGGCGCGGGCAAACCTTCGCGCCGGCCGACCTGCCTGAACTGCACGTTATTCTCCATCATCTCCTCGCGTTCCTTCACGAGGTACTCGACATAAAGCTCCATCAGGCAGTCCACTTCCTCGGCGGGGCGGGACCAGTTTTCAACCGAAAAGCTGTAGAGCGTCAGGGCGTCGAGTTCGAGGCGGGCGCATTCGGTGACGATCGCGCGGACGGCCTTGGCGCCTTCCTTGTGGCCGAAGGTGCGCATCAGGCCCTGGCGGCGAGCCCAGCGACCGTTGCCGTCCATGATGATGGCGATGAGCCGGGGCAGCGCTTCGCGCGGCAACCCGAGCTTCGCGTAGGACGCGGCAGTCTGTTCGGCGCGGGTCAGGTTGATCGTCGGCAAGGTCATGGTGGAAGGATAATGCGCCATAGTGATACGCTCCAGTCTCAAGATAGATCGGCAATGTGGAGCGAGTGAGGAGAATCAAAGAGAGCAGTGGCGTGTGGGGCGTGCGAGTGGCGAGTGAGGAGTGAGGAGAGCGGTGGACTGGAGGTGGTGCCACGGGTCGCGGAGGTCCGCCGACGAGACCCGTGCGGACGCATGTCGTTCGCGCGCGGTCGATCATCGCGGGGTTCGCACGGGTCTACTCGCAGAGCCTCGTTGACCCGTGGCACCTTGAGTTGGATCATACCCTGAGTTGGATCGTCACTTCAGCGATGCGAGATACGCCAGCAGATCAGCCGCCTCCTGCGCGGTCATGCTCGACAACAGTCCCTGCGGCATGATGGAAAGCTGCTGCGTGCGCTGCGACAGGATCGATTTCACAGGCAGCGAGACATCCTTGCCATCCGCGATGCGAAGCGTGACGGCTTCGTTCGTTCTCGCGGTGACGAAGCCCGTGTGCGCCGAGCCGTCGTCCGTTTCAATGAGCACCGCCTGCCATGCTTCCTCGATCCGCAGCGAGGGATCGAGCAGTTGGGCCAGCAGTTCATCCGGTTTGAACTTCTCGCCGATGCGCGAAAGGTCAGGCCCGAACGCGGTGCCTTCGTTGCCGATGCGATGACAGGTGGCGCACTGGCCGCCGCCCTGCTGGAAGAAGAGTGTTTTGCCGCTCGCGGCGTTGCCCTTCAGCGCGAGAATCGGAAGTGGATCGATGCGGTCGCCCAGGACGGTGCGGCGGCGCTCATCGGGCAGGAATCGCTGAAAGAGATCGCGACGCAGAGGATCGCGCAGGGCGCTGCTGCGATCGATCGCCGTCTGCCGCACTTCGCCGCGCAGCGAGCCATCCGTGATGGCCATTGCCAGTGAAGAACTTCCGCTCGTGGATTGCAGGAGCGCGTCGAGCGCCTTCGCGTCGCCTTTGATGAGGCGGGCGAGGGTTTCATCTTCCTGCTTACGCCGTGCCTGAGCGTCGTCGTTCGTGCCTGAGGCGGGCATCCCGTTGATCCAATCGCGAATCAGGATCGCGCCGCGGTCATCGACCATGCGGCTGCCGACGTAGGGCATGTGTCCGCGCCCGGTAGTCATTATGCGCAAGAGCAGCACCGAGCGAAACGGATCACCCGCTGCGATCACCCGGCCGTCAGGCAGATCGAATGTGCCCTGCGTCGGCATCGCATCGAGCAGTCGCGCGGCTTCAAGCTTCGCTTCGATATTGAGGAAGCTCGGCACCGAGCCGCCGCCGTTTTGCCGGTGACACAGGCCGCAGTTGGCGTGCAGCCAGGAGCGGGCGCGTAGGTCAAGGGGTTGACTGGCATCATGCGGATCGACCAGCTTCGGTTCATCGCGCTCCAGCGTGAGGCCGGTGATCATTTCCCATCGCTTGGCTTCCTCTTCACTCTTTCGATAGTCCAGTTGCAGCTTGCTGAAGCCGGGCACGAAGTTGATCCACGCGGTGTGACATCGCTGACACTCCGCGCGGGAATAGAACCGCCAGTTCTGTTTCAGCTTGCCGCCGGGCGCGGCTGCATCGATCACCTCAATCGCGCGTTCATCACCCGATGGTCCGACGAGTTCAGCATCCGTTCCCGCCTCGTTCCAGCGATAGGTGTAAGCGAACCAGGTCTGCCCGCTGTAGTGAAGCAGTTGCGTTTCGATTGGTTTCGCAGTGTCGGGTCTGCCGCGCGTGAGCTGAAGCGAATACGTCTTGGCGAGCACGGTGTTGGCAGGAAAGTTCCAGCGGTTGCTGGGCAGGGCACCGTCGGCAGGCTTGATGATGCCGAGGGTCTCGCTGCCGGGCAGGGCGATGAGGCGCGCGCCCTTCGCGTGATCCGCCCAGCGCTCGGCGAGGACGTTGTATTCGTAAACACCGGCCGCGAGCTTCTGCTTGGTCACGTCTTCAAACAGTCCGGATTCGCTGAGTTTACGGGGAAAAGTCGAAGGCTGTTTACTCTCTGGGTTTGTCGCGAGGCGATAGATGCCGCCGCCGGCCATGTCCGCGAAAAGCAGCTCGCCTTGCGCATCAATGCCGAAGCCGATGAGCTTGAGCGTGGTGTCGGCAATCTCGCGATGGCTGGTGAGCTTGTCGCCATCGTGGCGCAAAGCCCAGAGGCGGCCGGTTTCGTAATCGCCATAGATGTAATCGCCGCTCAGTTCGCGCAGTTTGCCGCGGTAGACTTCGCCGCCGGTGATCGACATGCACTCTTCGTGCGAATGGACGACGAGCGGCGGCGTGATGGGGGTCGGACCGATCTTGTTCTGCGGCTTCACTACCTGCTTCGAAGCTTCGGTGATGCTCCACCCGAAATTGCGCCCGCGCTGGACGCGGTAGATCCCTTCCCACAATTCCCAGCCGACGTCGCCGACGAGCAGTTCATCATTGAAGAACGACATGCGCCACGGGTTGCGCAGGCCGTAGGCCCAGATTTCGCCGCGAGCGCCTTGAAGTTTCACAAACGGATTGTCAGCGGGAATGCGATATGGTTTGCCTTCGTCGTTCTCGCTGACATCGATGCGCAGGATGGAAGAGAGAAGATCGGAAAGATCCTGCCCCGTGTCGCGCGGGTCCGGCGGCTCAGGCACTTCCGCATCGCCGATGCCGATGTAGAGCATGCCATCAGGCCCGAAGCGCAGGCTGCCGCCGTTGTGGCCGCCGCTGATGAAGGTGAGGATGGTCTTGGCGCTGGCGGGATTGAGGCGAGGCAGGCTCTTGCCGGTCTCGCTGCCGCCCACGACGTTGAAGCGCACGATGCGTGTGCCATTGTCGCGATTGGGCTTGCCCTTGCCGTCGAGAATGATGAAGAGGTACGCGTAGCGATGATCATCGAAGCGATGCCCGACGCCATCGTGCTCGAACGCGATGCTGTAACACTCGCGCACTTCCTTGTCGTACTGCTGTTTCAGGTCGATCATGAGAATCGCATCGCCACGGTCGGCATCGAGAGAATACGTGAAGACTTTTCCGCCGCGCTCGACGACCGCCATGCGCCGGCCGAGCTGCGGCGGGCAGCCGACGATTTCCACCGGCTGATTGAACGTCAGGTGCGGCGCGACGCGCTGGGCGATGAAAGGCAGCGGCGGCTCGGGCGTGCCGACGATGCGCGAAGTAGTCCAAGGCGTGCGCGGCGAAGGCGTCTGCGCGGCGAGTGGAGAAGAGAGCGCGAGTGCGAAGGCGAGGAGTAGGGCGGTGGTTCGCATGGATAAAGGATAGTCGGGCGCGTGGCGAATTGAGAGGTGTTGCGAGGGCGGCATTGCGTCCTTAATCTGGTGGTGGCCTTCCTACGCGGGCTGAATTATGATTCCACCCTTCAATGACAACGGCTATTTGCCACCGGGGCTGCATCCCGCGACGCTGGATGAAATTGAAGCGAGGTTTGGGCTCGAAACGGAGATTCGCCGGGTGCAGATGGAGTCGCTGCGATGGTTGGTCGATTTGGCATGGAAGGCGGGTGTGGAGCGGGTCGTCGTCAATGGCAGTTTTGTGACAGACAAGGCGGAGCCCAATGATGTGGATTGTGCGTTGTTGGCGGGACGGGACTATCCCGTGGATCAAAAAGCTTCCGAAGCCCTTGAAGCCGGCCTACCATTCATCAATGGCGGTGTCGTCACTGCCGACGACTTTCGCGAATACGTCGAGGACACGTTCGTGACTGATCGTAAACTTGTGCAAAAAGGAATGGTGGAGATTCTTCGATGATCGAAAATGAATTTGAGCTTGAGAACACGCGAGCCAAGCTGAAGCGACTGGAAGAAGCCTACGCCCGGACGCGTGATGGTTCTTCGGACAATGAACATGTCCGCGAATTGAGCCTTCGTACGTTGATGAAACGCATCAACCAGTTCAAGGAAGAGATCATCCGCTACGAGTGCGGCGTGACGCCCCGGCGCTAGTGTTTCACTTCTCCGCACTTCGCCTTGCGATGAACTGCCGGATCAGCGGAATCTTCGTCTGTGCCGCCAGCGTCAAGGCGCGCGGCCGATCCTGTGTCACCATCGGTTCCAACGCGTACCAGTACATCAGCGGCAGGTTCGCATCGTCCTTGTCTTCTTCGTGTGCGATGAGCGCGGTGATGATTGGCCAGCGGTCCTGCGCGGGCAGGCGCTGCAACACACTGGCGAGATAAAGGCGAACGACCGGCGACGGATCAGTCTTCGCGAGCGCGGCGAATTTCGCTAGCGTTTCATCCGAAGGCCTGCCGCTTTCGGCGAGGAGTTGAATGGCCCAGGCGCGGAGGTGTTCGGCTTTGTCCTCAAGCAGCGCGGCGAGTGAAGACTCGTTCATCCCGCCGGTCACGTGCAGGGCCCACAGCGCCCGCAGTCTTCGCGGCACATCATCCTGCTCCTTCAGCATCTTGCGCAGTTCAGCATGCACGGGCGCGGCGTTCCATCCATCCTTCGCGCTGCGTTCCTGCAAGAGTCGCCGGGCGTGCTCGACGTGCCACTCGTTTTGGCTCATCTGCAATGCCACCAGCTCGGCATCCGTCATCGCGGCGAGGTTCGTCGTCTTCACCTTCGCGTCGCCATAGCTGATGCGATAGATGCGGCCGTTCTCCTTGTGCGGTTTGTAGGTGTGGCACTCGCCCGTATCGGACCAATCGCTGACATACACGCTGCCATCGGGCCCGGTCTTGAGCGTGACGCCCATGAACCATTGGTCCTGCGCGATCATGAAATCCTTGCCGTGGCTGGCGGTGTAACCGGAGCCTTTGCGGGCGAGGATGTCGTTGTTAATGCGGTGCCCGTGGACGTTGCACATCAAAACGGTGTTGCGGTATTCCTTCGGGAAGCTGTCGCCGAGGTAGATGAGCGTGCCGCAGTGAGCGTGACCGCCGCCCATGGCGAGGGTCTCGGGCGTACCGGTGCGCGACTTCTGCCAGCCGCCGGCACCGGGGTAGTGAAGATGATCCGCGATCGTCGGCAGGCGATCGTAACCGTACTGACTCGAAGGGCGGTTGCGCCACGGCTCATAGTGCCCGCCCTGGATCATGTGAAAAAGATGCGGGTTGACGCAGTTGGAAACGAAGCACTGCCCGTAGTCATCGAAGGCGACGCCCCAGGGGTTGGTCGTGCCATCAGCGAAGTTTTCGAAGACGAGTCGCGTGGGATGAATGCGCGCGACGCCACCGTCGCAGTGAATGCGCTGCTCCGCAGGCGTGCCTGGCTTGCCCACATCGGAAGGCGATGTGCGGCCATGCCCCAAGTAGAGCCAGCCATCAGGGCCCCAGGTGAAACCGTTGGCGAGGTTGTGCCGACTTTCCTTGTACCCGATGCCATCGAAGATCACCTGCGGCTCACCATCGGGCTTGTCATCCCCATCGCGATCAGGAATAAAGTAGACACACGGAGGTGACATCACCCACACGCCGCCGAAGCCGACTTCGATACCGGTGATGTAATTCAACCCTTCGTAGAACACCTTGCGCGAGTCGGCCTTGCCGTCGCCGTCGGTGTCTTGAAGGATGATGATGCGATCCTTCCCCGTCGCCTGCCACGCGCCGTAGTTGAAGACTTCCGCGACGAACAGTCGGCCGCGATCATCAAGGGCGAAGCTGATGGGCTGTACGACATCAGGCTCGGCGGCGACGAGCGTCACCTTGAAGCCTTCGGGCACCGTCATCGTGCCGGCCGCCTGCGCCGCGGGCATCGGCTCAGTCTGCGCGGGCGCGCCGGGCACCGCCGCGTCAGCGGCACGGGCAGTTGAAGCCAGCATCATGACTGCCGTGAGAGTGAATCGAAGCATCGTCGCGGTCTCCTGATTCGGTCCCCGGCCGAGCGAGGCCGGGCGGTTCACCGAGATCAGAATACCTTCCATCGCGTTTTAGCGAATACCTATGAGGCACAAGCCGGCTCAGAGGGCGTCAAGCAGCTTGCGGCTGAATCGCCAGCAGGCGGAGCATCTGGCTGATGTCGAACGGCTTGGCGAGGAACGCATCCTCCGCGGCAATCCATTCATTGTCACGCACGCTGCTCTCATTAAACCCGGACATGAAAGTCACCCGTACCCGCGGATTCCGCGCTCGAAGCCACGTAATCAGTTCCATCGCCTTGCCATCGGCCAGGATCAGGTCGGTCAGGACCACGTCGGGGAACGCCTGCATCGCCGCCCGCCGTGCCTCCGCCAGGCTGGCGCATTCAGTCGCCAACAAGCCGTAATGCTCCAGCGTCGCCGCGATGAAAGATCGAATCTTCGCGTCGTCCTCAATGATGAGCACCGTCGTGAGGGGCCTCCCGGCCATGCGGTTCCTTTCGCGAGTCGTTACCTGAATAGCACACAATCTACTGAAAGGAACTATCGCATTGCCCGCCCCCATGTTCCATAGAGCAATCCCCCATCGCCTCTATAGGGCGATAGGGGAATCCCCGCTTTTCAAGGACTTACCGCACTGATCTGGGGACTACCGGATTCCGCTCATCCAGATCGCCGTGCAGCGACTCGAGGCGCTTGACGATATCCGGATGCTTCTTCGCCAGGTTCTTCCGCTCGCCGGGATCATCGTCCAGATTCGCGAGGAAGAACGGCCGATCCGCGGGCGTCAGCGCCGGCTCCGTCCCCGAAGGGTTCACATTATGGATCAACTTCCAAGGCCCCTGCCGCACCGCCCACTGATTGCCCACCTGCCAGTGCAGCGCCTCATGCGGGCTCTTCGCATCGTTCGACTTGATCACCCCCACAATGTTCACGCCGTGCAGCTTCGCTTCAGGCAGCTTCACATCACACAACGCCGCCAGCGTCGGCAGCCAATCGCATGAATGCGCGAGCTGCCCGCGCGTCTCGCCCTTAGGCAGGTGCCCGGGCCAACTGATGATCGCCGGCAAACGGATGCCGCCTTCAAACAGACTGAACTTCGCCCCGCGATAAGGGCCTGCCGACCCGCCGCCGCCGTGGGCGCGCTCTTCCGTCGAATGACCGTTGTCGCTCTGATAGATGATGATCGTGTCTTCAGTGAGCTTGAGGCGATCGACCACGCCGACGAGCTGCGTCACGCGTTCATCCAGCGTGGACATGAAGGCCGCGTAAATATTCCGCGGGTAGGGCAGGTCTTTGTAATGCTCGACCCACTTCGTGTCACCCTGATACGGATAGTGCGGCAGGTTCAATGCGAAGTAAAGAAAGAACGGCTCAGCCTTGTGCTTCTCGATGAACGCCGTCGCTTTTTCCACCATCAGATCAGGGAAAAACTTGCCGGGCATGCGCACGCGAGTGTTGCCTTCCCACAGGTCGTGGCGGTTGTAGCCTTGCCAGTAGAAGAAGTGCGTGTAGTTGTCGACGCAGCCGCCCATGTGCCCGAAGGAATAATCGAAGCCCTGTTCGAGTGGGCGCGAGCCGGGGCCGTGATGCAGGTGCCACTTGCCGACGTGAGCCGTGGCGTAGCCCGCGCTCTTGAACATCTCCGCCATCGTCGTTTGCGCGG
>JBBDXA010000252.1:0-11485 GCA_040902585.1 Phycisphaeraceae bacterium
TGCCCGCGGTGGAGCCGGACATTCGTGGGGCGATATCCATTCGCGATCAACTCGACAAGCATCGGGCGAATGAGTCGTGCGCCCGTTGCCATGTGCGCATCGATCCGCCGGGCTTTGCGATGGAAGAATTCGATCCGATCGGCGGGCATCGCGGGTTCTATCGATCCATCGGCGAGGGTAAGTCGCTGCCGGTCGTGAAATACAAGAAGGGGCAGGATGTGGAGTCCGCCTTCCAGATGCCTGATGGTCGATCGTTTGATGGTTTCACCAGTTTCAGGCAGCGGCTGCTCGAAGATAAGGATGTGATCATTCGCGCGTTCGCCCAGAAGCTTTTGATTTACGGTACGGGTCGCCGTGTGACGAATGAAGATCGCGCGGTTGTCGATGCCGTCGCGCAGGCAACGGCGAAGAAAGACTTCGCCCTTCGCACGATGATCCATGCAGTGGTTGACAGTGAGTTGTTCACGCGGCCGTGATCGTTGCGACCTGATAGAGGAACGTGAAATGCCCAAGCTGAGAATGAATCGTCGTACCTTCCTGCGAAGCGGTGGCGTCGCCATGGCGCTGCCGCTGCTCAACGCGATGTCGCCCGGTCTTCGCGCCGCCGCCGCCGGCGCAGGCGAGGTGAAGGATGTGCGGCGCATGCTCGCCATCTGCGCGCCCCTGGGGATTCACACGCCCAATCTCTTCCCCGAGAAGGCCGGCAAGGATTACGAAGCCACGCCGTACTTGAAGCCGCTCCAGAAAGTGCGCGAGAAGTTCACCGTGATCTCCGGCATGATGCATCCGGATGTGGATGGCGGGCACTCGGCTGAGGCAAGCTTTCTCACCGGCGCGGCTCACCCCGGGCAGCCGAGTTTCCGCAATACGATTTCTGTCGATCAGTATGCCGCCGAGCGCATGGGGCACCTGACTCGTGTGGCTTCGCTCGCGCTCTCCGCGAACGACACCGGCCTTTCCTACACGCGATCGGGCGTGCGCATTCCGCCGGAGAGAAAGCCCTCGCGCCTTTTCGCCACGCTCTTCCTCGAAGGCACCGCGGCTCAGAAGGCGGCCCAGATGCGCCGCATCAAAGACGGACAGAGCATCATGGACCTGGTAATGGATCAGACCAGGCAGGTGGCTGGTGATGAGGGCCAGGAGGATCACCGCACGCTGGAGCAGTACTTCAGCAGCGTGCGCGATCTGGAGCAGCGGCTGGTGAAGGCGGAAGAATGGGCGAAGCTGCCCAAGCCCAAGGTCCAAGAGGAGCCGCCGACGGACATCGAGGACAGGGCCGATTTCACCGGCCGCATGAGCCTGATGTATGACATGATTTTCCTCGCCCTCCGCACCGACTCGACGCGACTGATCACCTTTTGCGGCGCGGGCGGGAACGAAGTCGTCGCGCTCAAGGGCGTCGATGACGGCTGGCACAACCTCAGCCATCACGGCAAGGATCCGGACAAGCTCAAGAAGCTGGCGATCATCGAAGTCGAGGAGATGCGTTTGTTCGGGGAGCTGCTACAGAAGATGGAAGAAGTTAAGGAAGGGGAGCACACGCTGCTGGATCAGACTGCGATCGTGATGGGCTCGAACCTGGGCAACGCATCGAGCCACAACAACACCAACCTGCCGCTCGTCGTCGCGGGCGGCCGATTCAAGCACGGCCAGCATCTGGCGTTTGATGCCGAGAAGTCGCCGCCGCTGTGCAACCTGTTCGTGTCCTTCCTCCAGCACATGCGGATCGAAGCGGATCAGTTCTCGACCGGAAAGAGTACGCTGACCGGTTTGTCGTGATGTGAGAAGTTCAATGACGGTGCCACGGGTCGGCGAGGCTCTGCGAGCAGACCCGTGCGAGCGATGGCAATTGCAAATACGCACGGGTCAAGTCGGCAGACCTCCGCGACCCGTGGCACCCAGCGGGTTCAGTCACTTCATTTCATTTCCTTGACGCGAATCCGCCGGTATTCCATCTGTCCGCGATCACCTTCAAGGCCGATCGGCCCGGTCGCAGGCAACTTGAACTCGGCCTCCAGCACTTCACCGTTGCATGTGCAATGTGCCACGCCGCCCTTCACAACCACGATCAGTTCGTTCCAATCACCCTGGTTGTACTTCGTCAGCTTGTTGTAAGGACCAGCCAGCAGGAAGTCGCGGCACTGGAGCTGCGGCTTGCGGAGAAAAACGCCGCTGTCCGCGTTCGGCGAGGCGCGGAAGTCGAGCTTGAGAGTGAAGTCATTGGGAAACTCGCGCGTGGTCCACACCTGCTGGAACCGGCGGCCTTCGACGGGCGTGGTCACGATGAGCCGGCCGTTGAGCGCGACGTACCTTCCATCAGGACTTTCCGTCTTGCCTGCGAGGTCGATGTCTTCCGTGAAAACAGGGCGCCCAGCAGCTCCGTGCTTCGGTTCAACGACCTTCGTGCCAGGCTTTGCGTTGGCGCGGATGATCCAGCCGGTCAGGTCCTTGCCGTTGAAGAGCGATTCGAATCCTTCCTCGAGTTTGAAATCATCCGCACCGGTTTCGACCAGGCCGAGCGTCGCGAGGATCGGGCGAATGCCCGCGGCCCACTTCGCGTAGCCCGCATCATTGGGATGCAGCAGGTCGGGGAACTCCGCCTTGATCGCATCGCCTTTCTCATCGGCGAAGAGCGTCCACGTGTCCACGAATGTCACCTGCTTGTCGCCCCAGACCGCGTCGGCAACCAGCGCGTTGACTTTCTTAATCTTGTCCGCCGGCCGATTCTTCGAGGCGGAACTCGGCATCACGGCGCAGAGCACGATGGGCATCGTCGCATCATGCTTCTTCAGGGCCGCGAGGATCAGCTTCATATTCGACGCAACCGTTTCCGGCGTGGCGCCGCGCTCCAGATCGTTGGTGCCGATGAGCATCACGACGGCTTTGGGCTTGAGCGAAAGGACATCCTGCTGAAGGCGAATGAGAACGCCGCGCGTGGTGTCGCCGCTGATGCCTCGGTTGGCGACTTTCAGATCCCCGAAGGTGCCTTTGATGTTGTCGCCCCAGCCCTGCGTAATCGAGTCGCCCAGGAAGACGACGGCCTGCCGGTCCTTCTCGACGCGACCGGCCCACGCCGTCCGGCGCTGGAGCCAGAGTTTTTGAAACCAGTCGTCGCGCACGATCGGCCCGTCACCGGCAAGTCCTTCATCCGTCGCCGGAATCGCCAGCGAAGTCTCCGCCGCCGGCGCGGCAGAGGTGACGCAGAGCATGGCAATGAGAAGAATCGACAGACGATGAAGGGATTGATGCATGGGTGGAACCATTCCTTTTCCTATGGGAGTTGAAAGCGGGTGAAGGGATTCGAACCCTCAACATTCAGCTTGGGAATTTGGTTTTTGTTAGCGTATGGTCGAGGCCTAAAGCGATGAATTTCAAGTAGATTATCATCAGATTGCCTTGTTGGCAATATACGCATTCAGACTCATTCTCGCGCATTCGAAAGCACTGAAAAACAGTAGTACTGATAACCAGAATCGGTAGTAAACGGTAGTCGAAAAATTCAGCGAGATCGGCTGTGCGTCGCGGGTTGTAGCGTTCTTGAGTCAAACAAAACGGTGGTATCAGCCGAGAGACGAATGCTTCGCCCAGGCTCGTTGCGCCTTGGGCACCTGGACGAAACTACGATCGACTTCGAACAGGTTGATCGTCGGCAAGACAGCACGTCGACCGGCACATCATCAAGAGAACGCCTGATGGTGCTATGTTTCGAGGTCATTCATGCAAATGCAGTCGGATCTTAGGTTCGTTGCAATCGTCATCTGCTTGAGGTTAGGATGGGTTCACCACTTCCCTCGTAACTCGCTGGATTGATCGATCAATGTGCGGGTGGAAACGACCTGTGCCAACCCTGCTCTCTACAATCTGCTGAAGATATGCCCTTGCCGGTCGCTCCTTGCCCAGTGCCTCCAACATGATGACATCGATCCGCACCATCAGAACCACAAGGGATTCCGAGCTAAAGACGCGCGTGCCCAGTGATCAGATCGCCCGAAGCACGGTATTCGTGCTGGCGATCGTTCTCCTATCCGCCGCTAAGGTCAACGCTGCTCCACTGTCCGATTTTGACCAGTTGGCTAAGCCGTTCCTGACGGAACACTGCATTCATTGCCACGGCCCGAAAAAGCAAAAGGGGGAAGTGCGTCTCGATACGCTCGATACCCTGGCCCTGCCCGCACAGATAGATTTACTGAACAAAATCCAGGAGCAGCTTTTTCTGGTAACGATGCCGCCGGAGGACGAAGCGCAACCGAGCGCGGCCGAGCGTGCCCGGTTGGTGGACTGGGTGTCGAAGGAACTTCACAAGCACAAGGCATCGACGTTAGAGCAGAAGCTTCAGAAGCCCGAGTTTGGCAACTACGTCGATCACGAGAAGCTGTTTTCCGGTGAATACAAACATCTGCCAGGGTTCACCTATGACCGGCGCTGGCTGATCAGTGAATACATCTTCAATGCCAAGTTCCAGCGGCTGCTGGGGCAGGACGCCCGCGCTAAATACAACGGGAGAATGGTGCCCGTATTCGGCAGCAGCAGGATTCAGAACCTGAGCCTGACGAACCCCTTTCTTCTGCCCAACCGCTCTGGCGTAAGGTATTACGCCAACGAAGATCTGACCGGGGGCCATTTGTCGAGCATGTTGACGAATGCTCAGAAAACTTCCCAGTACATCATGGATGATCTCGTCAAGCGTCGAAGCAGTAAATATGTGCCTGCCATCAACAAGATCATGGCATTGGAAGACGGACATCACGCCACCCTGGCCTCGCGTCAGGAGTTTCTCAAGTACTTCATCGCTCCACTTTGCGACGAACTCTACGGCAGCAAGAACGAGTCGCTCCTGCCGACGTTTACGCCTGTGCAACTCGCGGAGCCTGAGAAACTGAAAGAGGGAGAGACCTACAAGAAAGCGCCGTTTCACGTGGCCCAGAACATGCTGAAAGGCCTCGAAGGCGACGGCACGGTTTACCAGTTCCTGCTGAATCCTGAACACGAGAAGAAGACCGATGAGGCATTTCGAAACTTGTGCGAGCGCACTTGGTTCTACTTTGGCGATCATGAACGGACCATCCAGGGCCGCATGACGATCCTCCGCGACTACCTGCCCGAGATTCGCGAACTCATCGCCAAAGACCGGCCCAAGTTCAAACCGTTGGTGTACAAACCGCTCGATGATGCTGAAATGGCAATCGTCCGGACAGCCATTTTGAAGCATCGCAAGAAGGACGATCACTACGTTCAGATTATTGAAAAGTGCATGGCAGATTGGGCACTGGACTTCGAGCGGAGACGTATTGCCGCGGGACCGCCTTCAGACCCGCTTCTTTCAGAACTTGTTGATCAACTGTTTGTGCAGATCCTGGAACGATCTCCCGAGACGTTGGAAGCAGAAGAGTACCTGGCCTTAGCCCGGTCCTACGTGAACAGTCTTGGGAGGCTCAAGGCCATCCAGAAGCTCATCCAGACGCTTATCCTGTCGAGTGAATTCGCCTACCGTCAGGAGTTCGGAACCGGCGAAGCCGACGCGCACGGCCGAAGCATGCTTTCTCCGCGCGATGCCAGTTACGCCATTGCCTATGCCTTGACGGATCAAAGCCCCGATGCCGAGCTGGTACGCGCAGCTGCGACCGGCAAGCTGAGTACCCGCGAAGATTACAAGCGGGAAGTCCTGCGCATCCTCAAGAATAGAGATACGTTCTACCTCATCGATCCGATACTGGCCGACAGAAACTATCAGGACAACACAACGAACACAGCCATCCGCAAGCTGCGATTCGTCCGCGAATTTTTCGGCTACCCCGCCGCCATCACGATCTTCAAGGATGAGAAACGGTTTGGAGGCGATCGGCTCGGGGATGCGACATCGCGTCTGCTCAGCGAGACCGACAGGAGCGTGGAGCACATCCTGGAGAAGGATCAGAACGTGTTCGAGGAACTGCTTACGACGGAAGAGTTCTTCGTCTACCACGATGGCGACAACGAGCGGATGCAGGCCGCCTCCGACAGGATCAAACGCATCTACGAACACTTCAAGGACACCGACTGGAGGAACTTCAAGAAGGAAGATCTCCTCAAGCACAGTGAGTTCCTCAAGGAAGTCAAGATGCGTAGTGTCGACCCGGACAAACTCGACTCCGGCAACCGACAGGGCACGCCCATTCAGCTATTCAAGATGTCAATGACCACCATCACTGCCCGCTTGGACAAGGGACAGAAGGAAGCGGCCCCGTTCGATCTGTATCGCGGGTACGGATACGATTTTATGAGCGGCTACAACGTTTCTATTTTCTTCAATATACGCCTGGACAACTGGGACTACCAGACGACTCAGCCGGCGAAAGTTGCTAACCGCAAAGGTCTGCTCACGCATCCTGCCTGGCTGATTGCACATGCACAGAACACGGAGACGGACCCCGTGCACCGCGGCAAGTGGGTGCGCGAGAAGCTGCTTGCAGGCACCATTCCCGATGTGCCGATCACGGTCGATGCCTCCATCCCTGAAGACCACCACAAGACCCTGCGCGATCGATTGGCGAGTGCGACTGAAAACAGCTACTGCTGGAAATGCCACGAGCGCATGAATCCACTTGGCTATGCATTTGAAAGTTACGATGACTTCGGCCGATACCGTTTGCAGGAGTCGCTGGAATATCCGGACAATTTAATTAAGAAGAACCCGGATGAATGGAAGCTGCTCGAAGACACGCGGGACATTTACAAGACGCTGCCGGTCGATTCAACGGGATACCTGAGCGGGACGGGAGACGATTCGCTCGATGGCAAAGTCAAGGACGCGATCGACCTGGCTGAGCGTCTTGGCAAATCGCGACGGGTGCGTCAGTCCATCATTCGCCATGCCTTCCGATACTTTATGGGCCGCAACGAGGTCCTTTCAGATTCGAAGACCTTGATGGATGCCGAGCAGGCCTATGTCGACAGCGGCGGCAGCTTCGATGCCGTCATCGTCTCGCTCCTGACTTCCGATTCGTTCATCTACCGCAAAGCCATAGAGAACTGAACCCATGCACAACAGAAAAGACATCAACCGAAGAGACTTCTTAAAGACATCGATGCTTGGCGCGGGGGCAATGGCCCTGGCACCGTCTTTCAATCAAGTGTTCGCTGCGACAGGCAGTGCGGGAATTCCCAAGCGTTTCATCTTCATCCGCAAGTCGAGCGGTATCCGTCCCGCCGAGATCGCCCTTCGCGATTTTTCTGACAAGGACAGGGCGCTTGACGAGAAGAAGCAGCCGCTCGAAGTGGATCTGGACAAGCATGAACTGCCCAAGTGGCTGCGGGGCCTGGATGCGCACAAGGAGCACATGACCATCCTGCAGGGGCTCTCCGCCAAGATGAGTGAGAATGTTCACTACTCATTCTCTTCCGTCATGGGCTGCTTCAAGTCGAACCGAAACACGCTCAGTGCCATCAAACGAACGACGGTCGATTTTGAACTGGCCAAGCTCTTTCCCTCCCCGTTTGGACACGTCGAGTTGTCCTTCGCCGACGGCCGCACGGGCATTGTCGATGGGTATTCTGCACCGGCCCCGCAGACGCGAAACTACTGCTACGCGGACCCGGAGACCGCACGAAACGAACTGTTCAAATCAGTCCTGAACCCAGAAGCTGTGAATTCCGACAATGACATGCTGGCGTTCTTGAAGAGCAAAGAGGGCCTGAAAGCAAGCGGCATCAGCGGTCATGAGAAGAAGCGACAGGAGATGCACATCGATTCGATTGAGGCCATACGCCAGCGCAACAAGAAGCTGATCACGATGTCCAGTTCACTTGCCAGGCATCTGCCTGAGATTGCACCCGTCCATGCCGACGGCGGTCAGAATGCGAGTACACCTGAGAAGCAGGCAGCCATGACTGACGTACTCATCGCAGCTCTAGTGGCGGGATTGACCAACGTGGTGACGTATACGATCGACGACCTGGGCACGCCTATCACAGGTCTGCCGGGAAATGAAACGGATCGCGTTGGCATCCACCCCTTGGGCCATGATGAAGCCTTCGGTGGCGTTCCCGCCTGGAAAACCCGAGAGCAGATCCGAATCAGTCACGTCAATCAGATCAAAACGATCGTCGATAAGCTCAAGCAGGTTCCTGAAGGGAAGGGAACGATGTTTGATCACACGATGATCATGTACTTCCCGGAGAACGGCGAAACCCACCATGGCATCGGCTTGGAATCCCCGTTCCTCATCATGGCGGGCAACAACTGCAATCTCGACATGTCGGGCCGCTACATACGCTTGCCATATCTTGGTAACGAAGGACACAAGACATTGGGCAATTGGTACACAACGCTGCTCAACGCCCACGGCAATCCGATTGAACACTACGGTGATCTTGACCTGGAGATGTCACGCAAAAAGTTGGATCAAACGGGCCCGATCAAGCAGTTGATGGGATAACTCGCCAGTGCGATCACCGCGAGCAAGACTGTTCTGAATCGAACACCATGCGAGGAGGAGGGGGTACACCATCTTATGATGGCCGAAGTACTGACCTGCCCTTCAATTGCTCCGCTGGCGTAAGGAAGTCGGCGTTTTACATTCAGTTGCGATCGCTTCGTGTTGCGGGTCTACCGAAAAACTACCGGTTAGCGGTGGGGCGGTAGGGGGGTGAGGTGCATTTACTCCTTGAAGTCCGTCTCCGGCTTCTCCAGATCCAGCTCCTTGATCCAAATGTTGCGATACCGCACGTCGTGTCCTTCGCACTGAAGCTTCAAGCCTCCACGAGATCGTTGAAGCAGTGCATCCGAGCAGATAAGTTCACGCAAATCTACTTGTAGTAGCTCACCTTTCGCGGCACGACCTTCAGCTTCTCGTAGTTGAAGCCACTTTCAAGCGGGTCGAACGTGCCCACGATGTCCACACTCGACTGGGCGTCGATCTGGTTCTCCATTCTCAGGCACCAGTACGCGGCATTGATTGTCAGGCGACGCAAGCCCGCACTCTCATAGTCGCGAGCACTGCCCATCGTGGTGTGAAACACGCGGGCCGTCTTGCCCGTGTTGCCCGTCCATGTCTTGACCCACGCAACCGGCAACGCGATCAGCTTCGGATTGATTTCATCATCGTGCTTGCGTCCCATCAGCGGCTGCCCGTAGACCAGCGGCGTACAGACGGCCGGCAGGTTGTCGCCTTCCTTGTAGGTGCGGTACACATCACTGGGGCCCCATATGTCACTCACCCCTTTGAGGACGGGGTGGTCCTTGTTCTCTTCAACGATAATGCCACGGGTTGAATCCTGGTGCCATCGGCCGTGATGCCCCCGGAAGGAACCACCCAGCACATCTTCGCCGAAGTTGATCTTCTTGCCGTCTTTCTTGTAGTCGAAGCCGATGAAACCGTGGTTCGCGGTGCGGATACCGATGATCGGCTTACCTGAATCGAGGTACTTGTAGATGTGCCCGAGCTGATCTTCGGGCAAGGTTACGAGCCGGCTGAACAGGATGATCAGGTCCGCCTTGTCCAGGTGCTCCAATCCGGGGATATTGTGCATCACGGTCTTGTCTTCCCAGCGGATCTTCATGGTGGGATCCACCTCATTCTTCTCATTCACGCTGAACAGCACCGTCGTGTCGAAGCCGTGATGCCGGGCGAGAATCTTCGCCAGCATCGGCATCGATTGCTCACTGCGATACTCCTGGTCCGCGGCGATAAGCACAATGAGCTTCCCATTGCCCGGTCCCTTCGCGCCTGAATAATTCAACCACAGCGGACTTTCGGGGACTGGATGTTCACCGGCTAGCAAGGACCCTGGCACGACCAGTGAAACGATCAGGGCGAGTGCGGAGATCAGCAGTTTGTTCAGCATGAAAGTTCCCGTGGACTGGATTGAATCAGGCGGACGAGTTCTCGTCATTGAATGCCGCCCTACTCTACCGAAGCCACACTCCAGACGGCGGGCATCACCCCGACATGTTCAATCAAACAAAGGCTATCCCCAAGCCTTGGCGGTGCTTTCGATCCAGTTGCGGGCGATCAGCTCATGTCCCTGAGGCAGCGGGTGCACAGCCGGTCCCACGACGCAAAGATCAAACTGCCTGCTTCAAACGTCGAGCGTGCCCATGATCTTTCTCTGGTGGCAGGTCACGCAGGCGATTCCATGATCACCCGATCAACGATCTGGCCACGACCTCGATTCAGCCATAGGAAAGAAGAAGAAGACACCTCCGACAATCCGCACCTTTGAGTACAATCCCGTCCGCACGTTTCATATGCGGGGTAATCCATGCCTTCCGATCCAGATGATCCAACGCTTGCCTCGTCCGTGCCCGCCTCCAACGGTCCGGACGCGGACGTCACACAATCGCAGACCTTGCCTTCGGTTTCTTTGCCGCACATTGTTCCCGCTCAACCCGTCCCTGTTGCGGCTTCATCCGCGCAATCTGACGGAGTCCCCACCGTATTCCCGCGCATTGATGGCTACCACGTGATCGCCAAGCTTGGGCAAGGTGGCATGGGTGCGGTTTATCGAGCGACACAACTGGCCACGCGCCGCGAAGTGGCACTGAAGCTCATGTCTGTTCGCGCCCTGGGCTCGGACAAGGCCCGTCGCAGGTTCGAGCGCGAGGTGGAACTTGCCTCATCACTGGAACATCCCAATATCGCCCGAGTCTTTGACTCCGGACTGGCGAAGAACATCTATTTTTACGCGATGCAGTTGGTGCCAGGTGTTCCGCTGGACAAGCATGTCGAGATGAATCAGCTTGATGAGCGGGCGATTCTCGAAGTGTTTCTGAAGGTTTGCCGTGCCGTTGAATTTGCCCATCGCAAAGGCGTCATCCACCGCGACCTGAAGCCTTCCAACATCGTGGTGACTCCCGAAGGCGACCCGTTTGTGCTCGACTTCGGACTGGCAAAAACGCTGGTGGATGATGGCGAGCACCTGACCGTCTCGCAGGAAGGCGACCTCACCGGCACGCCCGCCTACATGTCCCCGGAGCAGGCCGCCGGTCACGTGCACTCGATCGACACCCGCACAGATGTTTATGCCTTGGGCGTCATCCTGTTCCGCCTGCTGACCAACGATCACCCGCACGACACGACCGGCTCCGCATTCGACCTGACCAAACGCATCATCGAACTGGATCCCAAACGTCCACGCAACATCAAAGCCAACCTCGACCGCGACCTGGAAGCCATCGTGCTCAAGTGCCTGGAGAAGCAGCCTTCCATGAGGTACGGCTCCGCCGGCGGACTCGCGGAAGATATTGAGCGATACCTGCGGCATGAACCGATCTCCGCCCAGCCGGCGACGGCCACTTATTACCTCAAGAAAAAGCTGGCCCGCCACAAGCCACTGGTGGCGCTGGTGGCCGTGCTGTTCGTCGTGTTCAACGCGGCAGTGCTCTTTTACTTTTGGTCGATCACCGCTGAGCAGACGAGAACAGAGAAGGCACGCCAGGAGGCGATAACGCAGAAAGGTGTCGCCGAGACCAATGCGAACACGGCGGAGCAGCAGCGCGTCAAGGCCG
>JBBDXA010000253.1:0-9591 GCA_040902585.1 Phycisphaeraceae bacterium
CTCACTCCGCCGGCCGCGTCACCTCAATCAGATAACTATTGAACGGCGTGCGGCCCCACATCGGTTCCACCTTCACCTCCCACCCGCGCTTCTCAAATGGCGCGACCACTTCTTCGCGCGTCGGGAAGTGGCACCCTCCGCCGCGGATCCAGCCGATCAGGCGGATCGCGTACTCCTCGATCAGCGTCACGTAGTAGCGCAGGCTGCCGTCGCGGAAGGAGGTGCGGATCATCGCCGTTCCGCCCGGTGGCAGGCGATCGGCCACGGCTTCGAGCAGGGCCTTCTGCCCATCAATGCTCAGGTAATGCAGCACATCCAGCAGCACGACATCGCCCTGAAACGCCGGCAGCGCCTGCGCATCGCCCTGTTGAAACGTCGCATCTTTATAGAACGCCGCGACGCGCTCTTGTGCGAGTTTCACCTTCCTGGGATTCAGTTCGATGCCGACGATCGGCTGCGTCGCGCCGACCTCGCGCAGGTAAGCGGTGAGCACACCCATGCCGCAGCCGATGTCCAGAAGCGGGCGTGTCGAACGCGACAGCCGCGCCGCGACAGCGGGGTAGGCCGGGTCCCATCGCATCTTGCCGCGGGCATAGCGGATGAGAATGATTCGGCCCTTGTAGCGCTGGGCCGCGCGCTCGACCGCCTGCTGACGTTCGTGGTTCTCGGCATCGGCCAATGGCGCGCCGCCGGTGCGAACCATGAGCAGGATCGCGCCGGGCAGTCCCCACAGGGCGAACATCGTGAACCCGCAAAGCGAGACCGCCGCCGCCGTGGCTTCGGGAACATCCAGCAGCCTGCCCATCAGGTACGCGAAGATATTCTCGCGCACGCCCAGCCCGCCGAGGCTGATCGGCAGGCCGGAGATGATATCGATCGTCGGCATCATCGCGAAGAAATCCACCACCGGCGCGTTGACGCCATAAGCCCGCGCCGCCATGAAGAACATCAGAAAGAACAACACCAGCATGACCGTAGACACGACAATCGCCACCAGCGTGGTGCGCCACTGACGGGCGCATTCAAAGTACGCATGCGAAAGTTCGATCACGCTCGCCCGTCCCGGCCACCAGCTCGGCAGACGTTTTGGCACGCCAGCAGCGCAGAAGATGAGCGACAGGATGATGAGAAAGGTGACCGCGCCCAAGTAGATGTAGATGCCGCCGGCGATCGCCGCGATGTTCTCATCGCGCATGAGCCAGTCGTGTCGCATCGCCATCGCGGTGGTGGCGACGAGGATCATCGAAACGGAGCCCGCGGCGTGATCCATCACGACGGAAAGGGCGCTGCGGCCGATGTCGTACCCGCGGCGTTTGAGCATGGCGATGCGCACGAGATCGCCGCCTGCCGCGCCGGGAAGGAAGAGGTTGAAGAACAGGCCGGTGAAAAAGATGCCGGTCGCTTCGCGCGTGGGGATGTGTACGCCGACCATGCGCAGAAAGATGTACCACCGCCACAGGTTCAGAAGTTGCACCATGCCCGCCAGCAGCAGGCCGCCGGCAATCCAACCGGGGTCTGCGGTGAAGATGACCTCGCCCAGATGATCGATGAATCCGGGGCGAGTGAAGAGCCACGTCAGCATCGCCACGCTGACGGCTGCTTGAAGCAGCCGCCAGAATAGGCGCGGACGAGGTTGCGATGTGACAACGTTCAAAGAGGGGGCATCATGGCTGTTTTGGCGCGGCGAGCAAGCGGTCTGGTGAGGTCGAACTCCCCTCCCTGGAAGGGGAATCAATCCCGCATCACCTGTCGCGCCATTCTACTCACTCGCCGCGTCATAACCTTCCACGCTGCGAACCAGATCGATGAAGAGGTGAAGCTGCACGAGGCTTTCATCCACATCCTCACCTTCAATCAGGCTGTCTTCGATGCGGCCGGCCAGTTCGGTGATGGAATTCAGTCCGTAGAGACCGGCCACGCCGCGCAGCGAGTGCAGTTCCTTGCGGATGGCCTCGAAATCTTTCTTCTCAACGGAATGGGCGATGCGCGAGACATGCCCGGGCAGTTCGCTGATGAAGCGACCCATCATCGGGCGAAGGGCCGGGTCGATGGATGTCGGCACCAGCGTGTTCGCGACATGCGCAGGCCTTTTCACTGCGACTTCGTTGGCACCATCGCCGGCCGCATTCGCATCCATCGCTTGCGCAGCATCATCTGTGATCGCACCGCTACTCACGTGCAGGTAACCCGCCAGCGTCCGCAGCAGAAGCTGCTTGCTCACGGGCTTGGCCAGGTAATCCGTGCAGCCGGCTGCGAGGCACTTCTGCCGATCACCGGCCATCGCGTGAGCCGTGAGCGCGACGATCGGTCCGGTGAAACCCTTGTCGCGCAATCGTGCCGTCGCGCCGTAGCCATCCAGCTCGGGCATCTGCATGTCCATCAGAATCAGATCGAACGGGTTGCCTTCACCGGCGGCATCCAAAGCCAGGTCACAGGCCATGCGCCCGTTGTCGGCAATCGTCAGTTCCAGCCCCGCCTGCCGCAGGTAAACCGAAAGCACATGCTGATTATGAATGCCGTCATCGGCCAGCAGGATGCGTCCGCTGAGCTTCGTGGGCGCGTCGGTTCCATGCTTCGGCTCGGAGGACGCGAAGGCTTCGGAGCAGTCCTTCATCATGCGCACGCCTTCGAGCATGCCCGGGTCGACGGTGACAGCGAAGGTGGAGCCTTTGCCCGGATCGCTGCGGACGGTGATATCGCCGCCGAGCATGCGCGCCAGTTGCCTTGAGATGCTCAGGCCCAGACCCGATCCGCCGTACTCGCGCGTCGTGGACGAATCCGCCTGCGAAAAAGGTTTGAAGAGCCTGTTCACCTGTTCACTCGTCATGCCGATGCCCGTGTCTTCCACGCGGAATTGAAGCAGCTTGTCCTTGCCGCCTTCTCGACGGATCAGTTCCATCACCAGATGCACGTGACCTTCATGGGTGAACTTGATGGAGTTGCCGATAAGGTTGATGAGGATCTGCCGCAGGCGCGTCGGGTCGGTCTGAATCACCGCGGGGATCATGCCGGTGGTGATGACTTCAAACTTCAGCTTCCTTTCCGCGGCCCGCACGCGCATGGTCGACGCCACTTCGCCCAGGATGTGACACGGGCAGCAGAGCATGCGCTCCATCTGCATTTCGCCGGCTTCGATCTTGGAGAGATCGAGAATGTCGTTGATGATGTTCAGCAAGTGATCGCCGTTGGCGCGAAGGGCGTTGATGGCGTTGAGCCGTTCGCTGGGGCCCTGCGAACGATCCAGCAGCAGGTCGGTGTAGCCGATGATCGCGGACATCGGCGTGCGGATCTCGTGGCTCATGTTGGCGAGGAAGGCGCTCTTCATCCGGTTGGCATCGTTGGCCGCCCGCATCGCCGCGGAAACATCCCGCCCCGCGCTGCCGAGTCTGAGCATCACCGCCAGCACGATCATCACCAGGATGCTCCCGGCCGCGCCGATCCGCACCGCCAGGGATCCGATCGGCGCGTAGGCATCCGACTCCGGCTGCTGCGCCACGACGACCCACCGCTGTTTCCCGACCTGCACGGAGAGAAACGTCGCCACCATCGTCTCGCGATTGAGCGGATCGTGATACGTCTGCGTGCGGGCGATATACGCCTCGCCGGTGAGCGTGTCTCGGATCGGCGCGACTTCCTTGTAGGCTGAGCCGAACGCCAGAAACGCGTCTTGCCCGTCGCTGGGCACCATCGGATGGGCCACCAGTTGCAGGTTCTCATCGATCACAAACACCTGCCCTGTTTTCCCGTGATCGATCTGCTTGAGCCAGTCCGCCAGTAGGTCAACGCGATATTGCACCACCAGTGCCCCGAGGTTCCGGTCCGACTCATCCTGGATCGGGACCGCCACCGCGACGACCAGCGGTCGAATGTTCGTGCCCGGTGAAAAGGCATTGCGCTGATACACCCCCGACACGCAAGGCTCCCAATTCGAACGCGTCAGAATCTCAAACCAGGGACGATCCGCGAAGTTCTTCCCGATCGACTCCGCCGCGAATGGAAAATCACTCCAGAGCAGACCGGCTGTGTCCGTCACATACGCCCGAACGATTCGCGGCTCGGACTCCACCAGCACCTGCAACCGCTCGCGAACCGGACTCGCCTCCGAAGGAAGCTCCACCACTGGTTTCGCATCACCATTGAGCGCAGCATCTTTCTCGCGGCGATTGCGCTGGGCCACCGCACCGACCAGCGTCGGCTGCCCGGCGATCGCCCGCGCCAGGGCAATGCTCCTTTGAAAATCGTTTTGAACCAGTTCGCCCGTAGTCCGCGCGACGGATTCATTGTTACGCCGAACCATCTCGCGAATGGACTGGGCAGTCACCACGTAGGCATAGATCGCCAGCCCGGTGATCGCCGCGAGGGCAGCGATGGTGAGAAGCACCCACGTGCCCGTGCTCCAGTGCCGTTGCCCGTCAGGTACCGGACCGCCGGGGCTGCGGGTTGAGGTTTCAAACTGTTGCAGCATGGCCGACCTTCCCTGGGCGGTAAAACCAGATGATAAACCTTTGGCGAGAATTATCGACCCTGCCCGGTGGAGGCCGCGATGATTGGCGCAAGAAAAACCCCCGCGCGGTGCGGGGGTAGTTCGTACACTCCCGAGCGAGTCGGAAGCTTCAAGTGACCCCAACGGGATTTGAACCCGTGTTACCAGGATGAAAACCTGGTGTCCTGGACCAGGCTAGACGATGGGGCCACGTCGGACGCGGTCACGAATTGCTTCGCAAACGTCTGGTCAGGAGGAGGGATTTTAGTGGCTGATTGCCGCTTGGCAACCCGCCTCAAAAAAAAGGGAAAAACGTCCGGTTTTGCCTGGGCTCCCAAACCCGCCGCCTCCTCCTGCGTCCATTCCACAAGGTCGATAAACCTTCTATCACGCCAGGCCGCTATACTTGAGTGAAAGTTTCCGCCTTCGGCAGGGAGTCCATTCATGCCCAGCAACCCGAACGATCTCTTCAAGCGCGTCGCCACTCGCAGCCGGCTTGCTTCGCTGGGCCTGTGGACGTTTCGCTTTGCCCTCATCTTCGCCGGCGTCTACGCACTGCTCTTCCTCCTTTCTCATGTCCTGGGCCTGCTCCCCGACTGGTGGTTCGGCGACGGCGACTATCGCGACATCCTCTCCGTCGGCCTCGTCCCGCTCGCCGCGATCCTCTTCGCCCTGACGATTCACCGAGGCATCACCCAAGAGGAAGCTGCCCGGCTCGTCGATGTGCGCATGAACACCAAAGACCTTTTCCTCACAGCCGCGACCCTCAGCACCGCGCCGGGCGAATACAAACCGCTGGTCACCGCCGCGGCGATGGAGCAGGCCACGCAGGTGCGGCCGCAGGTGGTCGTGCCCTGGAACCCGTGGAATCGACTGAGCTATGTCATCATCGCACTGGCGCTCCTTTGCGTCGGGGCTGCCTTCCTCAAGCCGATGGATCTCTTCGGCCAGCACGAGGAACAAAAGGAGACCGCCCAGCGCATCAAGCGGCTCGAGCAGCAGAAGGTCGAAACCAAGGCCAAAGTCGAAGCCCTTGAGAAGGAAGACCTCACGGCCAAGACCTCAGCCGAGGTGCAGAAGATGCTCGATGAGCTGAAGAAGAATTTCAACGAGCTGAAGAAGGATGAAAAGGAAAAGAACATCGCCAAGCTCACCGAGCAGCAGAAGCAGATCAGCGACAAGTGGCGCGAGCTGAACGAACAGAAAAACCGCGAAGCCCAGCGCGACCGCATGGCTCAGCAGCTTGGCGGCGTCGCCAACATGCAGAAAACGCAGGAATGGAAGAAGGAACTGGCCGAGGGCAAGACCGACGCCATGCAGAAGGAAGTGCAGGAACTCAAGAAGCTCGCGGAGAAGATGGACAAGGCTGAAGGCGCGGAGAAAAACCAGATCAAACAGGAAATGCAGAAGCGCATCCAGGAGATGAACGACTTCACCAAGAACAACGGCTCCAGCAAAGAGCTGAGTGAATCGCTCAAGCAGGCCTTGGAACAGCTCGCGCAGTCAGGCGACAAGCAGACGCAGGAACAGGCGATGGATGCCCTGAAGGAATCGATGAACCTCAGCGAGAAGGAACTGGAGCAGATGGCCCAGTCCATCCGCGATCAGAAGTCGCTTGAGGAAGCGATGCAGGCGATCCAGAACGCCAAGCAGGCCAACTCGCAGGACAAGGCCGACGGCTCGCAGACCGGCCAGTGTGAAAACATGAAGGACTACGCGGAGCTTTTCAAGAAGCTCGGTGGCGGCCAGGAAGGCGAAGGCGGCACCGGCAGCGAGGGCGACAAACTTGCCCAGGGTCAGGGCCAGGGCCAGAAGGGCGATGGTCAGGGCGACGGCCAGGGCGATCCGAGCAACGGCCAGGGCGGCACGGGCGGCGAAGGCCAGGGTCGCGGCGGTAAGCCGCCTGAAGGGCCTGATATCAACGCGGGTTTCAAGAGTGAAAAATCCAAGTCGCACCTGCAAGCAGGCAAGACGTTGCTGGACTGGAAGACGAATGAACTGCCCGAGGCCGGCGAGTCGAAGGCGAAGTATCAGGAAGCGGTGAAGGACGTGAAGCAGGGGGTGGCGGAAGCGATCATTCAGGAGCAGGTGCCGCCGGGCTATCACGATGCGATCAAGCGCTACTTCGATTCGGTCGCGCCGCCGGCGAAGGACGCGCCGAAGCCTGAAGCGAAAAAGGAGTGAGCCATCCCGAGAGCTCCATCCCGACAGGGTGGTGCTATTGGCGCACGGACTTGCAAGGACTCACCATGTCACCCATTTCCACCACCAGTCCCAGCACCTTTCCTCCCGCTAGGTTCACCACCAGTGCGGAGCGCCCGATGTACGCGATTGCTTTCGACATGGACATCGAAGCCCTGCGCAGCAACTACGGCGATCCTTACAACAACGCATACCTTGAAATCCGCAAAGTACTTGTGAAGCACGGATTTACCTGGCAGCAGGGCAGCGTTTACTTCGGAGGCGAAGCGATCAACGCGGTCACCTGCGTCCTGGCGGCGATCGACCTGTCACACGCGCTGCCCTGGTTCTCCGCCTCGATCCGCGACATTCGCATGTTGCGGATCGAAGAGATGAACGATCTTATGCCCGCAGTGCAGGGCGAAAAGTGATCATGTTTCACGGTGGGGAGCACCCTCCCGAAAGTGGTGCTATTGGCGCACAGTCGCCTTGTGCAGGATTGGAATCCATGCCCAGCACCGTTCTCTTTTCGCTCGGCACTGCGCTCATGGCGGTCAGCATCTGGGGAATGAGCACCGAAGCGGGTCAAGCCGCTTTCCCTGATCTGGCTGGTTTGGCTCTCGTGTTCTTTCTCGTCGTCGGTCTCGTTCTGAACCTTGCGGGACTTCTCGTCCTTCTCCTTCCAAGACGCAGAGTTGATCGAAGGCGGAGATAGTGCATCACATCGAGTCCGTCGTCATTGGCTCGCCGCATTCGCTTGCCGCACTTTCAAATCTCTCCCTTTCGCGATAGCCTCCTTTCATGGACCTGAACGCCAAACTCGCGTCGATGAACCTGAAGCTGCCTGCCGCCCCCAAGCCTGTGGCGGTGTATGTGCCCGCGGTGCGAACGGGGAACCTCGTCTTCGTCAGCGGGCAGTTGCCGTTCCTCGATGGCAAGCTGCTGGCGACGGGCGTGGTGCCGACGGATGTGACGCTGGAGGCGGCGCAGGCGGCGGCGAAGCAGTGTGCGCTCAACGGGCTGGCGGTGGTGGGCGACATGATCGGCGGCGACTGGTCGCGGCTGGTGCGGATCGTTCGCGTGGGCGTGTTCGTGGCCTCGGCGAACGGGTTTACGGAGCAACCGAAGGTCGCCAATGGAGCGAGCGAACTGCTTGGCGAGCTTTTCGGCGAAGCGGGCAGGCACGCGCGGGCGGCGGTGGGGGTGAATGTGCTGCCGCTGGGGGCGACCGTGGAGGTGGAGTTGATGGTGGAAGTCGCGGGGTAAGGTCGGGGGCGGTGGGTGGGGAAGTTGCTAAGCCGCAAGCGGCTGGGAAGAAGAACTTTTTCCTCCCGCCGCTTGACAATTCGCTACTCCCGCCACAGAATGCACTAACGAGCGTTTGGCCGGCGAACCCCTCGCCGCAGTCCAGGTCCGTTCCTTCCTTCACGACCCTTCCCCAAAGGAGTCACTCATGGCTGCTCGAGCACGCGGCGGTACTGGCGTTGTAGTCGCGCTGGTGATCTTCGTCATTCTGTTCATGGCTGGCGCAGGCGCGGCAATCGTCGCCTACACCAATTACCAGGAACAGGTCAAGTTGACCGACACCGCCACGACGGACTTGAAGAAGTACGTCCTCGACAGGGAGCAGAGTCTGGAGCCGGTCCGCACGCTGCTCACGTCAGTGCGCGACAGCAAGTCGCCGACCAGCGTCGTCGGCATCCTGATGAGCGAGCGCGAGCGTCTGATGCGCATCATCGAGGACAAGATGGTGACCATCGACAGCCTGGACGGTTTCCTCGTCACGATGAAACTGAAGAAAGACCCGGCTGATTCCAACAGTCCGGAAGTCGAGTTCGAAGACCTGTTCCAATACATCGGTGGCCTGCGCGCCAATGTCGATACTCTGGCGACGCAACGCGCCAAGCTCGTCAGCGATCTGGCTGAAGTGAAGGACAAGCTGACGGCCCTGGAAAAAGCCAAGGGCGAGATGGAGGCCCAGTTCCGCGACGCGGATCAGACCCGCGCTCAACTGGTCACGCAGATCGGCACCGCCGCCAACGCGGCGGCGACCACCGCTCAGAAGACCTTCGCCGATCTGAAGACCGAACAGGAAACGGCGGCCGCCCAGTTCGCCGAGCAGGTCAGCAAGCTGGAGACCGAACTGGCCACGCTCGATGCGAAGTACCGCGAGCAGGTACAGCGAAACGGCGAGCTCATGGCGCAGATCAACCCCGGTGGCGCCGGCTCCGAGATCGACGCTTCCACGCAGGTGGATGGGCGTGTCCTTTCGACCATCCCGCAGGACAACCTGGTCACCATCGATCTGGGCAAGAACGATCGTGTGTTGATCGGTCTGACGTTTGAAGTCTTCGACCGCAAGAAGGGCGTGACGAAGGATCAGTTCAATGCCGTCCGCGGCAAGGCGACGATCGAAGTCAGCAAGGTCAAGGATCGCAGCAGCGAATGCCGCGTCGTCCGACTCGAGCGTGGCGCGACGGTGTTTGAAGATGACATCATCGCCAACGTGGTGTACGACAAGTACCGCACCTTCCGCTTCTATGTGTACGGCGAGTTTGATATCGACAACGACGGCCGGCCCACCGCGTCTGACACGCGCCGCATCAAGTCGATGATCCAGCAGTGGGGCGGCATCGTGGTCGACAAGATGACCTACGAGGTTGACTTCCTCGTGCTGGGCAAACGGCCGGAAGTCCCCGGCGGCGATCGCTCGAACATGACGCCGGACCAGATCGAAGCCATCGCGGCCCTCGAAGCGGAGGAACGCAAGTTCATCCAGCTCGAAGGCGAAGCCCGCCTCCTTCGCATTCCGATCCTGAATCAGAATCGCTTCCTGACGCTGGTGGGTCACTACGAACGCTGGGAGAAGTGATCGCCCGCCGCGCAGGCTGACACCGTGAACACGACGTGCCCCCGTACAGCCAGTC
>JBBDXA010000253.1:9601-11267 GCA_040902585.1 Phycisphaeraceae bacterium
GCCCCACTTCTATTGGGTGAGTTCATCATCCCCGCAGGGCTTCGCCTTTATGGCTCGCAGAATCGGATTCATCGCCCGCTGGTCGCAGTACTTCGCCATCCGCATGGTGGGGTTCCTCATGGCGATCGGCCACGTGGATGAAGTCCTGCGCCTGCTAGGCGGCATCGGCAGGGCGGGCTATCGCCTGGTGCCGAAGCATCGCAGAAGGATCATGGAGAACCTGGCGCATGCGATGCCCGAGTTGTCGCAGGCCGCCCGCGTACAGATTGCCAAGGGGGCGTTTGAGCACCTGATCAAGCTGGCGGGCGAGCTGGTGGTGACGCCGAGCCTGCTGCGAACGGACACGTGGTCGCGCTACGTGAGGCTGGGCGACCTGGGCCGCGCCTTGGAATACCTCAACACCGGCAAGCCCGCGATCGTGGTCACCGGCCACGTGGGCAACTGGGAACTGCTGGGCTTCACCAAGGCCTTGCTCGGCTATCCCGTTGATGCGATTGCCCGGCCGATTGACAACCCGTTGATCGATCGCTGGGTGAAGGACGTCCGCGAGCAGCGCGGTTTACGGATCATCGACAAGCGCGGGTCGAACTTCCAGATGACCCGGGTGCTCAAGGCCAGCGGGATTCTGGGCTTTGTCGCCGATCAGGACTCGGGCAGGCGCGGCATTTTCGTGCCGTACTTCAACCGGCTCGCCAGCACGTCGCGGTCGATTGCAACGCTGGCGACGAAGCGAGACGTGCCGGTGATCTGCGGGATGTGCCGGCGAACGGGCGAAGGATTTCAGCATGAGATCAGCGTGGTGGACATCATCCGGCCTCAGGATTGGCACTCGCAGCCCGATCCGGTCTACTATCTGACAGCCCGCTACACCCGCGCAATTGAAACCATGGTCCGCCGCTGCCCCGAGCAGTATTTGTGGATGCATCGAAGGTGGAAGAACAGGCCCGTGTGGGAGGAGAGGGGCGAGCCGATGCCTGACGATTTCCGGCGTAAACTGGAGTCGCTGCCCTGGATGACCGGTGAGCTGATGAATCAACTGCAAATGCCGCTGGTGGGCGATCCCGACAGCCCCCGCGGCGGTACCGCTTGACCTGCGGCCTGTGCGCGGGAGAATAATCCGAACTGACCAACCTCCGACAAATAGAGACTGGAGTTTTCCCCGTGATGCTTGACGAAACTGCCCAGGCCCGTCTGACCGAACGCAAGATACTCATCGTCGATGACGACCCCGAGGTGCGTGACAGCATTGAACATGCTCTCCGCGCCGAAGGTGCCAAGACGCAGACTTGCTCGGACGGCAACACCGCGGTCCGCATCTGCGAGACCGATCCGCCCGAGCTGGTCGTGCTTGACATGATGCTGCCCAAGCGCAGCGGCTTTCTCGTGCTGGAGAAGGTCAAAGTGCTGCCTAGTCCGCCGCGCGTGATCATGGTTACGGCCAACGAAGGCAAGCGGCACCAGCAGTACGCTGAGATGCTCAAGGTGGACGGCTATCTGCTCAAGCCCGTCCGCCTGGAGCGGTTGATCACCCTCGCGCAGGATCTGCTCTCGCCCGAGGAGGAGTGATCCGCGCTGGTTCCGTTCAACTTGGGCGTGACCCTATTATGTGGGATGATCAGTTTGGGTCAGTTGGGGTGCCATGGGCAAGCGGAGTCTTCGGAGCTTG
>JBBDXA010000254.1:0-8501 GCA_040902585.1 Phycisphaeraceae bacterium
CAACCCTTCACCAGGTTCCTCCGCGACGCCGGCTACTACTGCACCAACGCCAGCAAGCAGGACTACAACTTCAATCCCGGCGCAAACGCATGGGATGAATCCAGCGGCAAAGCTCACTACAAAAACCGCAAGCCCGGCCAACCCTTCTTCGCCGTCTTCAACTACACGCAATCGCACGAAAGTCAGTTTCACGGCGGCCGCGCCTTCCCCGGCATCGAAAAACACGATCCTTCCAAACTCACGCTTCCGCCCTACTACCCGGACACGCCGCTCGTCCGCAAGGACTGGGCCCAGAACTACGACTCGATCACCTTCGTCGACAACCTCATCGGAAAGATGCTCAAGGAACTCGAAGAGGAAGGCCTGGCGGAAGACACCATCGTCTTCATCTGGTCCGACCACGGTGACGGCCTCCCCCGCGCCAAACGCTGGCTCTACGACTCAGGCACACGCGTTCCCCTGCTCGTGCGCATCCCGGAAAAGTTCCGCGTCGGTGCCCAGGGCAAACCTGGCACTGTTACCGATGAACTCATCCTCGGCCCGGACCTGGGCATGACCGTGCTCAATCTCGCGGGAGTGAAAGTGCCTGACTACGCTCATGGCCGGGCGTTTCTTGGGAAGGAACTTTCGCAGCCGCGCGAGTATGTCTTCGGCGCCCGCGACCGCATGGATGAACGGTACGACATCATCCGCACCGCCCGCGACAAGAAATATCGTTACATCCGCAACTTCGAACCGTGGAAGCCTTACGACCAGGTCATCGGCTACTGCGAGAAGGGCAACGTGATGAAGGAACTTCGCCGCGCCGAGGCGGAAGGCACGCTGCCGCCCGGCGCGAAGCTGTTCATGGGCGAGCGCAAACCGATTGAGGAACTCTACGACTCCGAAGCTGATCCGCATGAGATCAACAACCTTGCCGCAGCTCCCGAGCATCAGGCCACGCTCAAGCGCATGCGGGCTGCCCTGGAGAAATGGCAGGAAGACACGCTGGACCTGGCGTTCCTGCCTGAGCCGATCATGAATCAGGAAGCCGCGAAGGCCGGCAGCCACTGGGAGATTCTGCGTAAGAGCGGCGGCGCTGCCCTGGTGCGGGACCTGCGCGAGACGGCCACGCTCTATGAGAATGGCCCGTCAGCGATTCCCGAACTGAACAAGCGATTAGGCGCGGAGCACCCCGCCGTCCGCTACTGGGCCGTCGTCGGCCTGACGCAGCTTTCACTCCAGAAAGACTCCAAGGTCGATACGAAAACCTTCATCAACGTCGCCGAGAAAGACAACTCCCCCACCGTCCGCGTCGCCGCCGCCCGCGCCCTGTGGTTGCACAAGGATGTGAAAGGCGCGCTGCCGGTCCTGACGGATGTTCTCGCCAGCAAAGACAACTGGGAAAGCCTCGCGGCCGCCCTGGTGCTCGATGAAATGGGCGAAGCCGCCCGCCCCGCGCTGAGCGATATCAAAATGGCGAGCAAGGTGAAACACGAATACCTCAGCCGCGTGGTGGAGCAGATTCTGGCGAATCTGAAGGCGGAGTGAGGCGGTATTGATCAGAGCCGGACTTTGTAAGTCCGGATCTGATCAGACTTGCTTCGCCTGCGCATCAATCAACGCTCGCATCACACCCGGATTCACCTCACTCAACTTCGCCACGACCTTGTCCGCCGCGCTGAGCTTCTCCGCCGGCGCGGTGCCCAATAGCGCGACGCACGCCATGCCCGCGGCCTTCGCCGCCGCGACGCCTGCGGGTGCGTCTTCCACGACAAGACAGCGCGCAGGCTCGACGCCCAGCTTCTTTGCGGCGATGAGAAACACCTGCGGATCAGGCTTGCCACGGGTCACGTCCATGCCCGTCGCGCGGGCTGCGAACTTCGCTTCACGCGCAAGCAACTCCAGCGACAGCGCCACATTTTCCGGCGGCCCTGATGAACCGACGGCAAGCTTGAAACCATCCGCATGCAGGGCGTCGATCAACTCCACCGCTCCGGGCATCACCGGTTTACTCACGCGCAGCACCTCGCGGTAAGCTGCTTCCTTGCGCTCGTCGAGTTCGCGCACGAGGGCATCGGTCAGCTTGTCACCGAAGTGTGCGGACCACCAGAGATGAATGATGTCCTTGCTCGTGCGCCCGAAGCTCGCGGCAAACGCTTCGCGCGTGACAGGCTGTTTGAGTTCATCACCCAGCACCCGCCAGCTTTCAAAGTGCGGCTCGTAAGAATCAACAAGCACACCGTCGATGTCGAAGATCACTGCGTAGGTCATGAGATTGATCGTAGCGGAATCAGGAATCGGAGTGGCAAATCAAGTGTTCCACCACCAAGCCCGATGGCGAGTCCGCGAGCCGTCGGGGTATCGGGGGAATCGGGGGACCGGGATATGCCGCGCGACGGAAAGTCTGATACCCCGACGGCTCGCAAAGCCTCGCCATCGGGCTTGATGGTGTCCCCTTGCTTCCCCTCCATACAACAACAGCCTTCCACGAGGGGAAGGCTGTTGATCAAACTCAATTGAAATGACAACGTATCAGGCGACCGCGGAGCCGCTCTTGGCTTGGGCGCCCGCGCGCTTGATCAGGCCCTTGACCGTGTCCGATGGCTGAGCGCCGACGCTGATCCAGTACATGATGCGCTCGACGTTGATATTGACCTGCTTGGACTCATCCTTGTTGATCGGGTCGTAGGTGCCCAATTCCTCGATGGTCTTGCTGTCGCGCGGGGATCGCTGATCCATGGCGGCAACGCGGTAGTAAGGACGATGAGGCCGGCCGATGCGCTTGAGTCGAATACGAACCACGTGTGAATCTCCGCTGGGATTGACGGTCAGGTCAGGGTCAGTCGAGCCGCGAAGTGTACCCGCACCCCCGGCGATTCGCAAATAGCCGGTTCGCTTCCCGACCGCCGAACCGCCCTTGCCCTCCCTGGTTTGCCGCAGGCAGGTCCAGACCCGAACGCTTGACAAGGATATCGGTCCTGCTACCCTTTTAGGTCTTCCCGAATCGGCGTTTTCCGGCGGTATCATCGCGATCGGGCTCTCCCAGTGAACGCTTCACCCTGAAGCGGTCGATATTCGTAGTGCATTCGCAGGTTGAACGGATCCGATGGATCGGATTCGCTGCATCGAAGCAGGATGGATCGAATCAGGATGGATCGAATCAGGCGGGATCGAAACAGGATGGTTTGGATTATGACCGACGACCCTCTCATATTCTCCCCAAGGGGGTGCAACGCTCCCCGGTCCGCCGGCCCTGTCATGGGCCCGGGTGTGATCGGACGATCCACTGTCAACCTCGCCTGAAATTCCCGCCTGCGTTTCCCCACCGAAATCTCACCCTTTTCCCCTGAGGACCAGCCATGGCCCGTCTCGATCGTCTCCGCAACATCGGTATTTGTGCACACATTGACGCCGGTAAGACCACCGTCTCCGAGCGCATCCTGTTTTACACCGGTAAGAACTACAAGATGGGCGAGGTCCACGACGGCACCGCCACCATGGACTCGCTCCAGGATGAGCAGGAGCGCGGCATCACCATCCAGTCAGCCGCCACCACCTGCCCCTGGATCCACGAAGGCAATGAGTACACGATCAACCTGATCGACACGCCCGGCCACGTGGACTTCACCATCGAAGTCGAACGCTCGCTGCGCGTACTCGACGGCGCGGTCGTGGTGTTCGACGGCAAGGAAGGCGTCGAGGCCCAGTCCGAGACCGTCTGGCGACAGGCGGAGCGGTACCACGTCCCCCGCATCTGCTTCATCAACAAGATGGACAAGCTGGGCGCGGACTTCATCTTCAGCTTCAACTCGATCGGCGAGCGCCTCGGTGCCAATGCCTGTGCGGTGCAGCTTCCCATCGGTCACGGCGATGACCTGCTGGGCATCATCAACCTCGTCAACATGCGGGCCTACTACTTCAAGGTCGAATCGCTCGGTGCGGTAGTTGAAGAGCGCGACATCCCCGCGGATATGCTCGACGAGAGCAAGAAGTGGCGGCAGCAGATGATCGAGAAGGCCGCCGAGTGCGATGACCGCCTGATGGAGAAATACCTCGCTGACGAGGAGCCGACCGAAGCGGAGATCAAGGCCGCCCTGCGCAAGGGCACGCTGGCGATCCAGATTCACCCGGTATTCTGCGGCGCGGCCCTTCGCAACGTCGGCGTGCAACGATTGCTCGACGGCGTCATCGATTACCTGCCCAACCCGATGGAAGTCCCGCCGGTGCAGGGTGTCAGCCCGACGGATAAGACCAAGAAGCTCACGCGGCCCCACGATCCGACCGCGCCGTTCTCCGCCCTGGTGTTCAAGGTCGTCAGCGATCAGCACGGCGACCTGACCTATTGCCGCATCTACTCCGGCACGCTGGAGCGGGGCAGCCGCGTCCTCAACAGCAACAACGGCAAGAAGGAGAACGTCAGCCGTATTTTCGAGATGCACTCGAAGGAACGTATCCCCCGCGACACGTCCGATGCGGGCGATATCGTCGCGATCGTCGGCCTGAAGAACTCCATCACCGGCGAAACGCTGTGTGACATTGATGATCCGATCGTGCTCGAGCGCATGGACTTCCCCGAGCCGGTGATTTCCATGTCCATCGAGCCGATGACCTCGGCCGACAAGGACAAGCTCGGCAACGCGCTGGTGACCATTCGCCGCGAAGATCCGTCGTTCCGTTCTCACTTCGATGAAGAGACCGGCCAGACCATCATCGCGGGCATGGGTGAACTTCACCTGGACATCATTACGACGAAGCTCAAGCGTGACATGAAGATCGGCGTCAACGTCGGCCGCCCGCGCGTCGCTTATAAGGAAGCGATCAAGGGCACCGCTGAAGCCCGCGGTCTGCACAAGAAGCAGTCCGGCGGTCGCGGTCAGTTCGGCGACTGTTATATCAAGGTCGAACCCTGCACCAGGGAAGAAGCTGAGGCGCAGGAGCTCGATTACGAAGACGGCATGTCGTTCGAGAACAAGGTCGTTCAGGGCCGCATTCCCAAGGAATACATTCCATCGGTCGAGTACGGCTGCCGGGAAGCGGTCAAGAGCGGCATCCTCGCCGGCTACCCGCTGATCAACGTGAAGGTGACCTTGATCGACGGTTCGTACCACGATGTGGACTCTTCGCAGATCGCCTTTGAACAGGCCGGCATCCTGGCGATGCGCGATGCCTGCCGCAAGGCGGGGTTGATTCTGCTGGAGCCGATCATGAAGGTGCTGGTCACGACGCCTGACGAGTTCATGGGTAACGTGACGGGCGACCTGAACCGTCGCCGCGGGATCATCATGGAGAGCGAGCAGCGGTCGAACACCCGCATCCTCACGGCCGAGTGCCCGTTGAGCGAAATGTTCGGCTACGCCACCGCGGTGCGCGGCATGAGCCAGGGCCGCGCGAGCTACACGATGGAACCGCTGGACTACCGCCAGGTGCCGGATAGCGTGACCAAGACCGTGCTGGAAGGCGCGGCCAAGGGCGGGTGAGACGCACGACAAATGATGAGAACGTCGAACTGAACCCCGCTGAACAGGCGGGGTTTTCAATTGGCGAAACATAACGATGGGACTTACTTATTGCTCGGCAGCCTCGTCATCGGGCAAGGACTTGACCTTAGAAAGGCTCAAGCCGCCGATCCCGCCGCGTCGCCGATCACTTGCGTGACGCTGTCATGATCGAACCATACAGGAATGCCGCCGGGAGCGAGAAAGACGGCGACACCATCTCGCGTCACCATCGCACGGGGATGATCCACCTCGAACCGCTCACCATCGGCGAGAACCACCGTAAACGGCCGAAACGGGCGACGCTCAAATAGTGTGTCAACGATATGCTGGAAATTCTCGGAGGTCATGCTCGGATTATAGCGCAAGGCGTGCTGTGGAGAGGCATGGGGCACCTCGGTCAATGATATCCACGGAATGCTGTGAACGTTCGCCCTATCATGCCGCCTGATGCCGCAGCCTGAGATGAAAGTGAAGATCGATCCGCCGATGTCGCAGTGGCATCAAGGTCCACTGCGCGAGCAATGCGCCATCGCAACCGGCCACCAGCTCTGGCATTGGCATCCGGGCATTCTCGCCAAGTATTACGCCGTCGATGCCTTCGCGCAGAAGCCGGGTGGCCGCGTTCTCAACGTCTGGGTGAATCACGATACGGTTGACGCCACGCGCATCGAGCTGCCTGTCATTGATGGTGATCGTGCCGGAACGCGCGCCATTCATCTGGGCCCCTGCGACGCGACACTGCCGACGTGCGTGCAGCCTGCGATTGATCCTGATCATGCGGTGAGAACGCTGACTGAAGCGGCCGAGGCGAACACCCTTCCGCAAGGCGTCAATGTCGATCGACTGGTTCACGCCTGGAAACGCGCCCCGCGCGAAGGCTCGCTCGATCAGCAGATGGTTGCGGTGATGACCGACATGCTGCGCGGACATGTGCAGCCGTTTCAATCATTGCTCTCTTCGCAGCTCTTGGAGAAGCCGGCCGCGCGATCGCTGGTCAGTCACATGCTGGACGATGCGAAGCGCTGCGTTCAACATTTCAACGAAGCTGTCGCGGCTCAACCGGCAGCAGGGATTCGTCCGCTGCTCGTGGAACCTCACCGCGTCGAGCTTCCGCTCTGGGCTCTTGCCGATCGCCAGCCCAGGCAGCGGGTCTTCGCAGACCTTTCCGACCGCAAGCCGATCCTCACGCTGGAGTCAGGCGAACCTGTTTCCATACCGCTCGCGCCGCGTGCCCTGCTGCTGACCGCCCTGATGCGGGCCTACTTCTGCGAGCTGTTCATTCACGGCTCAGGCGGCGGCGTGTACGACCAGATCATGGAGCAGTGGTGGAATGCGTGGACAGGCATTTCCCTCGCGCCGATGGCGGTCGTGAGTGCGGATGTGTTTCTGCCGTTTGATGGTGTGCCGCTTGCTGAACGTAAGGATGTGGACAGGGCCATCTGGTTTGCTCATCATCTGCCGCACAATGTGGAGCGCTTCGTGACGAGCGGCGAGGCCGATTTCAATCTCGCCGCGCGCAAGAATGCAATCTTGACGCACATGGATGACGACCGCGATCGACAACGGCGGCGGACGGCCTTCCGCGAATTGCATGACATCAACGCATCGCTCGCCGCGTCGCACCCGCAACTCATGGCGAACGCCCGATCCGGGATTGATCAAGCCATGGTTGGCCTGGAAAATCAGCGCGTCGGGCAGAAGCGAGACTGGTGCTTCTCGCTGTATCCGATTGATCGCCTCGATCGATTGCGTCGGAAGATCGCGACGGGCTGAAGGGAGAGGAGACAGAGGACAGGGGACAGGGGACAGGAGTCAGGAACACTCCGAGGTGCGAGGGATCACTTCGGCGACTCTCCCGCGTCCTTCACCGCATCGGCAAGCCAGGCCTCGGGCGACAACGGCTTCTCTTCCGCTTCGCCTTCTTCAAACGCATCACCCTTCTCGCCGCGGGCCATTTTGTCGAGCACGCCGTTGATGAAGGCCGGGCTGTGCTCGGCACAGAACGCCTTGGCGAGTTCGACGGCCTCGTTGATCGCGACCTTTACCGGGGCGCGCTCGGAAGTGATCTCGTAATAGGAAAGTCGAAGAATCGCCCGATCCAGTGGCGGCTGACGATAGGTGGGCCAGTCCGGGGCGAGCTGCGTGGCCAGTGCATCAGTCTGATCGTGCAACTGCCAGGCGGCCTCGGCGAGCTTGAAGGCTTCGGTGCCCAGGGCCGCGTCGTCCGCGTCTTCGCACAGGGCATCGAGAATCGCATCGCGGTCCTGTTCGCCGCGAAGATCGAGTTGATAAAGGGCCTGCATGGCCAGACGTCGGATGTCGGTTCGTTTGCTCACGCGGGTAGTGTAGCGGTGGTGATGGGGTGAAGCGAGATGGCGGTGGAGATTCGATGCGATGTGGCGAGTGTCGCGCGAAGCCGCGAGCGGCTAGGGGTTGATCTTCCTGATGAGGTTCGCCATCTCGATGCCCGCGAGCATGAAGGTGCGGCCCGCGTTGCCCATCTTCGCGCCGGCGCGGTTGATGGCCTGATCCAGCGTGTCGCAGGTGAGCACGCCGAAGATGCAGGGAATGCCGGTGCTGACGCCGACGTCCTTGATGCCCTTGGCGGTCTGTTCGACGACGTGATCATAGTGATCTGTCTCGCCGCGGATGACGCAGCCGAGACAGATGATGGAGTGATACTGTTTCGTCTGCGCGAGGTTGAGCGCGGTGACGGGCAGCTCGAAGGAGCCGGGCACGTGAGCGATGGTGATGTTCTCATCGCGCCCGCCCAGGGCATGCCAGGCGCGCACCGCGTTGTCGAGCATGTGCTTGGTGACATAGTCGTTGAAGCGGGCGACAACGATGGCGATACGTGCGTCGGCTGCGAGAAGATTTCCTTCCAGTTCGTGCGGCATGGCCGCGATTCTAGCGAAGTTCCAACTTTCAACCACGGTTCATCGAGCCGCTTGCGGCTTAGCAATCCCCGCGTCGCCGATTGGCCGGGAATATAGGCAGGTCCGCTGCTAAGCCGCAAGCGGC
>JBBDXA010000254.1:8511-11243 GCA_040902585.1 Phycisphaeraceae bacterium
GGCTCCAACAGGTGCCCCCCGTCCCCCATCGCTGGCATCGCCCCCAACTTGCATTATCATGACCGCCCCAACCGACTCCTAGATCAGAAGGATTTCTCCATGCCCAAGCGTGCAAAGATCACCATCATCGGCGGCGGCAACGTCGGCTCTTCCTGCGCCCTGTGGGCCGCCTCGAAAGAACTGGGCGATATCGTCGTCCTTGACATCCCCGCGGCTGAGAACGTCGTCAAAGGCAAGATGCTCGACCTGGCCCAATGCGCTCCCATCGAACGCTTCGACTGCGCCATCAAAGGCACGAGCAACTATGAAGACATCGCTGATTCGGATGTCGTGGTCATCACGGCGGGCGTGCCGCGCAAGCCCGGCATGTCGCGCGACGATCTGATCGATATCAACGTGAAGATCGTCAAGTCCGTCAGCGAGAACGTGAAGAAATACGCGCCTAACGCCATCGTGATCGTCGTCTCCAACCCGCTCGATGCGATGGTCTACACCGCATGGAAGACCACCGGCTTCCCGACCCATCGCATCATCGGCCAGGCCGGCTGCCTCGACGTCGCCCGCTATCGCACCTTCATCGCGTGGGAAATCGGCTGCTCCGTCGAAGACGTCCAGGCCCTGCTGCTGGGCGGCCACGGCGACGACATGGTCCCCCTGCCTCGCTACACCAGCGTACACGGCGTCCCCGTGCAGCAGCTTCTCTCTGATGAAAAGATCAAGGCCTGCGTCGATCGCGCTAAAGTCGGCGGCGGCGAAATCGTCAAGCTCATGGGCACCAGCGCCTACTACGCCCCGGCCTCCGGCGTCATCCAGATGGTCGAAGCCATCGTCAAGGACAAGAAGCGAATCCTCCCCTGTGCCGGCTACTGTGAGAACGAATACAGCGTCGCGCCCGGTGCCAAGGGCAAAGGCTATTTCATCGGCGTGCCCGTCGTCCTCGGCAAGGAAGGCGTCGAGAAGATCATCGAGATCCAGCTCGACGATGAGGAAAGCAAACTCATGGCCGAGTCGGTCAGCCACGTGAAAGATCTCGTCAGCGTGGTGCAGAAGCTGTTCCCCGATCTGGCTTGAAAGTAGGGCCAGGAGTCAAGGATTCGGGTGCCACGGGTCAAGGAGTCCGCGACGCAGACCCGTGCCGATGAACCTTTGATGTTCGATAGTACCCTGCCGCTCGCACGGGTCTGCTCGGCAGACCTCGCCGACCCGTGGCACCCAACGCCTTCTCTTCCTTCTCTACCTCCTTTACCTTCCTCCACCTCCTCCCCTCCTTCCCATGCGCCTCACCACCCTCGCCCGCATCGAACGCACCGGCCTCATCGCCGTGATCCGCGCGGATAGTTCCGCGCAGCTCGTCGATGTCTGCAAAGCGCTCGCCGACGGCGGCTGCGAGGCGTGTGAGATCACCATGACCACGCCCGGCGCGCTGGAGGCGATCACCGCTGCGCGCAAAGCCATGGGCGATCGCTGCATCGTCGGCGTCGGCTCCGTGCTCGATCCGGACACCGCCCGCGCTGCGATCCACGCCGGTGCGCAGTTCGTCTTCGCACCCACGCTGAATCTCGATGTGATCGCAATGGCCCATCGCTACGACACCGTCGTCGTGCCCGGCGCGTTCACGCCGACGGAAATCCTCACCGCTTGGCAGGCCGGGGCGGACCTCGTGAAAGTCTTCCCGGCCAATCACCTGGGCCCGAAATATTTCAAAGACATCCTCGCCCCGATGCCGCACTTGAAGCTCACACCCACCGGCGGCGTCGATCTCGACACGGCTGAAGACTGGCTGCGCGCCGGCGCGGCGGCACTGGGCGTCGGTTCCTCGCTCGTGAAGAAAGAGTTGATCAAGAACAAAGACTGGGCGGGGCTGACGAAGCTGACGCGGCAGTTTCGGGAGATTGTGGAGCGGGTGCGCGGCAGCGAATAGAGATGGGAAAGTGCAGAATCGCGACAGAATGTGATGATGGAACAGGCATCCGGAAAGATTGCAAGGGTCGTTACCCGAACATCGCTAAGGGCTTCCAAGAGCGATGCCGCTTACTGGCGTGCCCAATCTCCCCACGCGCGCATCGCGCAGGTCGAGGTCATCCGGCGCGAGTTCCACGGATGGCGGTATGATGCTGAACCCGGACTTCAAAGAGTTTGTTCGGTTGTTAAACGCTGAAGGTGTACCGTGCTTGACTCTCGGGCTAAACTATCTCCAATTATAGGGAGAAGCCGAAGACTTACGCCGATGAAACTCATTCGGAGTGTTGCTTATGCCTACCTCATCGCCATATCCGAGCGAGATGGAGATCGTCGCACGACTCGCGAAGACTGGTTTTGAGTGGACTTGTGAGAACGGGCGTTGGGGGTTCTACCACCTGCGCGATCGCGAACTGAAGTATCTACAGCACCTGCGGACGATCGCGTTTCTCGACTTATTTGAATCGTGTGAACCCGATGACAGGGAACGAGTTTCGGATAAGGGCTTGAGTTACATTCGAAACTGCAAATCTCTCCAGATTTTGCGACTCGGGCCAGGCATTACCGACGGGGGCCTAAGGCACCTATCAGGACTGACGAATCTGATAGAACTTCGACTAGACAACGCCGAGGATGTGACGGACATAGGCGTGCAACACCTCGCTTCTCTTACCAAACTCGAATGCCTATCCCTGCAGTACACAGGCATAGCTGATGCTAGCAGCCCGTTGATTTTCCCCCAATTCTCACACTCCGACCGTCGCCGGCCGCCA
>JBBDXA010000255.1:0-11230 GCA_040902585.1 Phycisphaeraceae bacterium
CCGATCAGGGCCGTCGCGCGTTTTTTTTCGGTTCAATTCATGCTGAGCATCCCTGTGTCCGAATCCATTTCGCCGACCTGCTTGCCCGTCTTCGAGTCGAAGATGCGCACCATCGAAGCGCCCGAGTCGGCCAGGTAGTAAGCAGCGACGACTGAGACGAAGTCTCGCTTGGTATCGAAGTCCAACTGATAAAAAGCTGGGCGCACCCACAGGTGCGGGAGCGTCGCCGGCTTCTCTACCTTCTGAAACACACCCTTTGCGATCAGGTCAGCGATGAGCTGCTTTCGCTTTGCCTGCGTTTCGGGCGAGGCATCTACCTTCCTAGCAGGCGCAGCATTCTGCTGACGGCCGTCGTCGCATGACGGTGCAACAATGAGCATTAGGACAATCAGTCCAATTGCGGGAATCTTGGGAGCCTGGACCGCCTTCCGCGCCGGCGGCGCACCTTGCGGACCTTGCGGTCGCTGGCGATGGGTGTGCTCGTAAACCATCCTGAGCATCAGCGCGGCGGCGTAGACGAGGAACGCCTGCGCCAAGGCTGCGACGCATCCGCCGAGCACCATGAAGCCGTAGTCTGGTTTGCCGTCAGTGATGAGCGTGACACCGATGATCGCGCCGATCACACTGGGCGCAACGAGGGCGCACGTGATGAACCAGGCGACAGCGCAGGCGTGATTGATTGTTCGCTTTTCCATGTCGCTAGGGCGCGCGCGGGTCATCGCTGGTCAGCGGTTCGCCCGTCTGAACCAATTCATAACTCCCGCGCTCGATTCGGTTCACGCTCAAACCCTCGTCAGTCCGCAACGACTTGAGGCCGGGTGCCAACTCGCCGCAGCCGACATCAATGAACTCCTGAATCACCTGCACGACGTAGGCACGGCCGCCCGCTCCTTGCGCCGTGAACTCGGCAATCTGCCTTGTGTGCTTCAGCGACATTGCCGATACCTCCATGTATGCCTCGAACCGAAACCAGTAAGCGGCTACGGGCATTGGCTGACGAGATCGACGCCACAGAGCTGCATGCCGACCTTCACGAAGGCCGTGTCGAAATCGAACTACCGCCCGCAGGGGGCTGGCGACGGCATCAGACGATTCGTTGCGTAACGCTGGTGATCCAGGCGTCGCATGAGCACCGGCTACGAGCCGATGCGAATGGAGCCGAGGGGGATCGAACCCCTAACCCCTAGCTTGCAAAGCTAGTGCTCTCCCAATTGAGCTACGGCCCCGAGTGTTGGAAGTCCTCTTTTCAGCCATTTAGGAGGGTGCTGTTTTGACACCCTGGTGTCGCATCCGATTTTGTGCCTGTTTTTGTGCCTGTAGAAGCGTCGAACTTCGCGGGCCTTGTTGTATCGGCCCATACGATAGCCTTTCTCAGAGGTAAAAAAAAGGCCCCACCTGTGAGGGCCGCGTGCGAGTCTTCGTTCTCGGCGATTCTGATCCCGCAGCTCGATCGAAGCGCTCGACGGGCACGTGGCGGTCGTACTGGCCATCGCATCCGCGACACGCGGGGATTCGCCCGGCACATCCTGCAACGCGTGCAGAGGATGCGGGCAGCCATGCGAGGTTGTGGAGACGGATCGAGTTCGCTCACGGAGCTTGGATCAGGCTCTCAGCAGGAGTCACTTTCGATTTGCTGTTAGATTGGGTGATGTTCTCATTCCCGAACGGAACCCATGAAAAAGATTACTCGAATCCTTGCCGCCAATCGCAGTGAAATCGCCATCCGCATCTTTCGCAGTTCCCACGAGCTGGGCATTCGAACGGTGGCGATCTATTCGCATGAAGATCGCTTCGCGTTGCATCGATTCAAGGCGGACGAGGCGTACGAAGTGGGAAAGGCCGGCGAGCCCATTCAGGCGTACCTGGACATCGATGCGATCATTTCGCTGGCCCGGGATCGGCAGGTGGACGCGATCCATCCGGGCTACGGCTTCCTATCGGAGAACCCGAAGTTCGCCCAGGCGTGTGTGGACGCGGGCATCCTCTTCATCGGGCCGACGGTCGACACGTTGAACCGGCTGGGCGACAAGATCGCCGCCCGCAAGATTGCCGAGGGCGCCGGCGTTCCCGTGCTCAGCGGCGGCAGCAGTCCGATCAGTAGCGTCGCGCAGGGCAAGAAGCTGGCCGCGAAGGTCGGGTATCCGATCATTCTCAAGGCGGCGCACGGCGGGGGCGGGCGCGGCATGCGCGTGGTGCGCAAGGAAGCGGACTTCGCCGGGGCGTTCGATGAGGCGCAGCGCGAGTCGTTCACCGCCTTCGGCAGCAAGGACATCTTCGTCGAGCGATTCATCGAGCGCGCCAGGCACATCGAGGTCCAGATCCTCGGCGACAAGCATGGCAACCTCGTACACCTCTACGAGCGCGACTGTTCCGTGCAGCGCCGGCATCAGAAAGTCGTTGAGATCGCACCAGCGCCCAACCTGCTGCCCCAGACGCAGAAAGCGCTGTGCGAGGCCGCGCTGGCGATTGCACGAGCGGTGCGCTACGAGAACGCCGGCACGGTCGAGTTCCTCGTCGATGCCGACACGCGGGATTACTTCTTCATCGAGGTGAATCCGCGCATTCAGGTTGAGCACACGGTGACCGAGCAGGTCACCGGCGTGGACATCGTCAAGTCGCAGATTCTCGTGGCCCAGGGCACGCCGCTGAATGATCCGATGATCGATCTGCCCTCGCAGGACGCGGTGAAGACCAATGGCTTTGCGATTCAGTGCCGGGTCACCACTGAAGATCCAACCAACCGTTTCATGCCGGACTACGGGCGCATCTCGCACTATCGCTCGGCGGCGGGCATGGGCATTCGCCTGGATACGGGCACGGCATTCTCCGGCGCGGTGGTGTACCCCTTCTACGATTCGCTGCTGGTGAAGCTCACCGCATGGTCGCGCCGGTTTCCCGACGCGGTGCGCCGCGTGGAGCGCAGCCTTCAGGAGTTCCGCGTTCGCGGCGTGAAGACGAACATTCCGTTCCTCATCAAGCTGGTGATGCACCCGACGTTCATCGCGGGAAGCTGCACGACGCAATTCATCGACAACACGCCGGAACTCTTCAATTTCCCCAAGCGCCGCGATCGCGCGACGAGGCTGCTGACCTACCTGGCCGAGACGATCGTCAACGGCAACCCGTTGCTGAAGGATCGCCCGGTTGCCGCCCGCCGCGCGCCGGCACCGCGGCCCGTCCTCACGCGCGAGTCGCCCATACCCGACGGCATGCGGCAGAAGCTCAAGAAGATGGGAGCGGAGAAGTTCGCTCACTGGCTGCGCTCGCAGAAGAGACTGTTGATCACCGATACGACTTTCCGCGATGCCCATCAGTCATTGATGGCCACGCGCTTCCGCACCTACGATCTGCTCCAGATCGCTGATGCCTACGCACGGCTGTGTCCTGACCTGTTCTCCATCGAGATGTGGGGAGGCGCGACCTTCGATGTGGCGATGCGGTTCCTCAACGAATGCCCGTGGCAGCGCCTGACCGAACTGCGCGAGCGCATTCCCAACATTCTCTTCCAGATGCTGCTGCGGGCGTCCAACGCGGTGGGCTACACGAATTATCCCGACAACGTCGTGAATGCGTTCGTCGCCGAGGCGGCAGATGCGGGTATCGACGTGTTCCGTGTGTTCGATGCGCTCAACTGGGTGCCGAACATGCGCCCCGCGATGGAAGCGGTCATCAAGAGCGGCGCCATCTGCGAAGCGGCGATCTGCTACAGCGGCGACATCCTCGACGCGCGCAGGCCCAAGTATGACCTGAAGTACTACGTCCGCATGGCCAAGGAGCTGGAGAAGCTGGGGGCGCACATCCTGGCCATCAAAGACATGGCGGGCCTGTGCAAGCCCTACGCGGCCGAACTGCTGATCAAGACGCTGCGCGAGGAGGTGGGCATTCCCATTCACTTCCACACGCACGACACGGCCGGCGTGCAGGCGGCGGCGATCATCAAAGGTGCCGAACGCGGCTTGGACATTGCCGATGCCGCCATGGCGCCGATGTCCGGCGGCACGTCGCAGCCGAACCTCAACACGCTCGTCGAGGCGCTGCGGTTCACCAGGCGCGACACCGGCCTGAACCCGGCGCACCTGGATGGCATCTCCGAGTACTGGCGCAGCGTGCGCGAGTTTTATGTGCCGTTTGAAAGCCCGGTTCTGCCCGCAGGGGCTGATCTCTATCAGCATGAGATGCCCGGCGGCCAGTACACCAACCTGTACCAGCAGGCCCACGCGCTGGGGCTGGCGGACCGATGGGCGGAGGTTTGCCGCGTTTACGCCGATGTGAATCAACTGCTGGGTGACATCGTCAAGGTCACGCCCACGTCCAAGGCCGTGGGCGACCTGGCGCTGTTCCTCATCGCCAACGAAATGTCCGCGGCCGACGTGCTGTCGGGCAAGCGCGAGCTCGCGTTTCCGCAATCGGCGATCGACCTGGTCAGCGGTCGCATGGGTCAGAACCCGGGCGGTTTCCCCAAGAAGGTGCGTGATCGCATCCTGCGCGGGCAGAAGCCGCTGCGGGGTCGAGCCGGTGCCACGCTGCCTCCTGCCGACTTTGACGAGACCAACAGGACCATCAAGCCCATGCTGGGGCGCGAGCCGCTGCGTCGCGAGGTTGTCGGACATCTGCTCTATCCGCAGGTCTTCTCCGAATTCGCCAAGCATCAGCAGCAATACGGCGACCTCAGCAAACTCCCGACGCCCGTGTTTCTCTACGGGCTGGAGCGGGACGAGGAACTGGCGATCGACATCGAGCCGGGCAAGACGCTGATCGTGCGATGGCTGGCGGTCGGCGAACCGCGCGAGGACGGCCGGCGCACGGTGTTCTTTGAGCTCAATGGGCAGCCGCGCGAGGTCACCGTGCTCGATCGCGCTCTTGAGCCCACCCAGCCGCGCCGCCCCAAGGCTGATCCGAGCGACCCGGCCCACGTCGGTTCCACGATGCCCGGCATGGTCGTCAACGTGGCGGTGAAGCCGGGCGATGCGGTCGTCAAGGGACAGAAGCTGCTGCTGCTCGAAGCGATGAAGATGCAGACCATTCTGGCCGCGGAGAAGGACGGCAAGATCGACAAGGTGCATGTGCATCCGGGCACGACCGTTGAGGTGGGTGACTTGTTGATCACAATGGAATCATGACCGCCTCACTGAACACCTTCACGCCGCAGGACCTGTCGCGCCTCGAGAGTGATTCACTCGTCGCCTGCGTCGAGTTTCACCGCTCGGTGGCATCGACGAATGACCTGGGCCTGCTTCGCGCAGCCGAGGAGGATGGGCGTCTGCCGCTGCTCATCCTGACGCAGGAGCAGACCCAAGGCCGCGGCCGCGGCGAGAATCAGTGGCGGACGCAGCCTGGGGCGTTGACCTTCTCCCTGGTCGTCGATGGCGTGTCGCTCGGATTGCACGCGGCCAGCGGTATGGCGATATCGCTCGTCACGGCGATCGCGGTCCGCGACGCACTGGCAACCCTTCATCCGGCCGGCGAATTTCTTCTCAAGTGGCCCAACGACGTGTGGCTCGGCTCGCGCAAGGTGGCGGGCATCCTTCTGGAACGCGCAGCCAGTCGGCCCAGTCGATTGGTGGTCGGCATCGGCATCAACGTCAACAACACGATGCCGAATGCTGCCGGCGAATTCAGGCATCCAGCCACGTCGCTTTATGACACCACGGGCGAGTTCGTATCACTCGCCGGCGTGTTGCAAGCAGTGCTGGTGAGCCTGGGCGATTGGTACGAATCATTCGCCCGCGGCAACGCCGATTGGGTCTCGCAGTGGCGACAGCATTGCCTGCTGCAAGGGCGCGAGGTTTGCGGACAGGATGGGGAAAAGCAAGTGTCCGGCATCTGCGGCGGCATCGACCCGCAAGGAGCGTTGCTTGTCCACACAGAACTGGGCACACACGCGCTGATCAGCGGCTCCATCGAGCGGCTACGCTCCCGTTGAACGGATAGTGCGGGCGTGACCCTATTATGTGGCATGATCAGTTGGGGTCAGTTGGGGTGCCATGGGCAAGCGGAGTCTTCGGAGCTTGCCCGTGCGGATCACCCTCTGCGCTCGGCGCACAGCACGGGTAAGCTCCGAAGACTCCGCTTACCCATGGCACCCGATGGCGCCCGCCACAGAAGATGGGCACGCCCGATAGTGTCCCTTGCGAGTCTCATTGCCATGGCCGGCCCGGACTATGGCTATCATGATTCGTATTCATCCTTGGGGATTCGCATGTCTGGCATGTCATCGGCTACGCCTTCCGATCCCGAACGCGCTGCCCAGATCGCGCGCTGGCGGCTCATCCTTGGCAAAGGTTCGCAGGAGAGCCTCACGAGGCTGGGTGTCCGCGCCGGATGTGCTGCGGGAATTCTCGAAGGCGAACAACTCGAAATGGATGAGGCGCTCGAAGCCGTTTACCCGTCCGATGATGAGGAGATTTCCCGCGATGAATGGGAGTCTTCTGCCGAGGGCCGGATGCACGGCTACGTCAAGGGGCGGACATTCCCACGCGTCGCCAAGTGGCTCGATCAGATCCGCGACTATTTTCCCAAGGATGTCGTGGTGCTCCTCCAGCAGGATGCGATCGAACGCCACGGGATGAAACAACTTTTACTCGAGCCTGAGATCATGGCCAAGGTGGAGCCTTCGATTGATCTTGCCGCGGCGGTGCTTTCGCTCAAGAACATGGTGCCGGAGAAAGCGAAGGCGTCGGCCCGGGAGTTGGTCCGCCGCGTGGTCGAGGAGGTGCGAAAGAGACTTGAGGACAAGTTCACTCAAGCCATCCGCGGGGCGCTCAAACGCAATCACCACAGCCCGTTCCGCAGCCTTCCCAACCTGGACTGGCCGCGCACGATTCGGCGGAATCTCAAGAACTATCAACCCGATCTGGGCACGATCATTCCCGAGCACATGTCCTTCTTCGGCAGGCAGTCCCGCCAGAATTCGTGGAACATCATCATCGCCATGGACCAGTCCGGATCGATGCATTCCTCACTGATCTACGGCGGCATCATGGGGGCGATCCTGGCGAGCATTCCCGCGGTTGAAACTCATGTCGTGGCCTTCAATCATCAAGACGTCGTGGACCTGACCGACCTGTGCCACGACCCGGTCGATCTTCTCTTTGGCGTGCAACTGGGCGGCGCGGAGGACTACTGGAAGGCGACGTGCTACTGCGAACGCTTCATGCATACGCCCGCCAGGACGCTTTACATTCTGCTGGCTGATCTTCACGACACGAGTCCCAACGAGAAGCGGTTCGTGAAGAAGATGGAGCACGTGCTGGGCAGCGGGGTGAAAGCGATCACGCTGCTGGCGATTTCGGATCAGGGGCAGCCGTCGTACAACGAAAACCTGGCGAAGAAACTCGCGGCGATGGGTATGCCTTGCTTCGGCTGCGTGCCGGACCGATTGCCCGATCTGCTGGCGGCGGCGATCAAGGGGCAGGACCTGACGCCCTTCGGGCAGGTGACGAAGAAGTGAATCACGATCCGCTTTGTTGAAAACCTCAAGCCCGATGGTGAGGCTTTGCGAACCGTCGGGGTATCCTGATCGCGCTCCTCTTTAGAGATCATCAAAATTGAATTCGTTGAGCGAGTCGACGCTCTTCTGTTCCTCTTCCGTCATCGGCTGCTCGATCAGCTCGCTGGTTTGATCCTCGTTCATGTCCCAGATTTCGCTCAGGTTCTCGCTGATGTGCCGCTTCTCTCGCGGGCTGAACGGCCCAAACGCGCGGCGGAGAAAAACGAGGGCCCGGCGAAACTGCTCCTCATCGAGCGTCTTGACGTAGGCGGCAAGCTGCTGCCACAGCGGCTGCCGCGCCAGCAGCGCGTAACGATTGCGCATCGACAGGCCCTCGAACCAGCCTGCGCCCAGATCGGCTTCGATGCCCGGCGAGAGGCGGCGCGAGACTTCGCGGGCCAGCTCTTCGTTGGAGATCAGCCCGCGCTCCAGCAGAATCGCGCAGGCGTAACCGGAGAGCACCGGGTTCCGCGTGTCCGAGGCGGCGAGTTCCTGGAGCCTTTCGATCCACATCGGTTCATCGACGCGGTCGTGATACTCAAGGGCCACCTTGTTCAGCTCATCGATGGCGATGATCGCGGGCCTGGCGGCCTGGCTGTCACAACCGGCGGCGGCGAAAAGCGCGAGCGCGCCTTGGACGAAAAGTTCTTCGATCAAAGGCAGCAGCGGCTCAGGATCGAATCGCCGCACATCGCCGTAGCGCGCGATCATGCCGAGCTGATTGGCGGCATGCGCCACGGCATTGAACTGGCAACTGTCAGCGGCGAGCGCCTGCAAGCGCTGCCGGGCAAGCTCCATCGAACCCATCAGGCCGCACTGGCACGCGTCGCGCACGGCGGCGGCGGCCTCGGCGATATTCGTCGTCTTTTCCAGCGCGGTTTTGAACTTGTACGCCGTGGCCAGCTCGACCGTTTCACCCAGCAGCACGGCTTCGACGAGGCAGATTTCCGATTCAGGTGACCACTGAAGCGTCCAGTTCTCCGCCCACGTCGCGCCCTTTTGCCGGGACGCAGCGGGCAGCGCAAACGGCACCGCCAGCACGCGCAGACGATGCAGGAACGATGAGCGATTCAGGTCGAGGAATGCGGTCTCTTGCGTTTTGGCCTGGCGGTTTTCGCGCAGGTCCAGGGCAACATCCTGCTTCACCGTCGTGCGGTACTTCTCCAGCTTCAGCCGATCGAGCTGGCGATCGAAGTCGGCCTGGATCGAAGTCTTGCTCACACCCTTGGGCAGCGCGCCGATCGCGGTGCCGATCTCGACTTGCGACAGGGCATCGGCGATGGCGGCGCGCTCGCCGTGGCCGATGAGTGTGATGGCCGAATCCTGAAGATCGCGCAGCGTGGGCGCCAGGCCGTCTTTGAGGGCCGAGAGTGTGCGCGCCAGGCGCACGCCTTCGATCACCTCGGCTGTGGACCTGTGGGTGCCTGCGGCGCGCATGTGCCGGGCGACCATTGAGAGATAGCGGGCCGGCAGTTGTGCAAGGTCGGATGCTTCCAGCGCTTCCCAGAACAGCTCGAAATAAGCGGGCGCGAGGTTGCCCGCGCCGTAGCCGGATTGCGATGACAGCCGAAAGTAGGAGTAGGGCATCAGCGTGAGCTTGCTGCCGCGGCGTTTGAGACTATTAAGCTCACCATCGGACATGGGGGCAAGCTCTTCGCCCAGGACGGATGCGTGAAAAGCGCCGACCACTGCGACGATCTTTGAAGGGCGGACGCCTGAGTCGATCACCTCGCGAATCCGCCGCCGCATGTATGCTTCGCGCACCAGGTTCTCCGCCCGCCATCGCGGCTCGGGCTCTTCCAGGACGCGAAGCTGTTCGCCGAAGTGGTGCGCCGCCAGCCGGTAACTGTCATCGCTGAGATTGTGCTCGAAGCAGCGCTCCCAATACGTTTCATAATCCGACTCGCCCGCCATCTGCGCGACTTGCGTGTAGAGCGAAACGGCGCGCTCCGGCCCCTGCACGACCTTGGGCTTTTCGCTGGGCTCGGGCGGAGGAACCTCCGCGCCGACGGCGGCCTTCTCTTCTTCCGTCCTGGGCTTGAGCTCATCCTTCGAGGCCGGCTCGTGCGAGGCGTTGTCACCCGCTTCCTGCAATGCCAGGAAAATGTCCGATGGCAGGTCGATGAACTGGGCGCTGGCATCATGGTCAACCGCCCACTTCAGCGCCTGGTATTCCGGGCTGTATCGCGCGATGGGATACACCAGCGTGCGCACCGGCATCGAATCGGTGTAGGCCAGGATTGCAATCGGAGGCTTCGAGTCCTTGCGCACGATGTCGGGGATCAAAGCGTCCGCGTCACTGAGCCCTTCGATGAGCACGACCTGCGGTTTGATCCGATCCAGAAAGGCGCGCAAGTGCCACGCGCCGCAAGGCGAGAGGTGACGGACGCCGAAAACATGAATGGGCTCAGCCATGGAACGCGCTTGACCTACTTCTTTTCCTCTTCCTTTTTCTCCTTGACGGCCGGCTGCATTTCCATGCAAGCCGCATACAGCGGGCGCCACTCCGCGCCGCGTTTCTTCATCACATTCGACAGGTACTCCTGCCAGACGATGTTGTCCTTCTCTTCATCTTTCACGACCGCGCCTTGCAGACCCGAAGCGACATCCGTCGGCTCCACCTGCCCGCTGCCGAAGTTGCCCGCCAGCGCCATGCTGTTGACCAGGAGCGAAATGGCCTCGGCTGTCGATAGCGCGCCGCTGGGCGCTTTCACTTTGTTTTTGCCATCGAGTGTTTGGCCGTGCCGCAGTTCGCGGAAAATCGTGACTACTTTTTCGATCGCGTCGTGGGTCGGCACACTCGCCTTGATTTGAAGATTGGTGCCCAGTTCAGAAACGCGTTTGTGGACGATGTCGATCTCCGTTTCGAGCTCCGATGGCGAGGGGAGCACGACGATGTTGAATCGCCGCTTGAGCGCAGCTGACATATCGTTGACGCCGCGATCGCGCGTGTTGGCGGTGGCGATGACGGAGAAGCCGCGCGCCGCGGGCACTTCGGTCGTCAGCTCCGGCACGCTGATGCGCTTCTCTGAGAGGAGCGAAATCAACGCGTCCTGCACTTCACTGGCGCAGCGGGTGATTTCCTCGAGGCGGGCGATGGTGCCCGACTCCATCGCGCGGAAGATGGGGCTTTTGATCAGGGCTTCGTGGCTGGGGCCGTGCGCGATGAGCATCGCGTAGTTCCAGGTGTAGCGAATCTGTTCTTCGGTGGTGCCCGCGGTGCCCTGCACGACCTTGCCGGAGTCGCCGTTGATCGCCGCGGCCAGGTGCTCGGAGAGCCAGGACTTGGCAGTGCCCGGCTCGCCGATGAGCAGCAGGGCGCGGTCGGTGACCAGTGTGGAGATGGCGATCTCCACGAGCCTGCGATGGCCGATGTATTTGGGCGTGATGTCAAGCTTGCCGGCTTTGCCTCCGGTGATGTAGGTGAGCACAGCGCGCGGAGACATGCGCCAACCGGCGGGGCGATCGTAATGATCTTCACGGATCAGCGCGTCGATCTCCTCTGCAAAGAGAACCTCCGCGGGCTGGCGAAGAATCGAGTCGCCTTTGGACTTGGCATCCGCGGTGGTGGTCGAAGCGACAGGAGACGATGGGGCAGCGGCTTTGGGCATGGGAGATTCACTGTAGGGGAACGACCTGGCGTGTGCTGGTTTGTGTCTCGCGAGGCTTTCATTCGGGCGTGACCCTATTATGTGGCATGATCAGTTTGGGTCAGTTGGGGTGCCATGGGCAAGCGGAGTC
>JBBDXA010000256.1:0-11190 GCA_040902585.1 Phycisphaeraceae bacterium
AGGATCTGATCCACGAACGCGCGGAAGGACAGAGAGGATTGCGGATTGCGGATTGCGGATTGCGGATTGGCGGGGAACATAGCCCCCGGCGGAAGCCGGGGGTTGTCATCCTCAAAACCCGCCGCCTTTCGCCAGCCATGCAGCATCGCCCCAAACTTCTGGCAGGCGGTGACCGCGCGGGCGTTGATGGCGGCGACATCGTTGGCGCGGCGCAGGAGATCAAACACCGTCACATCATGCGCCACCGCATGGGCCTGAAGCGCCTTGACGGTGTTGTCGCTGATGCCTCGGGCAGGCGTGTTGATAATGCGCAGCAGACTGACTTCATCGGCCGGGTTGGCGGCGGCGCGAAGGTACGCCAGCGCATCCTTCACTTCCTTGCGATCGAAGAAGGCGGTGCCGCGGGCGATCTGGTAGGGAATCGAGTTGTTCCGCAAGGCATCTTCAATCACGCGGCTGAGGCTGTTGATGCGGTAAAACACCGCCATGTCCCGCCATTCCATGCCTTCGTCATCATGCCTGCGCTTGAACTCACTGGCGATCCACTGCGCCTCGTGCTGCTCATCCTGACACACCAGGATATTCACCTTCTCGCCTTCATCGTTCTCCGTCCAGAGCGTCTTGTGCTTGCGATGCTTGTTGCGCTGGATGAGCGAATCCGCCACGGCCAGGATGCGTTTGGTGGAGCGATAATTCTGCTCCAGCCGGACAACCTTGGCATCGGGATAATGCTCTTCGAACTCCAGGATGTTGCGGATATCCGCCCCGCGCCAGCGGTAGATGGATTGATCCGGATCGCCGGTGGCGCAGATGTTGCGGCGAAGGGCCATGGGCGAAAGGCCAAGGGCCAAGGGATCGGAATCACTCTCATCCATTGCGCTTTCTTCGTTTGCCCCTTGCCCCTGACCCTTGGCCCCTGGCCCTTCGACGCCCGAGGCGATCGTATTGGCAATGACAAACTGCGCGTGGTTGGTGTCCTGATACTCATCGATGAGCACGTACTGAAACCGTTCGCGAAGCTGGTCGCAGGCATCGCGATGATTGCGGAGCAGGTCCACGGTGTTGAGCAGGAGATCATCAAAATCGAGCGCGTGGTTTTTCTTGAGGATGGACTGGTATTGCTTGTAGAGCTTGGCGACGTTGCGCGAGTAGAAGTCGGCTGCGCCCAGCGCGAAGGCTGCGGGGTCCTGGAGTTCGTTCTTGGCGTGGCTGATGGTCGCGAGCACTCGGCCGGGCGGGAAGTTGCTCGTGTTCATGTCCAGGTCTTTGACCGCCTGCTTCATCGCCCGCTGCTGATCGTCGGTGTCGTAAATGGAAAAGTTCGGAGGCAGATGCAACCGCTCGCCATAGGTGCGAAGAATGCGGGCGCAGAGACTGTGAAACGTGCAGACCGTGATCGCCCGCGCCTGCCGTTCGCTGACGAGGGAAGCCACTCGCTCGCGCATCTCGCCCGCAGCCTTGTTGGTAAAGGTGATCGCAAGGACATTCCACGGCGCGATTCCCACGCAGCGCACGAGGTACGCCACGCGGCGGGTGATGACGCGCGTCTTGCCCGAACCGGGACCGGCCAGCACGCAGAGCGGACCATCGACATGCGTCACCGCTTCGCGCTGCGGCTGCGTCAGGCCTTCGAGGAGTTCATCGTGTTGAGAGGCGGTCATGGGCATAGGCATCCGTGCCTCGCGAGAGAGCGGGTGGTTGGATGCTGGTCATTGTATGCGAATCGCGCGGTTCGTCAGCGGCGGGCCGGCGGGGGAAACAGCGCCAGGGCGATTAGGACGGACAGGACAGCAGAAACGACGAAAGTCCAACTGAGAAACGACGTGATGAAGGCGTCGACATCACCTTTGCCAAAGGGCGATGGCGGACCGAAGAGGCCGAAGACGATCAGGAGACAGGCGAACGAGCCGAATACACCACCGGCCGCGCCGATCACGAGAAGAATAACGGCCCGTTCGATGAATCCGAGCACTCTGCTGCGCGGAGGCGTGAGCTTGGTGTCGTCCATGGGCATGCTTCTGCGGTGGATCGAATCGCGTAATCAACACATTGTATCCAAGCCCGATGGCGAGTCGGCGAGCCGTCGGGGTATCGGCGTTTGTGCGGCCCCCGAATACCCCGACGGCTAGCCGACTCGCCATCGGGCTTGGTTCCCTATTCAGCCTGTGGGCCCGCTCCCCCCGCAATCGCCCGCAGGCCGTCGCGGAAGGTCGGATATCGCGGGAGCCAGCCGGTGCGGATGCAAGTGGTGACGTTGTCGCACTGCTTGGAACTGGCGCGGGTGAGCCGGCCCGCGGGAATGTTGAACTTAACTGCGGCTTCGCTCGCATCCATCATTCGCACGGGCGGCGCGCCCAGACGCTTGGCGAGGTACTCGTAGTACTCGATCCGGCGAACGGGCGTGCCATCACTGCCCAGTTCGATGCGGCCGGCATCCTTCGCATGCATCACCGCAAGCAACAACTCCGCTGCATCATCTATATGAATGAGATTGAGCCAGGCATCGGGATCGCCCACCAGCGGTGCCCCTTCGCGCACGGCTTGGAGACCGACGACGCGTCCCGGACCATAAAGCCCCGCGAGGCGAACGACACGAACATCAAAGCCGCTGTCGAGCCAGACCTGTTCGCCTTCAAGCAGAAGATGGCCGCGTTCATCGCTTGGCTCAGCAGGCGTGTCGGCATCGACACGCTCGCCGCTCTGCTGGCCGTAGACGCCGGTGGAAGAAGTCATCACCACGCGGCGAACGCGCGAAGGATCAAGCAGCGACTGCACATTCTGAGCGCCGCCGATGACAATCTCCTGCGGCGAAGGCCCGTCGGCAGTAGGCCGACCGGGCGGAAGGAGGTAATACACATCGAGCTGTTCGCAGGCGAGCGCGGGCTTGAGGGCCGCGGCGAGCGTGAGCTTTTCGGTGACGGAAGCATAAAGGGGTTCGACGCCCAGGGCGGCCAGCGAATCGCCCTTCTCGCGGGACCGCGTGGTGCCGAGGACTCGAATGCCGCCTGCTAGGAGTCGGGTCGCCAGCGTGCGACCGAGATAACCGCAGCCGAAGATCAGCGCGACCGGAGCTTCAGGTGCCTTGGACATGGGCTATTTTACGCGGTTAGTACGGTTGGCGCGGTTAGCGGTGCGGCCGAGTCCGCGAGGCCCACGTGTTTCGTCGCCGGACAGGTGGGCCTCGCGGACTCGGCCCGACCGCTAACCACAAAGCGGGAACTGCATCTCACACCGCGCTGCTCTGAAGCACGCGCAGGCTGAACGGCAGGGCGAAGTGCATGTCTTCTTCCACCACGTGGCTGTCTTCCACCTTGCCGCCGAACTTGTCCACCAGTTCCTGTACGATGCCCTGCACCAAGTCTTCCGGCGCGGACGCACCGGCCGTGATCAGGACGATGTTCACGCCCACGAACCAGTCGTGTCGCAGTTCGCTGACATCATCGAGCAGGTAGGCCGCGGTGCCGGTGGTTTCGCTGATTTCGGTCAGGCGCACCGAGTTGGAACTGTTGCGCGAGCCGACGACGAGGACCAGGTCCGCGCCCTTGGCGAGCGTGCGCACGGCAAGCTGGCGGTTGGTCGTGGCGTAGCAGATGTCTTCGCTGGGCGGTTCCTTCACAGCGGGGTATCGCTTGCGGATGGCATCGCTGATGACCTTCGCGTCATCCATGCTGAGCGTGGTCTGCGTGAGGTAGACCATGTCCTGACCGTTGCCGGGAAAAGGCAGACGTTCGACATCGGCAGGCGACTCGACGATGGTGATCGCCTGGGGCGCTTCGCCGACGGTGCCGACGACTTCATCATGGCCCGCGTGGCCGATGAGAAGAATCTTGTAGCCCTGCCGGGCGTAGCGGATGGCTTCCATGTGGACTTTGGTCACGAGCGGGCAGGTGGCGTCGATCATGGTGCAGCCGCGGCTCTTGGCGGCATTGCGCACCTGCGGGCTGACGCCGTGAGCGCTGAAGATGACCGTCGAGTTGCCAGGGACTTCGTCGATGGTGTCCACGAAGACGACGCCTTCTTTGACGAAGCGCTCGACGACGTGGCGGTTATGGACGATTTCGTGGTAGACGTACAGCGGGCTGCCGACGATCTTGAGGGCCTCCTCGACGCACTGGATGGCCATGTTGACGCCGGCACAGAAACCGCGGGGGTTGGCAAGAATGATTCGCATCGCGGGATTATAGGGGCAAAGGGGCTGGGGATCGAAACGGCCCGCCGCAGGCCTGCCGACGGCATGGAAGGCGCGCTATTCGGGACCGCCGGGAGGCGATTGTTTTCCGGCAGGACGTGGATACGATGTAACTACATGAAGACTGGACACGTGAAAACCCGCATCGTACGCATCGGCAATTCCCACGGAATTCGCATTCCGCGGGCGGTGCTGGAACAGACCGGATTGAAAGACCATGTGGAGATCGCCGTGCGGAAGGATTCCCTCATCATTCGCCCGGTCGGCCATCCGCGCGAAGGATGGGCGGAAGCATTCAAGGCAATGGCCTCGAATGATGACGTTGAATGCAATGAAGTGGTCAATTCCTGGGACGATACCGAATGGCAATGGTGATCAACCGTTTTGAAATCCACCTGATCAATCTGGCCCCGACTGTCGGCAGGGAGAACAATAAGGTTCGCCCCTGTCTCGTCGTGTCGCCCGATGATATGAATCATCACCTCGACACGGCGATCATTGCCCCGATGACCACGAAGGGACAACCCTACCCGACCCGGGTTCCATGTAAGTTCGCAGGTAAATCGGGACAAGTTGTGCTGGACCAGATTCGCACGGTGGATCAACGGCGACTCATCAAGAAGCTGGGCCGCATTGGACCGAAAACGGCCGCCGCGGTGCTTGAGCGATTGCAGAAAATATTCACCCAGTAGCCGTCACTTGAGCACCAGACTGCCCGTCCCCGCCGCGATCTTGCCCACCACGCTCACCTGTTCACCCGCCCGGCGAAGCAGATCCATCACCGCATCCGCAAAGTGAGGCTTCACGAAAACCACGTACCCGATGCCCATGTTGAAGACATCGAGCATTTCCTTGTCTTCGATGTTGCCGTGCCTGGCGAGAAACGGAAACACCGGGTGCGGCTTCCAGCTCTTGCGGTTCATCACCGCATTCAGATGCGAGCCCAGACAACGCGGCACGTTGCCGGGCAGGCCGGAGCCGGTGATGTGGGACATGCCGCTGATGACCTGTTTCACCTTGTACTTGCGCAGGACGCTGACGATGGACTTGGCGTAGATGCGCGTCGGTTCGAGCAGGACGCGGCCGAGCGGCCTGGTTTCATCGAGCTCCGGATAGACCTTGTCCAAGTCGAGCTTCGCTTCGCGGATGACGGCGTTGACGAGCGAGTACCCGTTGGAATGCACACCGCTGGAGGCGAGGCCGAGGATCACATCGCCCGGCTCCGCCTTGGAGCCATCGATAATGCGTTTGAGTTCGACGACGCCTACCGCGAAGCCGGCCATGTCGAAATCGCCTTCGCTGTAGACGCTGGGCATCTCCGCCGTCTCGCCGCCGAGCAGCGCGCAGCCCGCCAGTTCGCAGCCGTCCGCCACGCCTTTGACCATGGCCGCGACTTTCTCGGGTTCCACCTTGTGCAGCGCGATGTAGTCGAGGAAGAACAAAGGCTCGCCGCCCTGCACGATTAAATCGTTCACGTTCATGGCGACCAGGTCCTGGCCGACCGTGTCGTAGATGCCCAGCTTGGCGGCGAGTTTCACCTTGCTGCCGACGCCGTCGGTGCAGCCGATGAGCACGGGTTCTTTATAGTTACGCTTGAAGAGCTTTTCGTTGTAGTCGAGACGGAAGCAGCCCGCGAAGCCGCCGACGGCCCCGAGGACGCGCGGGCCGAAGGTGCGCCGGCAGTGACCTTTGATGAGATCGACCACTGCGTCACCAGCTTCGATATCGACGCCGGTGCCTTTGTAGGTGAGCGGCTTTCGCGGCGTGCTGTCCGAGGAGGAGGCAGCCGCGCCGTTGCCGTTGGAACGACCGTTGGATTTCGTGTTCTTGGCCATAAGTCGTGGTAGTTTACAAGTAGTCATCTCGCTCCGCGAGATGGCGAAGCAAGCGAGTGCGCAGCACGAGATGTCCAACTCCCCTCCCCTTTCAGAAGGGGTTGGGAGAGGATCGAGCAAACGGACTTTCACTCACGCGTTTGCACACATCGAGCGACCCGTCCAGTTCGCGGGCCGACCCTCCCCTAACCCCTCCCTAAGAGGGAGGGGAATCAGAATCACACGCCGCGGACGCCGAAGACCGCGACGGCACACCAGCCGTTGCCGATGCGGTTGGAAATGGCAAAGCCCCGCGCCGCCGGGGAGGCGACCGGATAGCCGCGCTTCAGACAGCGATCGTGCCAGGCGAGCAGATCGTGCTCCGCCACTTCCTGCGACTCGGTGAAAAGCAGGAGCAGGAGCCCGCTGTGAAAGATGAACGGGTCGGCCCAGAGTTTTTTCACATCATCCGCCACGGGCGAGAGCAGCTCGCGCGAGTAACCTTTGAAAGGCCCTTCCGAGGTGTACTGCGAGACGGTCTTGATTTCGAGCCAGTACGCCTCTTCCGGTTCGACGGCTTCAAGCGTGTCGAAGAGCGTTCCGCGCAGGCGTGGATCGCGCAGGCCGATGCCTGCCTTGCCCGGCGGCTCCGCGGTAATCACCACATCGCAACGCAGGCCTTCGCTCTGCTTGGGATTCTCCCACGCACTGGGGTATCGCTGCTCGGGAAAGACGCCGTAGCCCGCGTCGCGGAGGGATTGGTGTACGAGCGGATGCAGCCCCAGTTCATCGAGACTGTCGAAGCCGTAGACCGCCTGCTCCACGTCGTCCTGGGCGGCGCGGTTTCTGAACCCCTCGTAGACAGCGTCAGCAATCGAAGCAGGTGACCACAGCATGGGCAAAAACAGCAAAAAAACATTCGGAAAAGCAGAAAAGCAGAAAATTGCGATCAATCAGTACGTTTTCTGGTTCGCACAATGATTGCTTTGACGATCGCAAGCAATTCGAGCGTTTCGGCGAGCAGCGGTGCAAGTCGCTCGTCGGGGATCCACCTCACCTTTGATATCAGGAGCAACCAGTAACGCGTTTCGTTCAGCTCCTTTGCCGTGATTCCTATGCACTTGAGGAATTCCCGCTTACTGATCCCTTCACTCGCTTCGAACGCATTTGCGCCTGCCGAGGTGCCGCTCCCAATGAGCTGATCGACGACGCGACGCGAACGGTTCTTCTGTTCAAGTTGATCAGCAACGGACAAGACGCGGCTGCCGTAATCGACAAACCTCAACAACGTCGCCTCTTGAAGACGGCCCGTCATAAAAGCCTCCGAATTCAATGATGTTTTGCTTTTCTGCTTTTCTGCTTTCCTGCTTTTTGCTATGCATTCCAGACGGTGAGACCTTCCCACTTGTGGCTCGTGATCGAAGCCACCACGCGCTCGGCGGCTTCGACCGCCGCGACACCTGCCTGGCCGTCCACCACAGGCTTGCCGCCCTTGGTGACACAGTCGAGAAATGCCGCCAGTTCACCGGTCAGCGGATCGCTGTGTCCTTCGGGGCCGTCCATCTTCAGTTCGTCGATGTAAAGCAGATTGGAATAATCCAGGTCCGTGAGATCGATTCCCTGGCGGATCTGTTCGCGGATTTCGTTGAGAGCCAGGTCGTTGTCGCTCTTGCGGATGATCAGGCCGGTGCGCTTTTGATAATCGAGATTGATGTACGCGTTCTCGTTGAAGAGGCGCAACCGGCGTTCGGTTTTCAGGGCGAGTCGGCTGGCGGTGAGGTTGGCGACGCAGCCGTTGGCGAAGGCCAGCCGGGCGTTGGCGACGTCTTCGTGTTCGCCCAGCACAGCCACACCCGCCGCATCGACGCGATCCAGCTTGGAATTCGCCAGGGAAAGGACAATGTCCAGGTCATGAATCATCATGTCCATGACCACGCCGATATCCAGCGAGCGAAACGTCATCGGGCTGACTCGATGCACTTCAACGAACCGCGGCACGATGTTCAGCGCCGTGACCGCGCGAACGACTGGATTAAACCGCTCGGTGTGGCCGACCTGGAGCACCGCGCCGTGCGCCTCGGCCAGTTTCACGATCGCCCGGCCTTCTTCCGACGACGCGGCCAGCGGCTTCTCGACCAGGCAGGCGATGCCACGCTTCAAAAGCGGCTCGGCTGCGCTGCGATGGAAGACCGTGGGCACCGCGATGGTCACGGCTTTGATGTGCGGGAACTTCTCGATCAGCTCGGCTGGATCACTCACCGCCGCGCAGCCGTATTGGGCCGCGACCGATTCGGCGCGTTCCTCATTGGAATCGGCAACCGCCACCAACTGCGCGTTGGGAAGGTTGTTGTAGACCTTGGCGTGATGTCGGCCCATGCGCCCGACGCCGACTACGGCAACGGGGACTCGCTCGTCACTGACTTGCATCCTCACATGGTAGCGATTCCGATTGAACCTGCCCGGCCGCCCAGGCGCGTCCGAAGCTCCGCCCGCCCCGACTCCCCAACCATCGCGCTGGTCGCTAACATTCGATCATGGTCAGCAGCATCGGTCCCCTGAATCCGACTCCCGACGAAAGGGGCGCTCCCGGCGAACCCGGCGAACCCGCCGTGCCTGCGCATCGACCCGTGATCGGCATCACGATGGGTGAGCCCGCGGGCATCGGGCCGGAGGTCGTGATCAAGGCACTGGCGGACCCGGAGATTCGCAGGCTCGCGCGGTTCGTCGTGTTCGGCATGAATGAGTTGATCAGCTACGCAGCCGACCTCGCGGAGATCGAACCGTTCTGGTATCGCCTGCCGCACGACAGCGCCCGCGCGACTTACGATCTGGTTCACGATGTGGTCGTGCTCGATTACGACGAATACTCGATGCTCGGCCAGTCGGTGCATAAACCCACGAAACAGGGCGGGCAGGCCTCGCTGCGGTTTCTCGATGACGCCATCAACGCGGCGATGAAGCCGCCCGGCAGCGATGGCCGGATCGATGCCATCGTCACCGCGCCGATCTGCAAGGAATCCTGGACTCTCGCCGGTTGCCGCTGCCCGGGGCACACCGAGTTTCTTCAGAGCCGCACCAAGGCCAAGCGGGCGGTGATGATGTTTCATTCGCCGCACCTGAACGTCGCGCTGGCGACGGTACACGTGCCGTTGATGGAGATCAGGCATGTGATGACCATCGGCACCGTGTTCGATCCGATCGATCTGGGCAACGAAGCCATGCAGCGACTGGGCGTGAAGAAGCCGCGCATCGCAGTCTGCGGCCTGAACCCGCACGCCTCCGAGAACGGCCAGTTCGGCGACGAAGAACAGCGCGTCATCACCCCCGCCATCGAGATGGCCCAGCACGCAGGCATCGATGCCCAGGGCCCTTTTCCCGGCGACACCATCTTCATCGATGCGCTCGCGGGAAAATGGGACATGGTCGTGGCGATGTATCATGACCAGGGCCTGATCCCGGTGAAGCTGACGGCCTTCGATCAGGCGGTGAATCTGACACTGGGGCTGCCCATCATTCGCACCAGCGTCGATCACGGCACGGCCTTCAACATCGTCGGCAAAAACAAAGCCAACGAAGGCAGTATGAAGGCGGCGATCCGGCTGGCGGCGAAGTTCTGTCCGTAAACGCGAGGTGGACGGAGCAGCAAATCTTGCGGGCAGGATCGTGATTTGCCGCGACATTCTGACGCACTCGCGTAGGAAAACCCCGACAGCCTGACCGGCTATCATGAATTATCGCCATTCGCACGCACTTGGAACACGCTTTTGACTCAGGAAAAAGCACATTCAGCGATCGACATCGACGCGATCATCGAAGGTCGCGCCCGGCTGTCTGTGGCCGAGGCACGGACTCTGTTTGACTCTGCGTCAATGCATGACCTGGGTCGCTGGTCCACGGCGATGGCCAATCGCGTCCTGCGCGAAGGCCGGCAGCGCGGCCCTGCATCGCCATCCACGATCCGCCATCCGCAATCCGCAATCTCGCTCGATCGGATTCGCACCTACATCATCGATCGCAACATCAACTATACAAACGTCTGCACCGCCAACTGCACGTTCTGTGCCTTCAAACGCGACCTGGGCGAGGCTGACAGCTACACACTGACCACCGAACAGCTTCAGCAAAAAGTGCGTGAACTCGTGGCCATCGGCGGGACGCAGGTGCTGCTTCAGGGCGGCATGCATCCGGACCTGCCGATTGAATGGTACGAAGACATGTTGCGCGGTCTGAAGGCTGAATTCCCGCAGGTCCACATCCACGGCTTCTCACCGCCGGAGGTCGTGGAATTCGTCGCCCTCTTCAAGCTCGACAACTTCCCGGTCACCGAGCCGGGCAAGAGCCACACGATGCCTGCTGATGTCTGGAGCGCGAAGCTCGAAGCGATTCTGCGCAGACTCATGGCGGCAGGACTCGATTCCATTCCCGGCGGCGGCGGCGAGATTTTCGCCGAGCCTGTTCGCCGCAAGATCGGCCTGGGCAAGGCGACATCTAATCAATGGTTAGACGTCATGGCCATGGCCCACCGTCTGGGCATGTACACCAGCGCGACCATGATGTTCGGCCACATCGAAGGTGTCGCGGATCGCATCGATCACATGGCCCGCATTCGCGATCGGCAGGACCGCGCGATTGCCGAGGGTTGGCCCGGACGGTACGTGGCGTTCATCAGTTGGCCGTTCCAGCGCGAGAACACGCCGCTGGGCCGCGTGCCGGACTGGGATCTGGAGTCGGGTGAAGTGTTCCCGGGCGATGTCGTCGCGGACTCGGGCGATCCTGCGAATCCGGGGGCGCATCCCTTGTTCGCCAAGCGCGTGCGCATGAGCGGTGCGACGGACTACCTGCGCACGCAGGCGATCTCGCGCCTCTTCCTCGACAACATCCACTCCATCGGCAGCTCGTGGGTCACCATGGGCCCGAAGATCGGTCAGCTCGGCCTGTACTTCGGCGCGACCGACATGGGCAGCGTGATGATGGAAGAAAACGTCGTCAGCGCGGCAGGCACGACCTACTGCCTTAACGAATCGGTGCTCTGCAAACTCATCCGCGACAGCGGCTACACCCCCGCCCAGCGCGACAACCGCTACAACCTGCTGCGCGTGCATGACGGTCCTGATTCACCCGATCTCTCCGTCTCCGACTGGTCCCAGCACCGCGCGAAGAAGCTGCACGTCGAGCAACCCGCGTAAT
>JBBDXA010000257.1:0-13146 GCA_040902585.1 Phycisphaeraceae bacterium
GCCAACGCATCGGGCATCGCCATCGTCGGCGTCAACGCGGATGATCTGAACGCCGGTCAGTAGTGGAGCACCGTCCCGGAAGGGCGGTGCCGGAAGGGTGCGGTTACGCCGGCATGCACCACCCTGCCGGGATGGTGCTCCAGGCTTCTCACACGCGTTCGAAGGTGTTCGGCAATCCACCTAACCGCAAAGGCAATCATCATGAAGCCTGCACTGAACTTTTCGCGTCTCGACTTCATCATCGCTGCATTCGCACTCTTCGCTTGCTGTACAGCCTCGGCCTTCGCCGACACCCCCGACCTCATCCTCCACTCCGGCAAGATCATCACCGTCGACAAAGCCTTCTCCATCAAGGAAGCCATCGCCGTGAAGGACGGCAGCATCCTCGCCGTCGGCACCAGCGCGGACATTCTCAAGCTGCAAGGCAACACCACAAAGGTCATCGATCTCAAAGGAAAGACCGTCCTGCCCGGCCTGATGGATTCGCACACGCATCCCGTCGGTGCCGCCATGCACGAATACGATCACGACATCCCCGACATGCAGTCTATCGCCGATGTGCTCGCCTACGTGAAGGCACGGACGAAGGTGCTGGAAAAGGGCGAGTGGGTTTTCATCAGCCAGGTCTTCATCACGCGGCTGGCGGAAAGGCGCTACCCGACGCGCGAGGAGCTCGACAGCGCCGCGCCGGAAAATCCTGTCGTGTTTCGCACCGGGCCTGATGCTTCGCTTAACTCACTGGCGATGAAGCTCAGTGGGATCGATAAAGACTTCAAAGACCCGGCCGGCGGCGAAGGCAAAGCGGAACGCGATGAGAAGGGCGAACCCACCGGCATCCTGCGCAACCTCGGCGGGGCGATCAAGTATCAATCGCCCAAGTCCGGCAAAACCGCCGGGCAGCAGGATCGTTATCGCCGCGTGCTCGATCTATTTAAGGATTACAACGCCGTCGGCCTGACGTCCATCGCCGACCGCGACTGCGGCAAGGGCAACATCGACCTGTATCAGAAGATGCTCGACAACGGCGATCTGCCGCTTCGCGTCGGCTCTTCGCGCAGCCTCGGCACCGGCGGCAACCCCGACGCGATCCGCTTTCACATTAAGACTATCGCCGAGGAACCGCAGGCCCCCGGCAAGCCCGGGCGCAGCGACATGCTCAAGATCGTCGGCCTGAAAATCTATCTTGATGGCGGGATGCTCACAGGCAGTGCCCGCATGCGCCAGCCCTGGGGCCTGAGCAAAATCTATTCGATCGATGACCCCAACTACAAAGGCGTCTTCCGCACCGTGCCGGAGAAGCTCGCCCCGATCATCGCCGAGGCTGTGGAGCACAAACTGCAATTCACCGCGCACTCGGTGGGCGATGGCGCGGTACACGCCCTGATCGAAGCCTATGAGGAAGTGAACAAGACCAAGCCGGTGCGCGAGACCCGCCCCTGCATCACGCACTGCAACTTCATGAGCGCCGAGGCAATCGAAAGGATGAAAAAAATCGGCATCGTCGCCGACATTCAGCCCGCATGGCTTTATCTCGATGCCGCGACGCTCAACAAACAGTTCGGCGATGAACGGCTGCGTTACTTCCAGCCTTTGAAGTCGCTCTTTGAATCAGGCGTCACCGTAGGCGGCGGCAGCGACCACATGCAGAAGATCGGCTCCCTGCGATCCGTCAATCCCTACAACCCCTGGCTGGGCATGTGGATCACCATCGCCCGCAAGCCGCGCAACTATGAAGGGGTGTTTCACGCGGAGGAATCGCTATCCCGCGAGCAGGCGATCCGTTTCTACACGATCAACAACGCGTACCTGCTTTTCAATGACGACATCACAGGCTCACTGGAGAAAGGCAAACGCGCGGACCTGATCATCATCGACCGCGACATCCTCACCTGCAAAGTCGATGACATCAAGGACACGCAGGTGCAGGCGACTTACCTCGAAGGGAAGGTGGTGTATGAGAAGAAGTGAAGGATCGATCATGCATGCAAGCCCGATGGCGAGGCTCGGCGAGCCGTCGGGGTATCGGAAGTTCGTACGTCGCAGTACCCCGACGGCTCGCGGACTCGCCATCGGGCTTGGTGTCGTCTTCACTTTGATTGCTTCGACGCCCGCGCAAGCCGACGATCTTCTCGACGCCCTGAAGCAGCTCGACGCGAACGTGCTGCCCACCGATGACGGTTCGCGCAAGGAGCATCAGCGCATGCTCCCGGACCTCGCCTCGCGCCTGCTGCGCGAAGCGAACCGCGATTCGACAAAGGCATGGCGCGAGATTCAGTCCCGCGAAGATTGGGAACGCTTCCGCTCCGCGAAGGTCGCATCGCTGACGAAAGCCATCGGCGGCCAGGTCGATCATCACGAAGCGCCTGCAATTCATATTGCCCGCACGCTTGATGGCGAAGGCTTCCGCATCCAGTGCATCGCCTTCGCCAGCCGTCCGCAGTTCTACATCACCGCCAATCTCTACGTGCCCGACCCGATTCCCTCAAGTGCGCCCGGCATCGTCATTCACCCCAGCCATCACAATCCCAAGACACAGGGCGAACTTCAGGACATGGGCATGACCTGGGCCCGCGCGGGCTGCTATGTGCTGGTCATGGATCAGGTCGGCCACGGTGAACGCCGGGCTCATCCGTTCATCACCGATCAGGATTACGCCAAGCCCTTCCGCGCCAGCCGACAGGATTACTATTTCCGCTACAACACCGGCATGCAGCTACACCTGGTCGGCGACAGTCTCACGGGCTGGCAGGTGCATGACCTGCGCACCGGCGTTGATGTGCTGCTCGCGCAGAAGAATATAGACCCCAAGCGCATCATCATGATGGGCAGCGTCGCGGGCGGCGGCGATCCGGTTGCCTGTGCCGCGGCGATCGACCAGCGCATCACCGCGGCCGTGGTCTTCAACTTCGGCGGCCCGCAGCCTGAGTCGCGCTATCCGCTGCCCGAGGACGCGGCTGAGACGTTCGGCTACGCCGGCTCAGGTAGCTGGGAATCCACGCGCAATCTTTCCTACTCGGCCCGCGACGGCTTCCTTCCGTGGGCCATTGTCGGTTCCATCGCGCCGCGCCGCCTGGTCTACGCCCACGAGTTCGTATGGGACCGCGAGCACGATCCCGTCTGGACCCGCCTGCAAACGATTTATGGCTGGGTCGACGCCAAGGACCAGCTCGCCTTCGCGCACGGCTACGGCCTCCTGCGCGAGTCGGGCGACAAGGCCTCGCACTGCAACAACATCGGCCCGCCTCATCGCAAACACATTCACCCGGCCTTGGAGAAATGGTTCAACATCCGCGTGGAGAAGGAGTATTCCAATCGCAAGTCATCGAGTGACTTGCTGGTGATGTCGCCGGAGTTGAAGGAGAAGTTGAAACCGTTGTCGCTGTATGAAGCGGCGATGCAGCGGGCTGAGCCGCGCGGAGATAGGCCGCGCGTGAGCGACATGCAGCCGGATCAGGCGAGGGAGGCGGTGCGTGAGGCGTGGTCGTTGCGATTAGGAGACATCGCGCCGCCGGATCGGCGAACGATGAAGCCCTTGTCACAGGTGAGCAAGACCGAACTGAACGGCGCGACGGCCCATCGCTTCACGATCGAGGTCGAAGAAGGCATCGAGGTTCCCGTGCTTTTGCTCGTGCCGCCGCCCAAGGGAGATGCGAAGCCGGCGGTGGTGGTGATGGTGTCGCAGCAGGGTAAGAGCGCGCTGCTGGCCGCGCGGGCGGAGGCAATCGCGGCGTGTCTGCGCGAAGGCGTCGCGGTGTGTCTACCCGATGTGCGCGGGACAGGAGAGACGCGCATCGATCGCGACCGTGGCAGGGGAAGCTGGGACACGGGCGTGTCGTCTTCGTTTCTCATGTTGGGTAAACCGGTGCTCGGGCAGCGGCTCAAAGACCTGCGGGCGGTACTGGATCAACTGCGTCTGCGCGATGATGTGGATGCGCGAAAGCTCGCGCTGTGGGGTGATTCGCTGGCATCGGTGAATGATCCGGAGCGCGACCTTCGCATTCCGCACGCGGCGGATGATGTGCCTGCCAATGCCGAGCCGCTGGGCGGCATGCTCGCGCTCCTCGCTGGCCTTTATGAGGATGATGTAAAGGCGATCTACGTGCGCGGCGGACTGGCGACGCTGCGCACGGCCCTCGAAAGTGAGTTCGTGTATCTGCCGCATGACAGCATTGTGCCTGGCGCGATTGCCTGCGGCGATGTGCCGGACCTGTTGCGGGCGCAGGGCAGACGATTGCTCTGGCTCGAAGGTCTGGTGACGGCCCAGAATCAGCCGCTGGGCAAGGCGCAGGCGGAAGTGTTCAAGGATTTTCTGGACAGCGCGAACGATAAGATTTCGCTCAAGTCAATGGTGCTGATGGCGGAGAAGCCGAGCGATCCAGCGATGGTGGGCAAGCGGTTGAGCGGGTTGATCAAGAAGTAGCGTGTGCTTCGGCAAGGACCGCGCGGAGTTTTTCTGCCAGCACTTGCACATTAGGGCGGATGAGAATGGTGTGATGTTCGCCGGGGACGATGTGCAGCGTCACGCCTTGGAGGGCGATCTTTTCCCAGCCGTCGGTGTATTCGGTTTTCCAGCGCCCGGTGTCGCAGCCGAAGTAGTGAACGTGGGCAGCAAAGCACTGCGGCACGCGGTACTGAATGAGCCTTTGAAGCTGATAGCTCTGTTGCTGGGCCTTTTCGCGGGCCGGGTCGCTGCCTGTGGCGGCAGGGGGCGGCGTCATGTCATCACCGTCGTCCTGAACGGCAACAGCCTTTGGCGCAGCGGGCGCGGCGGCTTTTGCTGAACCGAACAACTTTCGCTTCATCAGACTCAATAGCATCAGAGGCAAGAAGCGCCCGTCGCGCTGACGCAGAGCTCGCCACCTGCCGCGCAGGCTGTGGTCGACCGCCGCTTCCTTTGGCATCTCCTTGCAGTACCAGAAGTCGAAGATGGCCAGCGTGCCGATCTGTTCGCCCGCGGCCAGAAGCTGTCTTGTGATCTCGGCGGCGACGTAGGTGCCGTTGCAGTAGCCGCCCAAGTGATAAGGCCCGGCGGGCTGCACCTGCCGCATAATGCGGATGTAATACTCCGCCAGGCCCTCGATGCTCATCGTGCGCAGCTCGGAGAAGTCCAGGTCCTTTCGATTCAAAGCATAGAACGGCTGATCGTCGCCGAGGCAGCGCGAGAGTTCCTTATAGATCAGGCCGATGCCGTCGGCAGGAGCGATGGCGAAGAAGGGCGGCTTCGTGCCGCGCTCGTTGATCTTCACCAGCGTGGGCATGCGCATCTCGCTCGCGCCATCGGCGATGGCCTGCTGCAAGGCTTCGATCGTCGGCCTCTCAAACAGCACCTGCTGCGGCAGCTTGCGCCCGAAGGCACGCTCGACTTCCGCAAGGATGCGTACCGCGCCGAGCGAGTCGCCGCCCAGGTTGAAAAAGTCATCCTGCACGCCGATGGGCTGGACATCGAGCACATCTTCCCAGATGGAAACGAGCTGCCTTTGCACATCATCGGTGGCGGGAACGTAGCCGGCGTCGAGGTTGCCGCGATCGCGCACGCGACCGGCTTCGACGGCGGCGAGAATGTCGCTTGCCGTGCAAAGCTCGGTGGCGATGCGCTGGGCGCTGTCGCTGCGGCCTTCACTGGATTCACTGCTCGTGCTGCCACCTTCGCGCGGCAGGTCGGTCGGGGCGGTCGCAGGGGGTGTGTACGAAAGGCCCGCGGCGTAGTCGGTCGGGAAGCGGAAGGTGTACCCCTCCGAAAGCAGGGCTTCGTAGTCGTTGTCGACGCTGCGCAGGAAGTTGAGCGCGGGGATGTTTTTCTTCGTGGGGATGAGCGGGGCGTGTACGAAGGCGAGCCTGCGCTCCTTGGCGATTTCGCCGAGGCGTTGCAGCATGCGATGCTCGACGCCCCGGCCCAGCACGCGGCAACTGAGCATGAAGCTGTCGATCTTCAGTTCGTTGGCGGTCAGTTCGTAGAGCATGAGGCCGACGAGGCCGTAGTCGCCGAAGCGGTCTTTCACTTCGACGATGAGGCAGTGCAGCTTGCCGCTGTTCAAGGCCGTCTCAATCTCAGGCTGCGTGCGGCGAAGGGTCGTGAAGTTGAATTGGTTCGTGCGCTGTGTGAGCTGGGCGACGCGCGGCATCGCTTGAGCATCCGGCTCGCGCAGGATGATCTGAAGGTTGAGACTGGTAAGAAAGTCATCGAAGGTGATCGACTGTTTCATCGCCTGTTCACGGGCGACGTTCTGGCGATACATCTCGGTGCGCTTGCGGTCTTCGCCGGTGACTTTGAGGTGATCGAATTCCCAGACGTGTTTGAGGAAGCCGGGGATGGCCGCGTCTTCTTTGGGCAGGTTGAGCACGAGCACCTGCGGCAGCGCGGCCTGCACCTGGGCGCACTCGACCGGATTGTCATCGATGAAAATGAAGCTGTCGATGCCCAACGAAAGCTCTGATGCGAGTTCGGACAGGTTCTGCGACTTGTGTACCCAGTTGACCTTGCGGGCGACGATGTGCTCATTCTTCAATGGCATGTCATCGCGCACCTCGAAAACCTTGGCGACGTCATCTTCAATATTCTTGGAGACAAGGCAGAGCACCATGCCCGCCTGGGCTTGGGCGATCATGAAGTGTTGCAATGCCATGAAGCCGGGATCAAACTTCACGCCCTCGGGGCCGTCTTCGCCGACGACGCCGCGCCACAAAGTGTTGTCGCAGTCGAGGGCGATCACTTTCTTCGGCGAGCGTTTGATGGCGGCGATGCGGCGGGCGGCAAGGGTGCCGATCGCGGCGAAGGCTTCATCGGTGAAGGGGATGTGCCCCATGCGATCGAGCTGGGCGTCGTGGTAATTCTCCACGGGGTAGAGCAAAGCCAGGTCGCGCGGCGTGAGCAGGTGAATGCTGGTGTCGGCGAGGCCTGCGATGAGGCGTGACTCTAACGCGTCCAGTTCCGCGCCCATCGCAGCGTGCAGCGCAGGCGTGGGCGGACAGAGGAGGACGATCAGCGGCGTGGTGGAGCGGGCTGAGGCGGCGCGGGCAGCGTTGATGAAGTCATCGACATCGCGATTGGCCTTGTCCAGATCCAGCGGCAGGTCACCGGCGATAGCATCGGCTTTGCCATGTTCGATCGCCTCGCGCTGCCAGTCCTCGACGCGGATGAGCAGCAGGTTGGCATCGTTGCTCCGGCCCAGCAGACTGGAAGGGTCCAGCAGAAGCTGGAAGATCTGGTTGTAGGGGCCCAGCTCGATCGAAGCGTTAAAGCCGAGCTGCTTCATCCAGAATTGCAGGGAGGCTTCGATCGGCTCAGCGGTGAAAGTCGCGGCGACAGCAATCGCCAGCGGCTTGAGGGCCGAGGCTTGCGGGGAAGTCATTGCGTCACTGGCGAGCGTGGTCATTTGTTCGTTTGTTTGGAGCACCATCCCGATAGGGTGGTGCTAATAGCGCACGACTGACTGATGCCGCGATCGCAACAGGTGAGCGTACGCCCATAGCACCACCCTGTCGGGATGGTGCTCCAGTTCACTGTACATCGTCCAAGCGGCGGGGTGAAGTGGGGAAACATGCTTAAAATGCGGGGGATCGAAGGGTGCGAAAGGTGCCAGGATGCAAGAACTGAAACTCGGCAGTGGTCGCGGCGGGTTTTGCGGGTAGCATGGTTGGAATCGGAATCGCGAGGGCGGTCGGGCTGAAGCAGGGCGAAATGGGTCGCGTTCAGCAGGTCGCTCGCTTGCCCCTGACTCTCCCCCAACCCCTCCCTGGGAGGGAGGGGAGCCGGATGCCGTAACTTGGCCCTGCCGGCTGACAATCCCCCACCAGAAGTAGTGGACACGCCTTGGTCGAATCCGCCGAACCACAACTCGACGATGCTGAGCTGGCAGCGAGGGTCAAACGCGGCGACCGTGACGCGTTCTCCCAGCTTTACAGCCGCCATCACATGGTCGTGTACGGCTACTTCCGGGCCCGGGTGCTGGACCCGCACATCGCCGAGGACCTCTCGCAGGAAGCTTTCTTAAGAGTTTTCGGCGCGATTGCCCGCTTCAACACGGAGCTGCGTTTCCAGTCGTGGCTGATGGGCATCTGCCGCAACGTCCTGCGTGAGCAGGTGCGGCACATCATGCGCCGTCGCGAATCCGGCTGGACTGAGCTGTGCATGGAACTGGAAGACATGGTCAGTGGTGACGGGCTTTATGACGATGTGCTGCACCTGGTCCCGGCCTGCATGGCCAAGCTCTCGGAGCCGAGCGCCCAGTCGCTGCACTGGCACTACATGGGCGGGATGAAGGTGGAGAAGATCGCCAAGCGGCTGGGCCGAACGCTGGGCGCGGTGAAGGTGTTGATGGTCCGGGCCAGGCAGGCGTTGAAGCGTTGCATTGCGACTCATTTGAAGGGCGGTGCGGAGTCATGATCGGGCAGGGCTTACATAACGGCGACAACGAGCTGATCGAGATGCTGCACAACACGCTGCCGCAGGACTTGACCGAAGCTCAGATCGTGCAACTGCGCCATGCCATGCGCTCCAGCGCTGTGGTGCGCGAAGCCCTCCTCGAAGAGTTGCGCCTGGAGACAGGCCTCGCTGCGCGCCTCGCCCCTGAACACATGGCGGCTCAGGAATTCATCGACCGCATTCAACGCCTCGCCTTCGATCGCGGCCGCCTCCGCTGGTTCTGGCGATGGATGATTCTGCTGCTCGTGGCGGGACTGGTCGTGGGCGGCGTCGCGGTCGCATGGAACCTTTCAACCGAAAAGCCTGCCGACCCGCTGGCCATCAACCCGGCGGGCAAAGGCGGCAGCATCGATCCGGAGAAGGACCCCTCGAAGAAGACCGGCGTCGCAGTCGTCAACAAAGGTATCGGTGATCCGAAGAACCCGGGCAACACCTTGGGCACCGGCGGCAAGCCCGCGGTCGATCCCAATGCCCCGCCGCCGCTGCCGCCCTTGTCGCCGCCGTGGAAGCTGTATGACGATGCCACCGCGCGCGGCAGCTACAACTGGACTTCCAACATCGAAGCGTTCATCCGTCCGCTCGGCGGGACGCAACTGGTCTACAACGCCAACGAACGCGACTACCGCCTGCGCGGGCAGTACGCCGTTTATCCGCCCAGTGAAGAAGGCCGGGTGATCCGCCTGCGCGTGACCGATCCGTCTCGCCTCAAGTTCACGCTCTGGGGCAAGTCCCAAGGCGTGCTGCTTGATCTTGCGAATGATCGCGTGTTCCGCGGCCACACCCTTCAACGCGCCCCTGCGAAGGCGACGCCGCACGGATTCCCCGCTTACATCGATGCGAAATTCCTTCGCCGGAATGTGATCGACCGCGTGGACCGGGACATCAACTTCAACTGGGGAGCCGGCTCGCCCGGCAGCGGCATCGATGCCGAACAATTCGCCGTGCGCTGGACCGGCACAATCGAAACGCCGCGCGAAGGCAGGTACGAATTCATCGCCACCAGCGATGACGGCGTCGTGCTCTACATCGACGGCAAGCCCATCCTCAATGACTGGGTGAGTCGGGCGGCTACTGAATCGCGGGCTTCAATCGACCTTGCGAAGGGCACGCATGACATCGTCGTCGAGTACTTCGAGAACAACAGCGAAGCCCAGATGAAGTTGGAATGGCAGGGCCCGCAGCTTGACCGGCAGGTGGTGCCCACCAGCGCCCTGCGCACGGGTCGAGAAGCGAACGCCAAGCCCGGCCTTGCCGCGAAGTATTGCTGGGGCCCGGAGATCGACAGCCACGAGCCGGACAAGATTCAGCTTGCCGGCGATGACAGCGGCAAGTGGCACCTGATGCGCGAAGGCACGATCGATCTGCGCTATCAGAAGGGGCAGGTGCTCCTGTGCCGGGGCGGAATCGTCCTGCTAGCGGTGCCCATGAGCGAAGCGCCCGTCGAGATGACGATGGAATCCGAAGGCCGGCTGTGGCTGGCGGAGCATTTACGCCTGGCGCCGCTGCCGGAGGCCGCCTTCGTTTCGACGCCCGCGCAGGTCCAGACGCAGATGGCCGCGGACATGGCCTGGCAGGTCACGCCTGCCGACCGCGCCAAACTCGTCACGATTTCGCCGCAGGAAGATCGCTCGATGCTCTTTGCCCGGCCGGATGAGAAGTCGAACATCGACTTCCGCTTCGAATCGCCCATCGATCTGCCGCAGGGCGGACAGGTGACCGTCGAAGTGATCGAGTCGACGAAGGACATGTTCATTCAGTTTCAGATTCCCGGCGAACCGGGCGGCCTTCAGATCGGCATCGGCGAATACAACGGACACCGCGTTATCTGCTGGGATCCGAGTAACAAAGGCGATCTCGAACAGCGATACAAGCAGGGCTACACCATCCCCGAACACTTCTTCGTGCGCGGCGAATACAGCCTCGGCCGACTCACGGTTCTCATCAGCGCCGACGGCCAGAGCTGGCGGCGATTCGAAGCCCGCGAGTACGACCCCAGCCGCGTCCCGACCCGCGAAGTGAATCTGAGCGTCTTTGGTTCCTACCGCGAAGGCGAGCGGCGCATCCGTGTCGGCCGCGTGGAAGTCCGCCGGTTCAATGCTTTGATCGCCCTGGCGGATGAAGCGCTCGTCAAGCGCGTGCCGGCGATCAAGGACGACGAGAAGACCCGCGAGTTCTGGTTCGACGACTGGCACGCCAGCCTGGCGACGAGCAAGCCGAAGAATGTGTCAGAGATGGCGTGGCGGGCTGCCTGCAACCTGGCGATGGTGCAGTCGCAGCTTCGTTGCCGGCTGCGACAGGAAGCGGCGCTGGACCTGGTGCGCAGTGCTGCCGGCGCGGGCGTGGCGACCGACACGCTGCTGACCGCGCTGAAGGAATTGCCGCAGCAGGTGAGCGTCGATGCCAACGATCAGAATCCGCACTCCTACGCGGCGTTCATCCGGCTGTACGACGATCTCACGCAGCAGTTCTGGAACAGCGGCAACCGCGATGATCTGAAGAAACTGCTCGACACGTGGTACGCGCAGGAATTCGGATGGGAACTGCGATGGTACAACCCCAAGCACACCGCGCCGTCCAACCTTGTCCGTCTCCTGCAATTCCACCTCTGGGACACGCGGCGATGGGAAGAGCTGCGGACCACGGCGATGCGATTCGAATTCATCGCCCACGCAGGCACCGCGTGGAACAATGCGGCCGCGGATGACTACCCGCTCCGCCTGGTCAGCGCCTGGATGCAGGCCAAGGCAAGCGAACACTTGCAGGACGGCCCGACCCCCGGCGAAGGCACGCGATACAACGATCGCGTCATGCCCACGCGCTTCCCCGAGCATCCGCTGGCGATCATCTCCGATCGCGAGTCGATGAACACCGTGAGCGAATTTCTCGCTGCCGTCGATTCGAAGGAATATCCCCACGCCTGCGTCATCCTCACCCGGCAGAGTCTGCCCGACGGCATCGCGCCGGTCGATAAGGACAACCTGCTTTTCAAGAATACGTACGTCCTGCTGGAGCAGATGATCGACGCCAACGAGCCGATCGCCGCCCGCATCAAGGAGCAGTACGCCGCCATCGGCATGATCCGTCTGCGACAGGCGATCGGTCAAGGGCGGTTCGATCACCTGAAATCACTGGCGGTCCAGTTCCACGGCACGCAGGCGGCCCGCGATGCGCTTCTGCAACTGGCGGATCGCGATCTTTCGATGGGCAACTTCTTCTCGGCCGCGGCGAGATATGACGCCCTGATGGATCAGGCGGATGCTTCGCTCAAGCCGCACATGATCGCCAAGCGCAGGCTCGCGATGGCGATGGCGGGCGTGGATACCGGTGAGCCGGTGAAATATCGCGTGCAGCTTGGCGGGCAGACGCTTCCCGCCGGCGACTTCGAGCAGCTCGTCAGCTCGCTGCTCCAGGAACGGCAATCGCCCGGCAGCATCTACGCCGACGGCCGCGTCGTTCGCGTCGATGCTCCCGCGCCCAAACCCTTGAAGCTTTCGCCTCTGGTGGATCTCACTCCCGCGCGCGACATGCAGGACCGTTACGGCCACCGCATCCGCGATGTGAAGTTCACCGTCGATGGCAAAACGCTCTTCATGCACCAGCACGGCAAGCTCACGGCCATCGACCTGGGCAACCGTCAGCAGCGCTGGCAGAAGAATGAAAGCGCGAGGGATCTTTCCTCCTACATCGCCGAGCCTTCCACCCCGCTGGTGCTGGGCGACCGCGTCTACGTTTCGCTCTTCCGCGAACGCAAGATCGAGCTGACCTGCTTCAAGGTGGACAACGGCGAAATGGTCTGGCGGCAGGCGTTTGACGATGCCATGGCGGGCGATCTGATCGCGATCGGGCCCTGGCTTTACGTTATCAGCGTGCAGCGGCAGCTTGGTGACTATGCGGATGTGATCCTGCGACGACTGTCGCCGGAGACGGGTGAATCGGTTCTGGCGGAGAAGGTGGTGCGCGTGCGCTGGGGCGAGGAACTCTTCCGCGTAGGCCGACCCATCGTCATGGGCGACACGCTCATCTTCCGCACCGGCGCTTCCCTGGTCTGCTGCGATCTGCTCGGCGCGCCGCGCTGGATTCGCCGGCTGTCGCTGGTGCCTGCCTCGGTGGATGGCCCGCTCTTTGATTTCCAGACGCTCTCGCCGCCGATCATCAGCGGAGAGAATGTGATCGTGACCTGTCCCGGTTCGCCGCATGTGATCTGCGTGAACGCGAGGACGGGTGAGGAAGTGTGGTCGCACCTTCAGCCGCGGCTGCGCAAGCTCGTCGGTCCGCGCGGTGACAAGGTGATCATCTCGACTCTCAAAAACCTGGAAGCGCTGGACATGGCCACCGGCAAACTCGTCTGGCAGGTGCCGATCACCGCGGACTACGCGGCTGTCCTTCCCGCGGAGAAGAATACGATCTTCGTGCTCACGCTGGACAAGGTGGAGAACAAACGGAAGTCAGGCGACCGCCGCATCCGCATGGCTGAGTGGATCTCGGCGACGGACGGGCGCGTGATTCAGTCGCAGGAGATCACGGATGAAGCCGAGTCCATCCACACCGCCGAAACGCTCGTCACCGACGGCAACCTGATCATCGGCATCTCCAACATCCTGACCCGCGGCAAAGGCAGCGGCAAGGTGTTTCTGCTGGAGGGCAAGTGATGGCGGAAGGAACGAAGGTACAAAGGCACGGAGGGACGAAGGGAAAGGCGTGGGTGCCACGGGTCGGCGAGGTCC
>JBBDXA010000257.1:13156-61313 GCA_040902585.1 Phycisphaeraceae bacterium
CCCCCCCCCCCCCCCGACCCGTGATACCCGTGTTGATTGCCTCCGTGCTCATCGGCCTCCTGTCAAACTCCCTCTCCGCCCGCGACGTGCGCCGCGAGGAGGAGCGTCGCCTGCGCGCCGATCGTTACATGGCCCTGTTTCGCGATGGCAATGTGCAGGTCGCCCGCGAGGCGCGCGACTGGCAGGATCCCAAGCGCGAGCCGAGCATCAACGGGCGTCGCCTGTTCGACGAGAACAACCCGATCCGCATCCTGCGCGACACGACCATTCAGCCCGCGCTGGAAGGGCCTTACATCGAGTTCGCCAACGGCGACATCCTGCCCGGCCGCGCCATCGGCGGCGTGCCCGCCGATGGCCTGCGGCGCATGCCCAGCAGTCTCATCATTCAAGTGTCAGCTCCGCTCACAACATTCGATCGCCGATCCGGCGAAGTTTCTGTCAGGCCCGAGTGGGTCTCGCGCGTGGTGCTGACGAAAGAAGCCCGCGGCCCGATCGATCCGGGCACACTTTTTTTCACCGATGGCACCAAGAAAAAGGTCAAGGCCATTCGCTGGGCACTGGGCGGCGTGCGGGCCCTGACGGACGAAGGCACCATCGCCGCGGGCTGGCTGGAACTGGCGGAAGTGCATCCGCCGGCCGTCGATCCCGTGGCGGCCTTGCTCGAAGATGTGTTCTCGCCCGGGCCGCAGGCGAAGGGTGTCAACGCGCTCATCGGTCGCGTCACCGCTTCCAACGGCGCGGTACTCACCTACCGCCGCTCGCTGCTCATCATCGACGGCAACGAAGTGCGCGACGAGCGCGGCTACTACCACACCTTTCAGCCGGCTTGGGCGTTGCAGTCGATCCGCGTGCCTTTTGATGAAGTCGTCAGTCGCAGTTATCGCGAGCCGGATGAACTGCCGCTCTCGCTGCTGCCGGGCACACTGCTCTCGCAGAAGAGCGCGACGGGTTTTCTCTGGCCGTGGCATCGCAATGTGAGTGTGCGCGGGCATGAACTGGCGGTGAGTCAGGTCTTGGCGGACCTGGGACTGGGTACGCATTCCTACAGCGAGCTTTCCTTTAACCTGCCTCCATACGCCCGGCAGTTCAAAACATCCGTCGGCATCAATCGCGGCGTCGGCAGCGGCGGCTGCGCCAAGGTGAAACTCTTTCGCGATAAAGTCACGGGCAATCCCGTGTGGGAAAGTAATTTCCTGCGCGGCAACGAAGAGGCCGCTCACGTCGACGGGATCGATGTCAACGGCTGGAAGCAGCTTGTGCTGGTGACGGACTATGCCCACGAAGGGCGGCCGCGCGGGGCGGACCCGCTGGACATCCGCGATGAAGTGGATTGGGTCTGGCCGACGGTGAAGATCGATTTGAACGAAGCCTCGAAGACGCGCAAGGCTCCGACGCTCGCCGAGGCGCTGCCGCAGCTCGAAGGCTGGACGATTCCGCAGGACGTGATCGATCGCAGTGAGATCCGCGTGTTCTGGAACCGCAAGGAAGGGCGGTGGGAGAACGTGTTGTATGTGGATCGCGCAGCCGAGCGATATGAACATCTCAAGCCGTTCGACCTGACCCGGAAAGTGACGATCACCGGTGCCAACGGCTGGCTGCCGCTGTCGATGTCGCGCGATGACGGACAGATCGGCCACGAGCTGAAGGTGCTCGTCGATGGCGAAGAGGTGAAGTCCGCGCTCAACGGCGATATCAATACCAGCGGCCGAACCCCAGGCGATTTTGAAGATCGCTTCTACAGCTTCGGGCAGTACCTGGGGAAGGAGATCACCATCACGCTGCGCATCGAGCCGCGCGGCGGCAACGGCCAGAAGCCCGCCGGCATCCTTTTCGGTACGACCGAGTTGGAACCGCTCCTGCTCAGCGCCGCTGACGATGGCATGCCCATCAAGCCCGAGGTGCCGCTCACATCGCTCATGGCGGTGAAGACCGAGCATCGCAAGGATGTGCCGTGGGCGATGAAGGCGGGCACGTACGGCATCGACGCGAAACCGATCGTGATGAAAGGGATCGAATTCAAGGATGGCTGGGCGCTGCCGCGCGGGCCCAGCGAGATGGTGTATGAGCTTGATCCGTCATGGAAGCGATTTGTCGCGGTGATCGGGATGGTCGAGGGGTCCGCGGGCGCGGGGCCGTTTGAAGTGCTGCTGGATGACGAGGTGGTGTGGCGCACGGAAACGCCTTCGGTGCTGGGGCGGTCGCAGCCGTTGTGGCAGGTGAACGTGGCGATTCCGCCGGGGCACAAGACGATCACGCTACGGATCGACAAGAGCAGCCCGGCGGCAGGAGCATGGGCGGATTCGGGGTTTATGAAGAAGTGAGGGCGCGGGTGGATAAGTGGAACAACCGGGCCAGCAGGGCAACACGCACCTATCTTGTTCATGAGGCGCGCTTGGATTGTTCTCGCTCCTCGGTTTGAGCCGTTGGACGCAGGTGCTCATCGACTGGCTTGGGCGGAAACGACACGACGTCGCGACCACTTACCGCCTCACGTTCGTGAAGATCCTTGAACATCGCCTCAATGTCATAGTTGAACCGCTTCGCATAATCATCGCGTATGCGGCGAACTTCTTCAACAATTGAGTCTTCAATCATGGGCGGTCTCCAATCAGTTGAAGGGGCGTGCAGATCGTCGGCGCTTTATGTCCCCAATAGGCACACGTGGATTCTATACCTCGATAAAGGGTAGCGTTGGCCAGGTGCCTGCAATTCCAGGTCAGAAAGAAGTCCATCCCGTTCGCCGCCGCGATGGCGAGATGAGTTGCATCGGCCTCGGCCTTGGAAGGAAGCGGTACGGATTTCATCAAAGAGCGGGCGATTTTCATCGCGTTGGCGGGAGCCGCGACCGATGGAATCCCTTCCATCGCTTTGAGGCGGCGCGCCGCGGCGTCTGGATCGCCCCCTGCGGATTCGACAAGGACCAATTGTGAAATGAAAAGGTCGTAGCCGTGCCGCCTCGTGTTCCACCAGTCGTGGGTCACCTGCTGGTTAGCCGCCATGATCAGATCGCGGCTCGGCCAGGCCGTCAGGTAGCTCACGATCGTCGTTTCCAGCTACACGCGCGGCTTGGCCATGGATTCACCCTTGGGTGTAGGATCGCCACCTGGATAAAGTCTACTGGAAATTCCCCCGCCACCGTGTAACCTAACCTGTTCGCGGTGCAACCTTTGCATGGCCGGCCTGCCCGGTTTGTGCATTGCAACGAGGCTGGAGCGTTTCATGCGTGGTCTGATCATCTTCTGGATCGCGGGCATCCTCGCCCTCGGTAGCGCTCCCCTGCACGCGGAAGGCGAATGGGAAATCACGCGCGAAAGCGAACAGGCCGTCGAGCGCGGTCTCGACTGGCTGGCGCGCAATCAGGGTGAGCGCGGCAACTGGGAGAGCAACGATCTGGGCCTCGTCTCAATGGGCGCGCTGGCGTTTCTTTCCGCCGGCCATCTGCCCGATCGCGGGCGCTATGGCGACAACGTCCGCCGGGCCCTCGATTACGTCGTCGCCAACGCCAAGCCTTCGGGTCTCTTGAACATCTCCAATCAGGACATGTACAACCACGGGCTTTCCGTCTTCGTCCTCACCCAGGCTTACGGCATGACCTTCGACCGTCGCCTCGGCGAAGCTCTCGACCGCGGCGTCAAGCTCATCATCGATGTGCAGGCTGAAGACGGCGGGTGGGACTACAAGGCGGTGAAGCTGCAACGCGGCCACGACCTCTCCCTCGCCGTGATGCAGGCCAAAGCTCTGCGCGGAGCGACGGACATCGGCCTGGAGATTCCTTCCTCCGTCATCGACCAGGCGATCCAATCCGTCCGCAAACACTACAAACCCACCGGCACGCCTGATGGCAAGCGATACGGTGATCATCCGATGGCGGATCGACCCGGCGCGTTCACCTACGACGGCAACCGCGTGACGACAGCAATGGCCGCCTGCGGCGCGGTCTGTCTTCAGGAGTTCGGCCAGTACACCGACTTTCGCATCCATCGCAGCATGGATGAAGTCATCAAGGACATCCGCAATCCCAACGAGTTGAAAGTCCGCAACGGCTACATTCCCTTCGATGCGTACACGATGTACTACGTCGCCCAGGGCCTGTACCAGGTCGGTGGCGAGCGATGGAAAGATAATTATCCGCTCATCCGCGAAGCGATCGTGAAGACGCAGAACGGCACCACCAAGACGGACCAGGCCGGTTCGTGGAACACCAATCGCGTCGGCGGCAAACCCGGACAGCTTTTCGGGACAGCCGTCGCGGTGTTTACACTGAGCATTCCGAATCGTTACCTGCCCATCCTCCAGGAAGGTCAGACGGATCCGCGCAACGCTGATACGGATCGGCCGCCGGCGCGGTGACGGTTGCGCGTGCGAATTGAAAGACCGGATCGATTCCTCGCCCTCGTCCTGGGATCAGCCGCCTTCTCTTGTCGGGGGAGGTGCCGGCTCGGGACGAGGGCGAGGCGTCGAAAGAATTGCGGATTGCGGAACGTGGATTGTTTAAGGCATCGCCACCTTATTGCTCACAGCTCAACGCTCATGGCTCATAGCTCGTAATGAACTTCCTTACTGGTGCATTTCTGTTTGGCATGGTCGCCGCCGCGGGGCCGACCCTGATTCACCTGCTCAACCGCCGGCGACATCGCACGGTGCATTGGGCCGCGATGGATTTCCTGCGCGACGCCATTCGCCGCAACAAGCGCATCATGGAACTGCGCGACATCGTGCTGCTCCTGCTGCGCACGCTGGCCATCACGCTCTTCGTCCTGGCCATGGCCCAGCCGTTCGTCCAGAGCAACGGCCTGTGGTGGACCGTCGTCGCCGGCTTCGTCATCGCCATGGTCGGCGTCGGGGCCATGATCTTCGGCTCCATCGCCCAGCGCAAGAGCGGCATCGTCACCGGCACCGCTCTGCTTGCCGTGGGCATCGGTCTGTTCGTTCTCTCCATCCTTCAACACGACCAGGCTGTCACCGCGTCCTACTCCGGCGAACCGGTTCACGCCGTCATCGTGATCGACAACAGTCTTTCGATGGGCTACGTCGAGCTCGATAAATCGCTGCTGGAAGTGTCCAAGGAAAAGGTCAGGCAGTATCTCCAGGCCCTGCCGCGCGGGTCGGATATTTCCATCATTCCGCTGTGCAACCAGCAGGAGTGGCATCTGCGCAACGTGGACTCGACGCAGGATGATGCGCTGGACACGCTGGCCTCGGTGGAACTGGTGGACCGCGAAGCCCGCGCCGCGGACGGTGCCGATGCCGCCCGCATCGCCCTGAAGGAAGCGAGCCTGATCAAGACCAAGCGCGTGGTCTTCCTCAGCGATATGCAGCGGAAAAGCTGGACGCCCGAAGCGGTGCGGAAATCCTTCGAAGGCCTCGGTCCGGTGCAGCTCGTCCAGGTCGCCCCCGAAAGCAAGGGCCGGCGGAGCAACTCGTGGGTCTCCGAGTTCGTCCTTTCCGACGGCGTCGCGGATACCCAGGCCCAGGCGATCTTTGTGGGTACCATCCGTCACAGCGGACCGGAGCCTCGCTCCAAAGTCCGCGCCACGCTGCGCATCGACAACCAGGTGATCGATCACCGCGACATCGACCTGGAAGACGGCGCGACCGTGCGCGTGACCTTCCGCTACAAGTTCGAAGCGGGCGGCACATCGAGCGATCCTGTGTTCGTGCCTGCCCGGCTGGAGATCGACGCGAAGGAACCGCTCGTCGCTGACAACTACCGCGAGCTGCTCGTGCCTGTCGTCAGCGAAGTGCCCGTGCTCTTCATCGATCAATACGGCCAGCGCGAGCAGCCGCGACTGAATCAATATGGTGAAACGCTCCGCCTGCGCCACCTGCTCACGCGCCGCGGTCATCGCGAGACGGGCAATGAGAAGTCGCTGGTGGAAGTCCGCCACCGCAGTCCCGAACTGGTCACGCGCGATGACCTGAAAGACGCCCGCATCGTGGTCATGGCCGGCGTCACGTCGCCGACGCCTGAACTGGTCACGCTCCTGCGCGAGTACGTCGAGCAGGGCGGGCAGGTCTTCCTCGCGGCCGGCGCGGAGTTCGATCCGCGTTCGTGGAACACCTTCGGATGGTTGGACGGCAAGGGCATTCTTCCCGCACCACTGAACGATCAGCCTGTCGGCCGCGTGCCTCCTTCCAACGCCACCAGCACCGGGGACTACCCGACCTTCGGCCTGGCGACCAACTCCATTCGCAGCGAAGTGCTCAACCCGCAGATCGATCCCACCGATCAGCGTGACCTGCTGGCCGGCCCGTTCTTCTTCAAGGCCGTCAGCGTCGATGAGACCGCGATCGAAGGCTTCCTCAAGGAAGAACGCAAGCGCATCGAAGCGCAGGTCACATTCGTTCGCGGTCACGAAGCCAACGAACAGAGGTGGACCCAGCTCGAACGCGACGGCAAGCTCACCGCGACGCAGGCGACGGATCGTGATGCATCACGCAAGCGGTTTGCCGAGATGTTCCCCAGTTGGCTTTCCTGGAGCACGCCGCTGCCGCCGGGCCATGGCGATGAGACCATCGACGAGATCGTCAACCGCTCCCGCCCGCGCATTCTCGGCAACTACGACAACGACAACGGCGATGTCTTCGCCCTTCGTCGCGACATCGGCAGAGGCCGCGTCGTCATGTTGACCACCGGCGTGTTTCCCTTGTGGAACAACATGTCTGAAGAGCCGGGCACGGTGCTCCTGATGGAGCACGTGCTGCTGACCATGCTCAAGCGTTCGTTGCCGCAGCGGACCTTCGAAGCGGTGAATGCGATTGATGTGCCCATCGACCTGCGCGATCAGGCCGCCCGGTTCGAACTGCTCGCCCCCGGCGCTGAAAGTGCCGTGTCGGTGCGGGTCGATCCGATGGGCGAGAACGCCTACGGCGTGCAGCTTCGTTCGCTCGGCCGTCGCGGCGTGTACGAACTTAAACGCCTGAGCAGTCCCGGCGAAGAGGCCGGCATCGCGCGGGAGTGGACCACGCTGCTGGCGGTGAACGGCCCGGGTGATGAAAGCGAACTGGCGTCCTACGAACAGGCGGAATTCCTGGCGGAACTGGCGCTGCCGCGCATCAAGTGGCTGCCGCTGTCGCAGCCGATTTCCCTCGAAGGCGAAGTGTACATCGGCACGAATCTGTGGAAGATGCTCATGTGGGGCGTCATCGGATGCCTGATCATTGAAATGCTTTTCCTCTCCGCGCCGAGCGTGAAGGAAAAGCTCGCCAGTGCAGCCGCGGCCCGGTCCGGAGAGAGTACCGCAACATGACAGAGTGGCTTGGCAGACTGATCGGTGTGGACAACCTGCGCGACGTCGAGTCGATGCGCGTGGGCTTTGCCGCGCCGTGGGCCGAGAGTCGGCCGGCGCTGGTGCTCTTTGCCCTGATCGGCGTGGTGATCCTTTCGATCCTGTTCTACGCCCGCTTCCAGCGCACCGCCCCAGGCCGGGCCCGCACCGTGCTCATGCTCCTTCGCGCGGTCGTACTGGGCCTGCTCATCGCCATCCTCGCCGAGCCCACGCTCATCGCCGACATCCGCGCCACGCCCAAGTCGCTCCTGCTCGTGCTCTTTGACGGCTCTGAAAGTATGAGCTTCCAGGACAAGATCCCCGGCGACACCATTCAGGATCTGGCGAAGATCGTGCGCGACGAACGCGGCAATCCGATCTCACACCTGGACGGCGTCAGCCGGCAGGACCTCGTGAAGAAAGTTCTCGCCAGCCCGCAGAACAAAGCGTTGGAAGAACTGAGCAAGCGTTACCGCATCCGCGCCTACGAGATGGACAAGCTCAACGAGGTGCGCGAATTGGGCATGACCCGCGACTCCGAAGAGGGCGGCGACGATGCGAAGGTCGATCCCGCGCACCTCGCATCGCAACTCGGTTCAGGCGGGCGGGTCACGGCGATCGGTGCAGCCCTCGATGACCTGAGCCGCCGCCATCGCAGGCACATCGCCGGCATCGTCGTGGTCAGCGACTTCGATCAGAACTCCGGCCGCGATGCGGTCGACGCCGCCGAGGCTCTGCGCAGACCGGTTTACACCGTGGGCGTCGGTCCGCGCGAAGTGATCGACCTGGCCGTCGAGCTCCAGTCCGCCATCGTCATGAAGAAGGACGAGGACTCGGAAGTCACCGTCAACATCCGCCAGTCCGGCCTCATGGGTCGCGTCGCGCGGGTGCAGCTTATGGGCCGGCGGCTCGGCTCCACCGGTGAAGTCGAAGCCCAGACCGACCCGCTCCCTATCGCCCCGGCCCGCACCGTCGAGATCACCGGCGAATTCAACACCGTCAGCATTCCCTTCACGCCCGGCGTCGAAGGGCGATACCTGCTCGTCGCCCAGGTCGATGCCTTCGATGATGAAGTGCTCACGGAGAACAACACCGCCGAGCGCGAAGTCACGGTGCATGACGAATCGCTCAAGCTGCTCTTTGTGGAGTACGAACCGACGTGGGAGTGGCGCTTCGTCAAGGAAGTGTTTCACCGCGACAAGCTCATCGGCCGCGATGGGTTCCGCACGTTCCTGCGCTCGGCTGACTTCAAAGTCCGCCGCAGCAACGAGCTCTTCCTGGAAACGCTCCTGCAGCCCCGCAATGCGTTCTTCGCCAACGACGTGCTGTTTCTCAGCGACATTCCTTCGGAAATGCTCAGCGATCATTTCCAGGAGCTGGTGCGTGAGTTCGTTTACGACTTCGGCGGCGGGCTGGTGATCGTCGCCGGTCCGCGCTTCGGGCCCCAGGCCTTGGCCAACACCAAGATCGCCGACATGCTCCCGGTGGTGGTTGATTCATCGAGTCGCCCGCGCATCGTGGAGTTCACACCGCAGTTCACGCCCCGCGCCAATTCCTACAGCTTCATGCAACTCGGCAGTCCGGGCGATACGACGGAGAACGCCATCGCCTGGAACAACCTCGGCAAGCTGCCGTGGTATCAGCCGGTGACGCGCACCTATCCCGGCGTCGATGTGCTGCTTCAGCATCCGACGGACAAGTGCGTGGACAACGAAACCCCGCAGCCGCTCATCGCCGTGCGCAAGTACGGCAAGGGCGAAGTCGTGTACCTCGGCTTCAACGAGTTCTGGCGCCTGCGCAAAAAGTACGGCGAGAAGTATTACCGCCAGTTCTGGGCCCAGCTCATCTATCGCCTCGGGCTCGGCCGCGCCTACGGGGCGCAGAAGCGGTTCCAGGTCGCCACCGATCGCAAGCAGTACGAAACCAGCGACAAGGTGCGTATCACGGTCGAAGCCTACAACGAGAACTTCCAGAAGCTCGAGTCCGATCGCCTCGAAGCCAAGCTGATCACCGAGACCGAAGGCGGCTCGCCGCAATCGACGGAGATTTCCATCGCCCGCCGCGAGGGGAACTACTACGAAGCGACCCTTCCGCTTTACACCGCCAGCAGGCACCGCGTGCTGGTGCGCGATCCGGTCACCCGCGAAGAGTTCGAAGTGAATTTCAAGGTGGCGCCCGCCACGCTCGAACGCCGCAGCGCCGTGCGCGACTACAAGCTACAACTGGACCTGGCGGCCGCGACCGGCGGCAAATCCTACGAACTGCACGAATTCGTCAACCTGCCCGACGACCTGAAAGACGCCCCGCCGCCGGAGACGTATCAGATCAAAAAAGACCTGTGGAATACATGGTTCACACTCTCTCTCGTGTTACTCTTTCTGATGCTGGAGTGGGGCGGGAGGAAGCTCGTGAACCTGCGGTGAGCTTTGAGCTTTGAGCTTTGAGCCAGAGGAACTTCAAAATGAAATCAGGCCCAACAAACAGCAATCAATCGTGAATCGGAAAAACCGCCTGCGGCCGATGAGTGTCTAAGCTCATAGCTCAAGGCTCACAGCTCGAAGCTCCCCATGCCCCGACTCGCAACGCTCCAATCCGGTCTCGCTCGCCTGCGACGTTACCGCAGCTCCGTCCGCAACGGCTCAGCGCTTGCGGTGCTTGCCTGTGTCGCCTTGTGGGTGCTGCTGGGCGCGTTCGTACTCGATGTGCTTTTGCACATGGGCATCATCGAGCGCGTCATCGTGCTTCTCTTCTTCGTCGGCGCGATCATCCACACCGCCCGCAAGTACGTCGCGCCCGCCCTTCGCGTGAACGAAGACGCGGTGCAGCTTGCCCTCATGGTCGAGCGCCAGCAGGGCATCGGCTCGGACCTCGTCGCCGCCATTCAGTTCGCCGATACCTCCTCGCCGCAGTACGGCTCAGCCGACCTGCGCGAAGCGGTCATCAGTTGCACCGATGAAGTCTCGGGCAACCTGAACTACCTCGAAGGCTTCTCGCGTCAGCAGTTATTCAACCGCGCCATGCTGCTGGGCGCGACCCTGCTGCTGGTGGCTATTCCCGTCATTGTCCTGCCCGCCCATGTCGCAGCCTTTCTCAACCGCTTCACGCTCGGCAGCGCGACCTACCCCACGCGCACGCAGATCGCCGCCATCGAATCCCCCGGCGAGCGCGCCCCCTATGGCCAGCCCATCGTGTTCAAGGTCCGCGCCACCGGCCAGTACAAGAAGGCGGAAGGCCGCGTCGAAATCCGCGCCAAAGCCAGCGGCCTGAGCACGACGCTTGAACTGGTGCCCGACCCGGATCAGCCGGACCTCTTTATCGCCGAACTGCCCCGCGCTTTGGATGACATCATCTACCGCGTGTTCCTCGACGATGCCGTCGGCGATGAAAAGACGGTCACGCTCATTCCGCTGCCGGTCGTGGATGTGGACCTGACCATCGAAACGCCCGAGTACGCCCGCCGCCGATTTCAGGCACCCGGTGAAGGCCGGCAGCGCGTGGCCCTGGAAGGCTCGCGCGTCGTGCCGATCGTCAAGGCGGACAAGGATCTCAAAGCTGCGACCTTCACCGTCGACGGCAAGCCCTTCCCCATGCGCAAGGATGGCCGCAAGGACGGCAAGCGTTTCGTGCTCGACTCAGCGGATAATCCCTTCGCCCTCGTTTCCAAGGACCTGCGGTATGAAGTCCAGGTGACTGACAGCGACGGTCTGGGTCTGGAGCGGCCGCTGTCGGGCGTGCTTCAGGTCCGCGCCGATCAGCCGCCCCGCATCGCCGCCGCCACGGTGACGCGATATGTCCTCGCCGAGGCCGCCCCGCAGATCAAGTACCGCGCGACCGATGACTACGCTTTGGCAAAGATTCTGGTGCGAAAATCAGTCGTCCGGGCCTCCTCCGGCATGGTCGATCCCACCGGCCAGAGCGATGGCGGGGCGTCCGGCGGCACCAGCGAGGCCCAGGAAATCGTTGAAACCTTACATGACCTTAAAGGCAATACAGAGAAAGATGGCGGTACAATCAATATCGAGCTTTCGGATTTGAAGCTCGTGATCGGAGACCGTCTGGAAATCACCTTCGAAGCCGTCGACTTCCGCGGCGACCAGCCCGGCAAGACCGCCCGCTCCGAACGCATGGTGTTTCAGGTCACCGATCGAAAAGGCGTGCTCGACGCCCTGCGTGAATGGGACGACGCGATGGACAAGAAGCTGGACCAGATCATCGACGCCCAACTGGGCGGTTCAGGTTCGCAATGACAAGGACGACATCTATGAAGAACATGCCCAACTGGCTCCGAACCGTCACCTGTCTTGGCCTCGTGCTCGCCTTCGCCGGCGCTGCCCATGCCCAGCAGGCCCAGCAGGCGCAGCAGCCTGCGCCCAATGCCGACGTGATCAATCGCTACAAAGGTCGGCAGGAACGCGCCCGCGAGCTGACCAGCGATCTGCTCTCGGCTCTTCTCCAGTCGCACATCCAGCAGCTTGAAGACAACAAGCTCACCGATCTGCCGCTTTATAAAGACCTGATCGACACCCGCAGCCGCATGGGCGATCTGGCGATGAAGATGATGCCTGATGTGATCGAACTGCTCTTGCAGGCCGGCGACGCGACGGGCGACGCCCGCACCGCGCTCATCAGCAAAGCCCAGGGCCGCATGCGCGACGTGCTGCTCCGCCTGCTCGCCGAGCGCGAGCGCATCCGCATCCGTCGCCAGCAGGCCGAGTTGATCGAACGCCTCAGCGAAATCATCGGCAAGCAGAAGACCACCAAGGCCGCCACCGTCACCTTAGGCGGCATGGATGAGCAGGCGATCCTCGCCGTGGTCGATTCGCAGGGCAACGTCAGCACGCTGTACACCACCTTCGCCGCGATGGTCCGCGATGTCTCCACCTGGTCCGGCGAACTGGGCGCGATCGCCGGCGAGTGCGGCCGCATCCTCAAGAACGCCAAAGTGGATGAACACCTTTCCGGCGCGGGCACCCACCTGATGACGCTGAAGTTCAACGATGCCTCCGTCGAACAGCAGGCGGTCATCGAAGCCCTCGAACGCGTGCTCGCTGAAATCCGCAAGCTCGAAGACCCGGCCGCGATCGACAAGGACGTGGTCGAAGCCGTCAAGCAGCTCATCAAGGAACAGGAAGCGGTCCGCGAAGCGACCAAGGCCAATCAGGACGATCCGAAAAAGATGGAGGAACTGCTCAAGGATCAGACGCTGATCCAGCAGAAGCTCCGCCGGCTCGAAAGCGCGATCAACACCAGCGAACGCGCCAGCGAACTGGCCAAGCGAGCCGAGCAGTCGGCAAGCGAAGCCCGCGAAGCTCTCTTTAATGACGCCAACAAGGACGCCCTCGCCGATCAGGGCAAGGTCGTCGGCGCCCTGGCGGAACTTCAGAAGGAACTGGAAAACAAAGTTGCCGGCCTGGACGGCAACCTTTCCGCCGAGCAGTACGAGAAGCTCGCCGAGAAGCTGGGTGAAACGAAGAAGCAGCTCGAAGCCGCCCACGCGAAACATCAGGAAGCGGAAAAACAGGCGGACACCGCTCGCCCGACCGCCGCGAAGACCGAAGCTGCGGCATCGAAGGATCTGGGCAAGGCCGCGACGACCGCTGAACTGCCCACCGCTGTCGCTTCGCGCATCCGTTCCGCGCAGGACGCCGCCGCCGAAGCTTCCAAGGCCCTCACCAGCAAGACCGCCGACGCCGACAAGGCGCTCGACGAAGCCGACCGCGCCATCCGTCAGGCCATCGGCGAAGTCAACGAAGCGATGGATACCGCCAAGCGCAACGCCCTCGCGGTGAAGCTCGGTGAACTCAACCGCGCCGCCGAGTCGCTCGCCCGCGCCAGCGCCAAGGCCCGTGACACAGCCGACCTGCTCGAAAAAGACAAGCCCGTTCCCGCCGATTCCAAGGCTGAACTCGGCAAGGTCGAAGAGATCGCCAAGAAGGTGGCCGAGGGCGTCAAGAAGATCGCTCCTGAAGCCACGGCTGACTTGAACGAAGCCGCCAAGGATGCCGCCAAGAGCGCCGCGAACCTGCCCGAAGGTCAGCCCGGCGACGAAGCGAAAAAGGTCGAAGCCTCCAAGGCCAAGCCCGCCGCTCAGGCCGCGACCGCTGCCGCTGACAAGCTCGACAAGGCCGCCGATGCCATCCGCAAGGAAATGATCAAGGCCGCCGATCAGCTCGCCAAGAAGACCACCGGTGAGATCAACGAACTGTCCGGCCTCCAGGACAACCTCGAAAAGGTCGCCGCCGCCAACCCGCAGGCCACCGCGAAGGATTTGCGCGATCTCGCGGACAAGGCTCTGGAAAACACGCCCGCCGTCGGCGCTGCCCTCAACCGCGCAGCCGACGCCATTCAGCAAGCTGATGCAAAAGGTCAGCCGCAGAACAACCCGCAGCAGGCCGCGGGTGAAAAGGGTGAGCCCAAGGCAGGCGATCCGCAGAAGGGTGACCCACAGGCCGGCGAGAAGCCCGCAGGCGCGCAGCAGGCTGCGGGTGAGAAGGGTGATCCCAAGGCCGGCGAGCCGCAGAAGGGTGAGCCGCAGGCGGGTCAGCAACAGGCAGGCACTCCGCAGGCCGAGGCTGACCGCGATGTGAACCGTGCCGTGGTGCTCGCTGAGATGAAGCGGGATGACCTTCAGAAGCAGCTTGAACTGGCCGAGCGCATGGCCGCTCTGGCCAAGCAGAACAAGGAGAGTGCGGATGCCCTGGCGGACGCCCGCGAGGCGTTCGGCAAGCAGGACGCGGACCCGCAGACACCTGCCGGCGGCGAGAAGCCCGCCGGTGGTGAGCAGCCGGGTGAAGCCCAGACGACCGATGCCCAGAAGGGCGATCCCCGGGCCGCCGGTGAAAAGCCTGCCGGGGGCGAGAAGCCCGAAGGCGGCCAGCAGGCAGCCGGTGAAAAGCCCGCTGGTGGTGAAAAGCCAGCCGGTGGCGAGAAGCCCGCGGGTGGCCAGCAGGCCGGTGGTGAGAAACCTGCGGGTGGCCAGCAGGCCGCCGGCGAGAAACCTGCCGGTGGTCAGCAGGCTGGCGGCGAGAAGCCCGCTGGTGGTGAACAAGCTGGTAAGCCGACGCCGCAGGCGGTTCAGCAGGCGATCGACAAACAGGCCGACGCCCTTGCCGGTCTCGGCCAGGCGGTCACGGACCTGACAGGCCAGAACAGCCTCGCCAATCAGCCCATTGCCGAGGCTGTCGAAATCGCATCTTCACTGACCCCTTCCCCGCAGGCCGGCCAACAGCCCGGCCAGCAACAGGCCAATGCTCAGGGCCAGGGCGAAGGTCAAGGCCAAGGCGAGGGTCAAGGTCAAGGCCAAGGCGAAGGTCAAGGACAGGGTCAAGGCCAAGGTCAAGGCCAAGGTCAGGGCCAAGGACAGGGCCAAGGACAAGGGCAGGGTCAAGGCCAGGGCCAAGGTCAGGGGCAAGGTCAAGGCCAAGGTCAAGGTCAAGGTCAAGGTCAGGCCATGGGTTCCGGTCTGACGCCCGCCAGCCCTGGTGCCACCGCTCAGATGATGGCCGGTCCCGCCGCTGCCGCCGCCGCTGCTGCATCAGCTTCGGCCGCCGCCGGTCAGGGTCAAGGCCAAGGACAGGGTCAGGGACAAGGTCAAGGCCAGGCCCAGGCCGCCGCGCAGGGAGCCGCCAGTTCCTCCGGTCTGGGCGGCGCCTCGTCCACCGGGAAGACCGGCCTCACCGAAAACGACGGCATCAAGGATGGCCCCGCCGAAAAGGTCAGCCCGCAGGAAGGGGCCGACGCCCGCACGGCTGACAACGCTCAGGACGCCAGCGCCAAGGCCCGCGAGCGCGACAACGCCGCCTGGTCCACCACGTTGCCCAAGACGATTCGTGATTCCATCCGTGCCCGCGATCGCCGCACGCTTCCGCGCGGCTACGAAGATCGGCTCAAGGCGTACTTCGAAGGACTCGAATAAGCCGCTCGCGACGCCTTAGGGGATGGATCGGCGATGACCATCGCAGAGTTTTGGAATATCGTCGACCGAGTTAAACGGGCGTCAGGGCCGTCGCTTGAGAAAAGAGCGTCAGTCTTGGGCGAGGAGTTGGCAAAGCTCGCGCCAGCCGAATTGGTTGCCTTTGATCAAGTGCTCGGACAATTGAGCGTCCGGGCGTATAACTGGCACTTGTGGGCCGCCGCAACGGTCATCTGGGGTGGCTTCTGCTCGGATGATGTGTTCTTAGGATTTCGACCTTGGTTGATTTCATTAGGACGAGAGCAATATGAGTCAGCTCTCGCCGATCCCGACTCCCTTGCCGAAGTGGAATTTGGGAACGGAGGCGAAGAGGAAGCGTTCTTTGAAGCATTCTACGACGTGGTAAACCGAACCTATGAGGCGATGACAGGAAACAAGATGCCGATTGGGAATGAGGACTTTCCGTCGGAGCCAACCGGTAAACCGTGGGAGTACAAGGAGCTGCCCAGCTTGTGTCCTCGACTCTGGGCCAAATGGGGTGACGGCTAACCATCGGCACGAAGCCCCCCGTTCCGCAACTACCACCGTTTCCTTCCATTGAATAATCATCAGTAACTTTGACTCCCAGGAGCCGCAAATGTCCGTCACCGCACCCGCAGTCAATCAGGATGATGTCGCCCTTGTCGAATCCTGGCAGGGCACGTACTCGTCGATCTGTTCGCAGATTGCCAAGACCATCGTCGGCCAGAAGGAAGTCATCGAGCAGATGCTCGTGGCCATCGTCGCCCGCGGCCACTGCCTGCTCGAAGGCGTGCCGGGCCTGGCCAAGACCTTGATGGTTCACTCATTGGCCGATGCTTTGAAGCTTACGTTCCATCGCATTCAGTTCACGCCTGACCTGATGCCTTCGGATATCACCGGCACCGATGTCCTCCAGGAAGACCCGATCACCAAGGAACGCAAGTACGTCTTCGTGAAGGGGCCGATGTTTGCCAACATGCTGCTGGCGGACGAAATCAACCGCACGCCGCCCAAGACGCAGGCTGCGATGCTCGAAGCGATGCAGGAGCGGATGATCTCGGCGGGCGGTCGCAACTACGAGCTGCCCAAGCCCTTCTTCGTGCTCGCCACGCAGAACCCGCTGGAGCAGGAAGGCACCTACCCGCTGCCTGAAGCTCAGCTCGACCGCTTCCTGCTTTACATCAAGGTCGGTTACCCCTCGGGCAGCGAGGAATGGGAAATCGCCCGCCGCGTCACCAGCGGCAAGCTCGGCGGCATCGAACCGGTGCTCGACGCGGAGAAACTCATCGAAGCCCAGCAGCTCGTCCAGCGCATGCCCGTGTGCGATCAGGTCGTGGGCTACTCCTGGGCCCTGGTCCGCTCGACGCGGCCCGGGCAGGAAGGCGTGCCTGATTTCATCAACAAGTGGGTCAACTGGGGAGCCGGCCCGCGCGGCGTCCTGGCGCTCATCTCCTGCGCCAAGGCCCGCGCCCTGGTTCACGGCCGCTACCACGCGACGGTCGAAGACGTGCAGTCCGTCGTCGCCCCCGCCCTTCGCCACCGCATCGCCCCCAACTACGCGGGCCTGGCGTCAGGCATCAACAGCGAGAAGATCATCAAGATGCTGCTGGACGCGGTGCCGGCGGATAAGAAGTATGAGATGCCGGTGGGGTGAGGCATCAATTGAATCCTTGCTGAATATCTATTGTTCGAAGTTAACTTGCGTCAATTGCTTTCGAAAATCAAGAGCCAAGGGAACATCCCATCGGCTCGACATGAATTCAAATAGCTTGATGCCCCTTTCAAGGATTTCTTGGCGGCGCCAGTTAGAATGTTTCGCCAATTCACGCTCACTTGCCGTGCCTTCTTCATAGTAGCGTCGCTTGGCACCGAAACTATGCTTATCTGCCGATTCATCTTCGCGCCTCGATGACCGCCTATCACGCGATTCCAATAGCAGATTTCCAATTGTACTACAAAGTTTTCGCTGTTTATCCTTGGAATAATTGCCGAAATCTTTCTGCCAGGACTCGCGATGCAACGCAAGCTTGGGAAAGACGTGCTCGATTGATTGTCCCGGTAGGGGAAGATCGCCTTCTGGGTTGAGGTGTCTATTGTACTCGCGAAAAAAGTAGCGGATAGCGGGCCAGCTTGCCCATCCCCCATCCTCCTTGGGATTCTTCGCATATAGACTCTCAATTTGATCTATGAACTTTTTTTGGTTATATATTTTGCCTTTTTGACGGTCAATATCCTGTTTGACATCGTCAATATCCATTTCGCCAGAAAAGATGTGATTGGCTTGGCGCCAGAAATGCGGTCTGCCATAGCTCTGTCTCGCGCCGGCGAGGTGTCCAACTACAAATTCGAAACGTTCAATGGCCTGTAGCAGTCTTTCCTTGTCCGCATCTGGCAAGTCGTCCCGTTGAAGGATGCCCATCATCATGGGTCGGAAATACGACTTGTTGCGCTTGACCTCGTGAATACAGTTGAGCCATCGCCTAAGCCCGGCCCCCAAGCTAATGGAAGGGTGCGACGGATAGTTGATGGCAAACCACCATTTCACGCTTTCACGAAGATTGTTGACATAGTCTTGAATAGCTTCTTTGGTGAGATCGCCCCTTCTTGCTCGGCTGCTACTGAATCGGGTCACCATTAGATCGTCAGCAAAATCGGACGTGCGAATGTGTTTTCCAGTTTCTCCGCCGTGTTCATAGTACATGATCCAATGCGCTCTGAGGAAATCATCGTCATCCAGAGGGTCTTTATCTTCCTCTTTGGCGAGCCAGGCATAAATTTCCTTCCAACCGTCGTTGATCACCTCCCGCAAGATAGGCTTGTCGTTGTTCGATATATCCCGTAATTGTGTCGATAGGTACAGCAGCCTGTTCTTCAAAAGTTCCAGTCTTGACAGCGGCTTTCCTCTGTTATTCATGGTCTCGAAGACCACGCACACATCAATGCTCGGGTCCACTTCGTAGAAATTGAACTTAAGGTGCTGCGTCAGCGTTTTGAACAGCTTTTCAGCCTTGCCTTCGTTCATGTCATAGGCGAGAACTTTGTCATTGAAATACTCCTTGGCCCGTCCCAGATTACGAGTGTAGGCAGTGGCGATTTCATCGCTCGGCTCATCGTTGTAGATTTCTCGAATGAGAAACCGGTGGCTTGGAACATCCACCTCGTAGCCGAGGTAGTGACATCGTTCTGATCTGTCTTCGATCCATAGGTATTGGGAGCGGAGAATGCTGGCATATTGATTCTGGAGATATCCGCATCTCTCGATACAGGAAAGGAGAATCGCGATCGTAAGAAGTCGTTGCTGACCGTCAATGATGTGGTAGGGCCACAATTGCCTGCCATTGATGCTCAATAATGCTGAGTGTTCACTCGGAGTAAACGCATCGCGCGAAAACAGGGCGGATTCTTTTGACCATCTTTCCAGCTGTTGCAAAGATGGACGTTCAACGCTGATGGCCCCCATGTAATGCACATGATCTTCTGGAAGCCCTTCGATGTCTCGCCAGAAGTCATCGAGATTCTTACGTGTCCATGAGTAACCTCGCTGGTAGTCGGGAACGCGGAATAAACGCTGATTGAAAATGTCTGATATTGATGAAAGGGAAGACATGCCCGGATTCTCCAATAAATAAGAGCGTCGAACCAGAAGCGCTCACAGAATGCCACGGCCTTTTTGAAGCCGGACACAAGGTACTTCATGCCGCCGGATGATCCGGTTGCCCGGCTCGCTTGAGCGACAGCCGGGCCTTGGCCCACAGGATGGAGATGACCAATCCGACGCGCACGTAGGCTTCCATCTCCGCCTTCTCCTCGGCGGAGAGTTCGCCGCGCTGATTCTTTTGTGCCAGTTCGCTTGCCCGCTGCTGGTCGGCCTCGCTGAACTTGACGTCCAGAACGGCCCGAGCCACCTCCGGGGGAAAATCACCGCCATCAGCGAACAGCGCCCGCTGCCAGAGCTTGATTTCGTACTTGTCTTGGAGAGCGGATCGGGACATGCAAGTATTGTAGCACCTGGATTACCGGGTCGTAACCATTTCGTCGTCAGAATGACGTTGCTCGGTGACGACTTCTTGCAATAGGATGTGTCCAACGAACGAACCCTCCGCGATCGAGAACAACATGCCCCAAGCCATCCTAACCCGTTACATCCAGCCCGAAGTGCTCTCGCGCGTCGAGCATTACACCTTCCAGCCGCAGCAGCTTGTCGAAGGTACGCTGGCCGGGGCGCACAAGTCGCCCTTCCACGGCTTCGCGGTCGAGTTCGCTTCGCATCGCGAATATGTCGCCGGCGATGACATCCGCCACCTGGACTGGAAAGTCTACTACCGCCACGACAAGCACGTGATCAAGCAGTACGAGATGGAGACGAATCTCGTCTGCCACCTGATGCTCGATGTTTCCAGTTCGATGCGTTACGGCGAGAAGGATGCGGCCAAGGCCGATCAGCAGAAGCTGCTTTACGCCGCGCGGATGGCGACGACGCTGGGCTACCTCGTCATCGAGCGCAGCGACAAGGTTTCGCTCACGCTGTTTGACGAACAGGTTCGCGCGTCGCTTAAGCCCAGCAACACGATGGGGCAGATTCTGAAGATGACCGAAACGCTCGACGCGATGGACCCGGTCAACAAAACGAAGATCGGCCCTTCGCTGATGGACCTGGCCGTGCGCGCCGGTCGCCGGGGCATCATCGTGGTCTTCAGCGATTTTTTTGTTGACCTTCACGACCTTGAAACCGCGCTTCAGCGACTGCGGTACGACAAGCACGAAGTCGTGCTCATGCAGACGCTGCATCACGATGAGCTGAACTTCGACCTGCCCGGCATGGTGCGCTTCGTCGGCCTTGAAGATGAAGACGCCTACCTCACGCGGCCCGATGATATCCGCACCGCCTACCTCGAAGCCTTGAAGAAACACGGCGAAGAACTGAACCGCATCTGCGAAGCCAACGCCTGCGAGCGCGTCGTCTGCGACACCAGCCGAAACATGGCGGAGATGTTCGCCGACTATCTTCAGAAGCGCGGCCTGACGCATCGACGCTGGTGATTGGCTTGATTCCCCTCCCTCTCAGGGAGGGGTTCGGGGAGGGTCGAGCGCAGAGTGACCAGTTGACCTCGTTGCAACATGGGGAGCGTTCGGGTTTACATTCGACCGACCCTCCCCCGGCCCCTCCCTGAAAGGGAGGGGAGTTCGATCCTCGTATGAACACGCCCCCTCAACCACCCGCTGCCTCCGAAACGCCCGGCTGGCGCGAGCGCATCGCCGAGCTCGCCCGCCCCGCCGCGCTGCCTTCGCCTCCGCCGCCGTGGTTGATGTTCGAGATCGTCGGCATCCTGCTCGTGCCGCTGATGATCATCTCCTTCGTTGCGTGGGATCGCGATGTGACGACATGGGTGCGCACGCTCGCCGCATCGCAGACAGCCTGGGCGCAGTTCCTCAGTCACGCAGCCCACGGCAAGGTGCTCATCCCCGCGATGGTCATCCTCATCGCACTCGGCTTGTGGCGAAACTGGGGGCGCGTGTGGCGATGGACCGCGGTCTGGACGCTGGGGTACCTTGCCGAGAGCGTGCTGGTTAACCTTCTCAAAGTCGTGTGCGGCAGGCATCGGCCCAACGGTCTGCTGGAAGGGCACTACGGTTTCGATTTCTTTGAAATCGGCTATCAGGTGAACAGTTTCCCTTCCGGGCACTCGGCTGCGGTCGGTTCGCTGTTGGGCGTCGCGCTCCTGCTGCGGCCGCGCCTGGCACCGGTGTGGATCATCGCCGCTCTGGCTTGGGGCAGCGCTCGTGTCTTCTCGCATTCGCACTACATCAGTGATGTGCTGGCCGGGCTGTACGTCGGCACCGGCTGCACCTTTCTCGTATACACCCTCGCCCGGCGAAAGCCGTGGTGGAACCGTCAGTTCGCCGGCGGCGGCGGTGTGTGACCTTCGGGAACTGGCGGGGCTGGCGCCGGCGCTGGCTGTGCCGGCGCGGGCACACTCACGTTCCTCGCCAGCACGATCACCGTCTGCCTGCGCATGCCCTTGGAATAGTTGACCACCTCGCCGCGGAAGATTTCCTTCAGCCCGGCCGCGGCCGGATCGAATTTCTGCACTTCCAGTTCGCTCGCCGTCGTGATCATCGCGCCCTTGCCTTCAAGATCCGCCCACTGCTGCATCGCCGGCCCTTTGCCGTCCTCGACCAGTTGGTAAATCGACTTCACCGACAGCTCCGGCGGCAGGTTCAAGTAGAAAAACACCGAACCTTCCTCATAGCCCGCGTGACACACCGAGGCCGCGTCGCCCAACGTGCCGCGAATCGCCGTCGCGACCTTCTTCGACACCTTGAACGATTCCTCAAGCTGCGGCAGCGCCAGCACGGACGCCACCACCATGACAATCGGGAAGCCGATAGCCAGCGCGCAGGTCGCACGGCCGAGCTGCGCTTTTCGCACCGCGCCCACGGCGATGATGGCGATCACCGTGAAGAGAATCGTCGAAGGCATCGCCTTGCCGATGAGCGACCAGTCGCCGAGCAGGATGCCGCCGACAATCGGCGCAGCCATGCCGACCAGCGCGAACGGCACAAAGAACCACAGCCCCGCGCGGAGCCAGTGGTGATCCTTCTCGCTGAGTTCGTCGCGCTTGTGAGCTTCGATCATCGCGGCGATCGCCAGAGCCAGGGGCGGGAAGATCGGCAGGATGTAATGCGGCAACTTGGTGGCCACGAGGCTCATCATGATGAACGTCGGCAGCGCCCAGCCGAAGATCACCGCGCGGTCCAGCGGCGTGCCGATGCGCCTGCCGAACAGGGCGCTGAACATGGCGGGCACGAAGAGCGTCCACGGAAACAGGCCGAAGATGATCACGGGAATGTAGACCGGGATCATGGCCAGGTAGCCGAGCGTGCCCGATGCGCCGTGTCCTTCCATCGGGTTGAACATGCGATGCAGGACATGCTTGCCCAGGCCGGCCTTGGCGAGTTCGCCGCCGGAGGCGTAGTTGGCGGCGACGCCCCAGGCGAGAAACAGGCCGATGCTGGCGACGATGGCGGTGATGTAACCGCCCCAGAAGTCGCCGCCGAGCCGCACCTGTTTGCGGCAGAAGAAACCGGTGGCGATCACCATGAAGCCCGGCACCGCCAGGCCGACGGGCCCTTTGGCCATCTGCGCCATGGCGAGGGCCAGGGCGATGGCGGGCAGGTGCCACCAGCGCGGGCCGCGATAGAGGCGATCGACAAAGGGATAGACGGCCGCGGTACACCAGGCGATGAGTGTGCCGTCGGCGGTGGCGGCGGTGCCCATGTAAATCGGCATCGCCGCGGAACCGAAGATGATCATCGCGCGCAGGCCGGCCCGTCCGCCGAACATGCGCTTGCCGATGAGGAAGGTGATGAAGGCGGTCATCGCCATGCCGAAGGCTGAGGGCAGGCGAAGGACCCACTCGTGAACGCCGAAGGTTTCCAGCCCCGCGTTCATCAGCCAGTAAATGAGAGCCGGCTTGTGCGGGCGGATCTCGCCGTTGAAGCGAGGCACGAGGTAGTCGCCGCTGCGGTACATCTCGACGGCGGCGCGGCTGAAGCGCGGTTCGTCGCGGTCCCACAGCATCGTGCTCGAGGACATAATCAGATACACCGCCATCAGCAGCAGGGCGATGCCCAGCGCCGCCAGCGTGGTGCCTCGGTCTGTTCCGGGGTTCGACAGGAGGTCCGGCTGGTCTTCCTCTCCCGATGTGAGATCAAGCTCGCGGGTCATGGGGTATTGGATCCGTTTGAATTGGCTTGGGTGGCTGGGGCTGAGGCTCTGCGAAGCCCCGGCCGTGGGGCGCACAAGGTTGATCGGGCCGGGGCTTGCGCGGACTCCAGCCCCAGCCACCCCTATCAAAAAGACCCACTGCCGGTCATGGTGGGTGGGCAGTATACACGATACATGCGGCGCTCCTTTTGACTACCATGCGTGTTGCTTTCACACACGCGCGCCGGTTACCAGAATGAATCCGCCCACGCACAATCCGCTGCTGTCGATCATACTTCCCGCTCTCAACGAGCAGGACAATGTCGAGCCGCTCATCCAGGAAATTACCGAGAAAGTTCTGGATAAAGGCATCGATGCGGAGGTCATCATTGTCGATGATGGTTCGACGGATCAGACCGTGCCGCGCCTGCTTGCACTGATGACGACGCGGCCCTGGCTTCGGCTCGTTCGCCATCAGACGCGCGGCGGGCCTTCGGCAGCCATGTGGACCGGCTTCCGCCAGGCGCGCGGCGCGATCTTCGCCACGCTCGATGCCGATCGTCAGAATGATCCCGGCGATCTGCTGGCCATGCTCGACATCATTCAGAGCGGCAAGGCGGACATGGTGCAGGGCGATCGCAGTGCTCATCGGCGCGACAACTGGATTCGCCGCATGTCGAGCTGGGTCGGGCGCAAGACCCGCGGCCTGCTCCTGCGCGATCCGGTGCGCGACACCGCCTGTGCCGCCCGCATGATGAAGCGCGAATTGGGCCTTTTGCTCCCGCTGCACCTGCGCGGCATGCATCGCTTCATCTCCGTCTACCTGCGCATGACCGGCGCGAAGGTCGCGGAGATGCCCGTGAACCATCGCCCTCGCGTCGCGGGCAAGGCCAAGTTCGGCATCTGGAACCGCGCGCTGCCGGGCCTTCGCGATTGCTTTGCCGTCCGCTGGATGAAGAGCCGGTACTGCGTGCCTGCGCTCAAGGATGATGCGCCGTTTTCCGCGCCGCCTGCCGCGCCGCCTGCCGGAGAATAGTCAGCACCATGTTTCGCCTGCTCGCCATTTCTTTCATGTTGGCCGTCCTCGCTGCGCCCGCTGTCGCAGTGGACGACGGCGACATTCCCGAGAGCACGTCCACCGAGACCATCGGCGTGAAGGTGCGCATCCCCGGTGCGAACCAGATCGAGCTCACGCGCTTTGCTGACGGCCGCCTGCTCTACACCGTGTATTGGAAGGACAGGCCGCCGGCCCAGTACAACGCCGAGCAGTTCACCCGCATGCTCTACCACGAGCACACCGGCCAGCCGTTCATTTATCTGCTGTTCAACATCAGCAACCCGTGGGGCTTCGCGTGGGTGTCGCTGGGCCTGCTCGGACAAGTGCTCTTCACCGGGCGCATGATCATTCAATGGTTTGTCAGTGAAAAAGAAAAGAGATCGGTGATTCCCATTTCCTTCTGGTGGATGAGCCTGATCGGTTCGTCGATGCTGCTGGTGTACTTCGTCTGGCGCAAAGACATCGTCGGCGTGCTGGGCATGTGTACCGGCTGGTTCATCTATCTTCGCAACCTGATGCTCATCTACGCCCACAGGAAAAGGACCGATCCGCATTCACCAGACGCGGCGTGACCCGTCGTCGTGCCGTGGCACCCAGAGTCGGTCACCCAAGTTCAGCCCTCAGCTTTCACCTCGCGCGTCCGATAGCCCATCAAGTGCGCCCGCTTCCGTGCCGATGTATCCATGGGGATCTCCCCGCGCGAATCGCACCATGAACACCTCGCTGAGCCGGCAATTGACTGAAGAGCTCATCGGTAAAGAGACGACCTCGCGGCACCACCTCGACTCGCTGCTGGAAGTCTCGCGCGCCATCGGCGCGATCCTCGACACGCACTCCCTCATGCGGACCATCATGGCCACCGTGACCGACGCCTTCGGCGCGGACCGGTCCACGCTGTTCATCCACGATGCCCCGCGCGGCCAGCTCTGGTCGCGCGTTGCCCAGGGACTGGAACAGGGCATCGAACTTCGCATCAGCGAAACGCAGGGCATTGCCGGCACCGTGTTCCAGATGCGCGAGTCATTGCGCATCGATGACACCCACATGCATCCGCTCTTTGCCCGCAATGTGGCGAAGGCGACGGGCTATGAGCCGCGTTCGATGCTGGTCGTGCCCGTGCTGCATCGGCCGGGCAACTTGGGCGGCGTGCTGCAGGTGATGGATCGCCGCGTCGCGTTCTTCACCGATGCCGACCGCGTGCTGCTGGAAGCGATCGCCGTGCAGGTGGGCATCAGCCTCGACAACGCCCGGCTCTACGAAGCGCAGGAGCGACAGTTCAAGAGCTTTGTCCGCGCCTTCAGCGAAGCCCTCGATGCCCGCGATCCGCTGACGCAGCTTCACTCCGCCAACGTCGCCAACTACGCCTCAGGCATCGCACATTACCTGGGCCTGCCGCCCTCGCAGCAGGAATGGCTTCGCATCGCGGGCCTGCTGCATGATGTGGGCAAGATCGGCACGCCCGAGGCGATCCTGACAAAGCCCGGCAAGCTGTCGGATGAAGAGTTCGCGGAGATGAAGAAACATGCCGGGCACTCGCGGCGCATCCTTGAGAAGATCGAGTTCACGAAAAAGTACGAAGGGTTGCCGTTCATCGCCGCGGCTCATCATGAGAAGCTCGATGGCACGGGCTATCCGGATCGATTGAAGGGCGATGAGGTGCCGCTCTTGGCGCGTGTCCTTTGTGTCGCGGACATCTTCGATGCCTTGACGCAGAAGCGACACTACCGCGAGGCGATGTCGCTGGATGAAGCGTTCGGTTTGCTCGATCACATGGTGCCGGAGCAGTTGGATACGGAGTGTGTGAAGGCGCTAAAGAAGTTCATGGGCTGCGCGTAGCCCGGCTGATGCGAACACCACGCCATAGCCAACTCGCCGCGGCCTCATCCGAGGTGTGACGTCAGGCAGCACGCCCCCGTCGCTTGAACAGCGGGCTCCACGAAATCGGCGCTCCCAGCACGGGAGCCGTGGCGACTACCAGGTTGGCGAGCCCTCCATGGGCCCGACATGGTGGCGGATGTAACGCAGCGGTGGCTCCAGCGACTCCCAATCCTGGAACAGTCCCGTCCGGTCGTAGTAGCGATGCAACGTGAAACCCTTCTCATCGACTTTTCCATGATAAACACGAAAGGTCGGGCCTCCGGGAAAGTGGCGGTTGAAATCCTCTATATAGATGTCGTCGCCAACGACTTTGTATACGCCCACCGTGGCCCAAACCCCATCAGGACGGATCACCAGTTGCTCGCCTCGCACGTCACCATCGATCCGGGTTACGACCGGCTTGTCATCTGCGGGGCGCTCGCGACCCAGAAGCTTTCGACGGACAATACAATGGCCACTCTCCCAAAACCGATATATATTTGCGATATAGCTCCGATAGGCTCGCTGGCTGTAGTGAATCTCAATATATAAACTATCAAGATCGACCGCGCCGGACTCATGGGTTGCAGATCGAATTTCCTTGGGAAAACCGTCGCCCAAGCCGCGCAGAGGTATGACGGTAGATTTCTGCCCATCGGTAACCAGCCGCATCGGCGTACCGCAGCCCGTGAGAATCAGGAATACCGCCAGGCAAAGGCATGACCACATGAGTCTGAGCATCGCGGTGCCTCCGGTAAGAATGGTTGGAATTCAGTGTCGTGAATATACCCGACCCTGAAGCGCTGTTGTGAGAGCGCGAGGGTTGGACAACGCCCGCCTCGCGAATCACGGCCGACTCCTTCCCTCCATCCGAATCTTCTCCAGCATCGCCTCCATCTCCGCGGCAATCTTCGGATGCTTCTCCGCCACGTTCTTCGTCTCGCCGATGTCCTCCGCGAGGTTGTAGAGTTCGCCATCGCCTTGCTTCTTCTTCGCGCCGCCGCCGCCCGGCGCGTACTTCCAAGCGCCCTTGCGCAGGGCGAGCCTGCCCGCCTGTTCCACGAGCGTCTCGCGGCCAACCTTCGATTCACCCAGCAGCGCAGGCATCACATCGAAACTGTCCGGCGCAGCATCGCTTGCGACTTTCGTTCCCGTCATCGCCGCGAAGGATGAAATGAAGTCCACCTGGCACACCAGCGCGCTCGACTCGCCTGGCTTCACCACGCCCGGCCAGCTCACGATGAACGGCACGCGCGTGCCACCTTCGTAGTGACTGTACTTGCCGCCGCGAAAAGGGCCCGCGGCCTGGTGATCGCCCAGCAGCTTCACCGAATCATCCTGATAACCGTCATCGATCACCGGGCCGTTGTCGCTGGTGAAGATGACGAGCGTGTCCTTGATCAGGCCGTGCTTTTCGAGCGTGCTCATGATCTGTCCGACGCACCAGTCTGTTTCAACGATCACATCCCCGCGCGGACCCATGGGCGTCTTGCCCACGAAGCGCGGGTGCGGCACGCGCGGCACGTGAACGTCATGCAGCGAAAAGAAAAGAAAGAACGGCGGCTTCTCCGCGCCGCCCCCGGCAGTCGGCCCACCTGCACTCTTCTCGATAAACGCGACGGCCTTCTTCGTGAAGTCATCAGCGATGTCTTCATCCTTCCACCGCGCGCTCTTGCCGCCGCTCATCCAGCCGATGCGGCTGATGCCGTTGATGATCGTGCTGTTGTGTCCGTGACTGGGCTTCATCACCGTGAGCAACTCCGGGTTCTCCTTGCCTGTCGGCTCGTTGCCGACCTTTTTGTTGAAACTGACTTCGATCGGATCCTTCGGATCGAGGCCGACGACGCGGTAGTCTTCGACGTAAACGCAAGGCACGCGATCACCGGTGGCGGGCATGAGGAAGCAGTAGTCAAAACCGATTTCGAGCGGGCCGGGCTTGATGTCGCCGTTGAAATCCATGCCGGGATCACCGAGGCCGAGGTGCCACTTGCCGACGACGCCGGTGGTATAGCCCGCGTCTTTGAGAGTCGAAGCGAGCGTGACGCGGCCGGGCTTGATGATGGCGGGGGCATCACCGCGGGCGATGCCGGTGCCCTTCAAGCGAAAGGCGTATTCACCGGTGAGCATGGCGTAGCGCGAAGGTGTACACGTCGCGGCAGGGCAGTGGCCGTCGGTGAAGCGAAGGCCACCGGCGGCGAGCTTGTCGATATGCGGCGTCTGCACCCGCGTCGCGCCGTAGCAGCTCACGTCACCGTAACCCAGATCATCGCAGTAGATGAGTACGATGTTCGGCTTGCGCGGCGCAGCCTGCGCGAAGGGCGGAGCAGCGAAAAGCGATGCCAAGATGGCGACGGCGAGCAGGCGGTAGGACAGTGTCATCGTGCGTGTTCTCCGGGGGAAGCCGGGTGCCATGGGCAAGTGAGGGTTGCCGAACTTGCCCGTGCGGAGGTCGAAGGTGATTCGCACGGGCAAGCTCCGCAGACTGCGCTTGCCCATGGCACACAACGCGGAACGTCAATCGACGTAAACGAATTCGCTGAGATTGAACAGCGACAGACACAGGTCCACAATCGCCGCGGCCTGATGCGCATCCGCCTTCTCAGGCATCGGTTCAGGTAGCGCGAGTTGTTTAGGCTTGCGGCCGGCTTCGCGCAGACTCGCCGCCTGCGATTCGATGAAGGCGAGGCAGCGGGAGAGTTCGACCGGCGTCGGCGCTCGGCCAAGGGTGTGAGCGAAGCTGAAGGCGATGCTCGCGTTAATGTCATCCGGCGAAGCCTTCATCGCCCGGCCGGCGAGGGCTTGCGCCATCTCCAGACTGAACGGCGAGTTCAGGAGCGTCAGCGATTGCGTGGCGGTCGTCGAGCGCGGGCGCTGCGGACAGACCGCATTCGTGTCAGGCTTGTCGAACACTTCAAAGAGCGGGAAGCGCAGGTTGCGGCGGGCGAAGATGTAAATACTTCGGCGATAGTGATCCGCTTCGTTGGGCGAAACTTTCCACTGGCCGGCGAGCAGATTGGCGGTCACCTCCGGCGGCAGGGGCGGGAACACGCCTTCGCCGCCCTGGGCAGCGTTGAGTTTGCCGGAGACGAGCAGCATCGCGTCGCGGATGGCTTCGCCTTCGAGTCGCCGGCGGTTCGTGTGCCAGTAGTTGCGATTGGTGGGGTCTATTCTTTTGTTGGTCGCCCAGCGCGAAGACGCAAGCGCTTGCAGTTCATCGTTCCAGGATTCGTCGGCGGGGCGCGATGCCTGCATGTAGGTCGCGCTGGTGAGCATCAGGCGGTGCATGCGTTTCAGGGACCACGCGCTGGATTGCGGATCGCGGATCGCGGATTGCGGATTGCTTTCGACCTCTTGGCCCTTGGCCCTGTTCCCCTGGCCCTCTCCTTCCGCAAACTCCATCGCCAGCCAGTCGAGCAGCTGAGGATGGGTCGGCGAATCACCCATGAAACCGAAGTCGCCCGGTGTCTTCACCAGACCGACGCCAAAATGATGCAGCCAGAGACGGTTGACCATCACCCGCGCGGTCATCGGGTTGTCAGGCTGTGTGATCCAATCGGCGAGGACAGCGCGGCGAAGGGAACTCTTCGCCTCTTTCGCAGGCGGGGCGATGGTCGTGCCGCCTCGGTTGATCACGCGCGGAAAACCCGCCTCGATCTTGGGGCCGAGCTTGTCGTACTCGCCGCGGATCATGACAAAGCTCTGCGGCGCTGTCGCACTGGGCTCGCGCACCGTCGTGTCGAACAGTTTGTCCTTCTTGGGATGAAGAATATTCGCAAAGACCGCGCGGAGGCGATAGTGATCCGCCTGACTGATCGGGTCGTACTTGTGATCGTGGCAGCGGGCGCAACCGATCGTCAGGCCGAGAATCGCCTGGCTCACCGTCGAGGTGATTTCGTTCAGCTTGGCCTCGCGCCGTTCGTCCTGCGAGTTGATGTCCGGAAAATCAGGGCCGGCCATCAGAAAACCCGTCGCGACTGAATCGTGTCCTTGTCCCAGCTCATCGCCCGCAAGCTGCGAGCGAACGAAGCGGTCGTAAGGCATGTCTTCGTTGAGCGCGGTAATCACCCAGTCGCGATACTTCCACGCCTCGGGGCGCACCTTGTCGTGTTCGAAGCCATCGGTCTCGGCGAAGCGGGCGACATCGAGCCAGTGCTGGGCCCAGCGCTCACCGTAGGCGGGCGAGGCGAGGAGACGGTCGATGAGGCGGAGGTACGCGGAGAATTGCGGATCGCGGATTGCGGATTGCGGATTGTTCCCTTGGCCCTTGGCCCATGGCCCTTGGCCCTCCCACTCCCGCACAAACGCTTCCACCTCCTCCGCCGTCGGCGGCAGGCCTGTCAGATCAAACGTCACCCGCCGAATCAGCGTGCGCGGTCCGGCCTGCGGCATGGGTTGAAGGTTCTTGGATTCGAGTTCAGCGAGGATGAAATGATCGATTGGATTGCGCGGCCAGGCTTTGTCCTTTACCTGCGGAAGCGCGGGGCGCGAAGGGGGGATGAAGGACCAGTGTTGGTAGTCGCTGGATTTGAGTTTGGGTTCTTCGACGGCGTTTGCCGCAGCAGCGGAGACTTCGTGTGGCGGCGTGAACAACGCCGCTAGAAGCATCGAGCAAATACATGGCGCGAACTTGAGGAGTTTCATATTAGCCACACATTATTTCTGCGAAGGGGCCGCATTACTTTCGGTTGACAGGGCAGGATTGGGTTCGACCTTGCGCGGGGGGAACGAGGTGAACGTGCGCCCGCTCATCTTTTCCGCTTCCTTGATGTGGCGGAAAATCGCGTCGAGGTCATAGTCAAAACCGGCGGCGTGAGCATCGCGGATTCGTCGGATTTCATCAACAATGGGGTCGTTCATGGCATGCCCTCAAGGAGTTCCTCGGGTGTGCAGATAATAGGTGCGTGGACGCCTCCAGTCGCACAGACCGATTCGATGACGGGCCGCATCGCTGCATTCGCCAGATGCCGGCAATTCCACGTCAGCAGGTATGGCACGCCGTTGGCCGCCGCGATGGCGATGTGAAGCGCGTCGTCAGCCGCCTTCCGCGGCAGCGCGCCTGCCCGAATCAACTGCTTCGCGAGGTTCAGCGCCGCGTCCGTCGTCTCCAACAGGGTCATCCCCTGCAACACCTTCAGCCTTTCCTCGGCGGCTTGCGCATCACCCGCTGCCGCTTCGCCGAGCACAAGCTGTGAAATACAAAGCTCGTAGTGCCCACGCCGAAGGTCCCACCACTCGTGTGTGATCTGTTGATGTCCGGCGATCACCACGTCTCGGCTGGGCCAGGCCGTCAGGTAACTCACGAACGTGGTCTCAATGTAGATGCGATCCGCCATGATTACGCCAGTATTCCCTTTACCACATGCCCCGCCACATCCGTCAGCCGTTCATCTCTTCCGTTGTGGAAATACGTCAGCTCTTCGTGATCCATACCTAATAGGTGCAGGATCGTCGCGTGCAGGTCGTGGACGTGGACCTTCTTGTCCACCGCCCGCAGGCCGATCTCATCGGTGGAGCCGTAGGTGATGCCTTTTTTCACGCCTGCGCCGGCGAAGAAATAGGAGTAGCCCCACGGGTTGTGATCCCGGCCCTTGCCCTGTTCGTTCATAGGCATGCGGCCGAACTCGCCGCCCCAGACGACGAGGGTGTCTTCGAGCAGGCCGCGGGATTTCAGATCGCGCAACAGGCCGGCCACGGGTTTGTCGGTTCGCTTGCAGTAGGTGGTGTGATTGTCCGCGACGTTTTCGTGTGCGTCCCAGCCATTCGTGTTGCCGGAGTAAAGCTGCACGAAGCGGACGCCGCGTTCGATCATGCGGCGAGCGAGCAGGCAGCGCGTGCCGAATTCGTTGGTTTCCTTGTCGCGCGGATCGCCGATGCCGTAGAGCTCGAGCGTGGCCTTGCTCTCTTGGCTGATGTCCACGATGTCCGGGGCGGCACTCTGCATGCGGAAGGCAAGCTCATACGACTTCACGCGGGCAGCCAGTTCATCATCGAAGTCCCGCGCGGCCAGATGGTCGTCATTCATCTGGCGCAGGAAGTCGAGCGTGCCGCGTTGTTGTTGATCGCTGATGGTTGCCTGCGGGGCGAGGTTGAGGATCGGACTCTTGCCCGCGCGCATCGGCGTGCCCTGGTAGGTCGCGGGCAGGAAGCCGTTGCCCCACGCGGGCGGCCCGCCCTTCAAGCCGCCGCCGGGGTCGGGCATGACGACGAAGGCAGGCATGTTCTGATTTTCGGTGCCCAATCCGTAGGCGACCCACGCGCCGAGACTGGGCTTGCCCGCGAGGATGGAGCCGGTGTTGAGCTGATAGACGGATTGCGGATGGTTGACGCTGTCGCCATGACAGGATCGCATGACGCACAGTTCATCGGCGAGGTCGGCGATGTGTGGAAGGAAGTCGCTGATCTCGGTGCCGCACTGGCCGCGCGGTCGGAAGGGCATGACCGGGGCCATGAGCGTGTTCTTGCCGACGTTTCGTCGGGTCATGACGGAGCCGAAGGAATCGGGCAGGGGCTTGCCGGCGAACTTGATGAGATCCGGCTTAGGATCGAAGAGGTCCATGTGGCTGGGGCCGCCGTGCATGAAGAGCCAGATGATGCGCTTGGCTTTGGGAGCGAAGTGCGGCTTGCGCGGGGCGAGGGGATTTGATTGCGGATTGGGGATTGCGGATTGCGGATCGGCGAGCGCACTGCGCTGCATCATCGCTGTGAGAGCGATGGCCCCAAAGCCGCCGCCGGCGCGGAGGAGGAAATCGCGGCGGTTGGAGCCGCGCGGAAAGTGAGCGGGCCGGGGGTTGGAGGCAGGTGTGGGGTCCATGCGGGAGTATTGAAGGCTGACCTCGGCGAAGCTACTTCAATTTACAGCGCATGGGCGGAAAAGCCTAATGAAACGCGAAAGGTGGTGTCAACCCAATGAAAATTTCCTCTAATCGGACTCACATAGAAATGTCCCCTTTCCGTTTGAGGCGGAGACCGTACGAATGCCCTCACCGTCCTCATCACCCGGAAGGAATCGCTCACCCTCTGGGCACGGGTCTCGTCGCAAAGCCTCGTCGACCCGTGGCAACCGAAAACTGATCCCTGACACCTGACACCTGACTCCTGAATCGTCACGCTCTTCGCCTTCGGCTGCGGGTCAGGCAGGCTCCGCCGAGCAGGAGTGTCGCGAACGTCGCCGGCTCAGGGATGGTTCCATCCACCGGAGGCTGGTCGATCCGCAAAGCCCTGAGCTGCACGCTGGTGGAGTTGATCAACACTTCAAACAGCGGCTCGTTGTTTCCGTTCAGCGGCAGGATGACGTCACTGAAGCTGCCCTGGATCGCACCGGCGAGGAGGATGTTGAAGACGTCGCCGGGCAGGAAGCTCAGGCCGGCCAGTCCGACGATGCGAAGGGTGCCGCCGAGGATGGCGGTGCCGTCGACGATGAGCTGATCGTGTTCGCTGCCGGGCGTCGTTCCCTTCAGGCCGATCTCGAGTTCGCCGCTGGGTGCCAGTTCGAGATTGCCCATGATGGTGAGGATATCGGTGCCATCGCCTAGTCCCGGCGCGATGAGGCCGGAGTTGAGCACATCCGCCTGGATGGTGCCTTTGCCGCGAAGTTGGCCGGAGTTGTCCAGCACATCACCGGACTGGACCATGCCGTTCACCACGAGCAGGCCGTTGTTGAGCAGCTTGCCGTCGACGATGAGGATGCCGCCGGGCTGGTTGACGTGGATCTCGCCGTCGTTGTCCAGCGTGTTGCTGTGGACGGTGCTATTCGTAATCTGAATCTTGCCGGGAGTGTCGTTGATGATGTGGTTGGCGGTGGTCAGGTTGCTGCCGCCGGTGACGTTGACTTCACCGGTGTTGGTAAGTGTGGCGGCGGTCGGGTTGAAGGTCGCGCCGTTCTGGACGTTGATCTTGCCTTGATTGCTGGTGATGCCGTTGATGGTGTTGAAGCTGGAGCCCGCGCCGTCGAGGGTGACGGTGGTGTCAGGCCCGAGGGCGTTGATGATCGCGTTGATGAGCAGGTGTCCGCCGTTGGCTGCGATCCAGGCGCCGCCGTTGAGTACGCTCGCGGCAAGCTGCGTGGGGGCGTTGGTCAGGGTGAGGGTGCCCGAGCGTGCTTCGACGGAGCCGGTGTTGTCGACGATGGCCTGGGCGTTGGAGTTTCCCGCGCCGCCGACCTTGCGAAACTTGCCCTTGTTGATGTAAGTGAACGTGCCGCCACCGTTGAGGATGGAGGTATCGGTGAGGAGGTCGAAGATGCCTGTCGTTTCGTTTTGAATCTGAGCCCCGTCGAGTCCGATGAGCGAGCCGGTCCCGGTCATGGTGGTGCTGTTGTTGTTGACGAGGAACGAGTTGCTGAGGAGTTTGTTGGTGCCGCCGCTGATTTCAATGATGTTGGTGATCAGGGAGCCGGGTCCGAAGACGATGCCGCCGGTCCAGGTAAACGGCTGATCCGCAAACAGATCGTTGCCGTTGAGGGCAATCGCGCCGCCGGTGAGCGAGAGTTGCTCGATGGTCACGCCGGCGTTGAGCGTGGCCTGTCCCGCGCTGACCGTGGCGTTGTAGGTATCGCCGCCGTTGCCGTTATTGGGGAACTGGGTGTTGGGCGTCCAGTTCGCGGCATTCTGCCACGAGCCGCTGCCGCCGTTCCATGTGGAGTTCACGAGCACGGCGTGGGCGTGCCCGGCGAGCGTGGACATGGCGGACATCGCGGTGAATGCGGAAAGGATGGCCAGATGTTTGTGTCGCGTTCGCATGATCACTTCTCCCCTATTGAGCAGGACGATTGCGCGCCACAAGCGCGCTCGCATCAGCTCGCTCCCTTGATCGAAGGGTGCTGTTATCGAACCGGCCGATGCTCGCAATCGGATCGCCGGTGGGCGTGCCGATCGGGCATTGGCTGCTTCAGATTTACCCCAGGCCGAATGTGCAGCAAGCGACGCGATGAGAATGAACTCGAATATTAGAACGCCCGGCGTCACAGATGGAACAGCCGTCGCGTTCGGCAGGGAGGGAGGGGAAGGGAGGGCCAAGGGCCAAGGCCGAAGGGCCAGGGGCCAAGGGCCAAGGGTGAGTCGGATTTAACGCAGAGGCGCAGAGGAGGATGAGAGCGCAGAGCGACTCGGTATGGATTGATGCATTCATACTCTGGGCCCTTTGCGCTCTCTGTATGTCTCTGCGTTAAAACTCGGAGAATGTCAATGATTCAAATGGAAAGGGACTTGCGCGTACGGCACGCATCCGTGTATTTCCCTATGCCCTTGGCCCTCGGCCTTTAGCCCTTGGCCCTCTTCACGGAGATGCCTTCATCGTCGGGCGCTCGTGCGACGCCTTCACCGAGTCTGATAATGTCTCCGTATCACCCGTAAAACTCTTCACGATGAACAGCGGGCGATTCTTCACCTCGTCATAAATGCGCCCGAGGTATTCCCCGATCAACCCCAGTGCGATCAGTTGCACGCCGCCCAGCAGCATCATCATGCACAACAGCGTGGTGAAGCCGGTGACGGCCGTATCGCCAAAGAACAATCGCTTGGCGACGAAGAACGACGCGGTGGCGAAACCGATGAAGGCGATGATCGTGCCGAACCACGTCATCAGTCGCAGCGGCTTGTAGGAGAAACTGAACACGCCATCCATCGCGTACTTGATGAGCCGCTTGAACGTCTGCTTCGGCTCGCCTGCCGCGCGGTCCTGGCGATCGTAGAAAACCGTGCGCTGCTCGAACCCGATCCAGCTTCGCAGGCCGGGGATGAAGCGATTGCGCTCGGTGAGGCGAACCATTTGCTGATGGGCCGCCCGGTCCATCAGCCCGAACACGCCGGTCTGCGAAGGAATCGGAAAGTCACTGAGCCACTTGAAGAACTTGTGAAACAGGTCGAAGCCCAGCCTTCGCAGCCCTCGTTCCGCCCGGCTCTTCCGCTGCGCCAGCACCACCTGCCCGCCATCGCGCCACGCCTGGATCAACTCCGGAATCAGCTCCGGCGGATCCTGTAAATCCGCATCCATGATGATCACCGCATCGGCATCGGCATGCGCCAGGCCTGCGGTGATCGCTGCCTGATGTCCGAAGTTGCGCGAAAGCTGAAGCAGGTGAAAGCGCGGGTCCTTCGCATGTTGCTCCCGCGCGAGCAGGGCGGTCGAGTCCCGGCTGCCGTCGTCGACCATGATCATCTGCCAGTCGAGGTTCTCCACCGAATCGCAGGCCGCCTTCACCCGCCGGCAAAGCTCCGCGAGGTTTACTTCCTCGTTGAAAACAGGCACCACCAGCGCCATCGTCTGCCGCGCCCCGGCCCCAGCCGCTTGCGGCTTAGCGCTCCCCGCCTTCGAGTCTTCGATATTCAACACACCACTGGTCATATTCATCTTCCAAATCAGCCAAAAAACGCCCTCGCCCTGCATCTACGCACCCCATCATTATCGGTTCAATCCGCCCCGGACCCCACGAGCCTGTTTTCCACCTTTTCAAGTTACCTTACAAAATTTGAACGTTTCCTCTTGACATCGCCGATCGTTTGGGGCATGATAGGTGTATGGGTTAGGCGTCCGATCGGGACCGTGTTCGGGAAACGTTCCCAAACGCCCGGCCGGCCCCGAAACCCCGGCCTCGTCGGCCGCACCCATTAGCGGACCTTGTTCCTCAAACGCAACCTTTTCACCCCACACCTGATTGCGAGGTCTTCCATGTTGAATGTCCACCAGATCACCCGTCACCTCAAGGCCGGCCACCTCGATTCCCTCCTGCGCGGCACCACGCCCCTGGGCATCGAACTGTCCCTCCCCCTGGAAACCCGTATCAGCCAGCAGCCCGCCGCGGTCATCGCCCTGGCGCTGCGACGCATCGTCGAACTGACCTACGGCCCAGCCGAGGCCTGCCGCCTCACCCTCGCCTCCCTCCTGCGCCTCGCCAATGCCGACGGCTCCTTCGGCGACGGCGGGACCGACCCGCAAGGCCGCTCCCGCGGTGACTGCCTCGCCACCGCTGCCGTCGCCGATGCCTTGAGCCGCATGCTCTCTGAAAATCACGCGACCCATGCCGACCGCCAGGCCGCCTTCGCCTCCCGTGATGCCGCCCTGATTGCCCTCGCCGGGATGCAGGAGGCCGATGGCCTCTTCATCAGCGGCAACGACCGCACGCAGGAAGACCGCACGCTGACCGCCGCGTTCATCCTCGCACTCCTCGCCGGCTGCGCCGAGTTCCGCTCGCAAGTCCGCTTCGCCGATCTCCTGAACTGGTTCGACGACCACAGCGACCGCCTCGACGACACCTGCGACACGCTGTTCCGACTGGCGCGCGTGGATGCGCCTCTCGCCCCCGCCGCCTCCGCCGCCTCCGGCACTGCCGCTTCAAGCGGCAGTGCCCGCACCCCACACCAATCCCTCGTCGCCGCATAACCCTCCGCCCCCAACCCCGCTTGCGGCTTCGCACTCCCCGTCCTTGACCCGGCCGCTGTCCCGTGATGATGCCTTCAACCGGCATCCCCACGGCAGCGGCTTTTTTCATTACGTTTCACGACAGTCGTATCTTCATGTATTAGCTGCGGGGTCCGCCCCGCAGCTTCCCGCATCGCCCTCATCGTCCTTCTCCTTCTCATCTTCGCGCCACCACCACCCGCCATGCTTCGGCAGATAGTCCGTCATCAAATACGTGAAGTGCTTGAAGTCATTTACGCGCTTGCGACTGCCGCCGCGTGAAAAGAAAGGCCGATCCGGATCGATCTCGCGATGGAGGTCCACAGTCAGCCGATGCTTGTACGCCCGCCGTGCGGACTTCCAGTCCAGAAAACCATCCCAGCTCACGAGAATGTGAACGTGCGTCGACGTGATGCGCACTTGATGCAGTCGCCAGCCGTGTTCTTTGCTTACATCGCGCACGGCCTGAATCATCACAGCCGCGATCGTCGCGTTGATCCAGACCTGATCGTGTTTCGCCCGTTCGTTGTACCGCTTTGCCTCTTCCGGATCGGGCGGCAGAATGCCTTCGTCGCGCTTGACGTATCCCTGTCTGCGATCAGGCATCCACGAGCGATACGCATGCAGTGTGAACATGTAGACAGCCATCGCAACAGATTAACAATGAGTCATCGTGCGATGCAAGAACTTCGCATCGGAATGCGAAGCTATCAATAGAAGAGCGTTACTCATCATAGCTGCGGGGTCCGCCCCGCAGTTCCCCGCGATCAGCACTTGAGGGGCTCAAAAGACATACCAATTCGGGTACAGCTTCTTCATCCTGTTGATCCCTTGCGGTGAGACCTTCGTGCCGTTGCCGAGGGTCATTTCACCCTGGCTGTTCTTGTCGAAGCCCGTCAGGTTCTCCAGGTCGGCGTCGTCGATGCCGGTGTCGTTCAGATAGACCATGGTGAGCTTGGTCATGCCGCGAAGCACGGAGATGTCACTGATGTCGGTCCCGTTCAGCGAGAGGTAGGTGAGCGACTTCATCCCGGCCAGATGTTTCAGGTCCGCGTCCTTGATCTTCGTTCGGTTCAGGCCAAGGTGCTCAAGCCTGACCAGGCCAGCCAGCGGTTTAAGATCGCTGATTTCAATGCCGCTTAATTCAAGGTTGACCATGTCCGACATGCCGGCAACGGCCGCGATTCCCGCGTTCGTGATCTTCGTGCCGGCCACGTTCAGCTCTTTGACACTCTTGAGCGCGGCGATGGGCTTGAATCCGGCGTCCGTGATCGGCGCGCCCGACACGTCGATGGCTTCCAGCTTCGTCAGTCCAGCCAACGGGGCCAGATCGGTGACACGGCCGTTCAGAAGATACAGCCGCTTCAGATTCTTCATATTGGCAATGTGCTTGAATCCTGCATCGTCCATTTTCTCCCCAGGCACTCCGAGCACTTCCAGGCTGATCAGCGCTGACAGAGGTTCCAGCGTGGTGATATCTCCTTCAGCGATCTGGAGCGACTTAAGTCCCTTGATCTGTCCGAGACCTTTAAGATGAGCGTCCTTGAACTGCTTGGCGGGACTTCCATCGAAGGCGCCCGAGAGGTTCAGCGCTTCGAGTGCGGGCAATTCGGCCAGCTTTGCCAGTCCGTCGGCGGAGAACGTCGCCCCGACGAGAGTGATCGACTGAAGGGACTTCAGCGGCTTGAGCCGAAGCAGGTCGGCGTCTGACCACTTCACCTCGACCGCGAGATCGCCTTTAATCACAGTGTCATAGAACTGCACGCTTCGAACATCGCCTCGTTCGTCAGTCTGAACATCGGCTCCCTTGGACTGGAGCCACGCTACCACCGCCTTGGCGTCTTCAGCCCGCAGGCTGCTTGTGACGCAAAGCCCCAGCGCGAGGGCACAGAGCACGGCAAGTCCGCTATGACGTTTGGAAAGCATGTCAGCCTCCGTGAGGTTTGAAGCGTGTCCGGTTCACAAGGATGTTAGCCGTTGGAGATGTTTGCGCCAACGGTTTTCACCGCTTAATCCGCGCGCTCCCACCCTTGGCCACATGCAGCAGCTCCTCCAGCGAAATCTGCGACGTATCCCCGCGCGTCGTCTGAAGCAGTGCGCCGTGCGCCACGCCTAAATCCACGCATTCCTTCGGCGTCTTGTTGTTCAAAAAGCCGTACGCGAAACCAGATGCAAACCCATCGCCGCCGCCGACGCGGTCCTCAATCTCAAGCCCCGGGAATTTCACGCCTTCGTAAAACGTGCCTTCGTGCCACAGGATCGCGGTCCAGTCGTTGATCAGGCCGCTCTTGACCGCCCGTAGTGTCGTGCCGATGACCTTGATATTCGGATAGTCATTGACGACCTGCTCGACCATCTTCTTGAACGCGGTGGTATCGAGTTCGCCTTTCTCCACATCCACGCCTTCGATCTTGTAACCGAGCACCTTCTGGAAATCTTCTTCGTTGCCGATGAGGCAGTCGATGTAAGGCACGATCGGCCGGGTCGCTTCGATCGCTTCCTTGCTCGACCAGAGCTTCGAGCGGAAGTTCAAGTCGTAGGACACGATGGTGCCCGCGTTGTTCGCTTCCTTCACCGCTTCGGCGACAAGCTGCCGCGTGGAAGGGGAGAGCGATGCCATGATGCCGCCGGTGTGCAGCCAGCGCACGCCGCGGCCTTGGAAGAGTTTGTCCCACTTGATATCGCCGGGCTTGAGTTTGCTCGTCGCGCTGTGGCCGCGGTCGTACATGGTGACGCTGCCGCGCACGCCGGTGCCGACCTCGGTGAAGTTCAGGCCGATGCGAGCTTCGCGTCCGACACCGTCGAACTTCATGTTGACGGCATGCTTCGTATCCATGCCCGCGCTGCGGGCGTGATTGAGGATGAGATCGCCCAGGTGATTGTCCACGAGTCCGCCGACCCAACCTGTGCGCATACCCAGGCGAGCGAGGGCGTAGGCGACGTTGTACTCGCCGCCGCCGACCCAGACTTCAAGGGAGTTGGAGAACTCGATGCGGCCGTGGCCGGGCGGGCTCAGGCGGATCATGCACTCGCCGAGGGAGACCAGGTCCAGTTCGCAGTCTTTTGCAGGCAGCAGCTTCAGGGCCATCGCGTGTACTTTCTTTCCAAGGGTGCGGTGAAGAAAAATCGGCCGACATCCGTGTGCCGGCGGGGAATGAAGGGTAGCATTGTCTGGAGCGATGCGATGGGTGTCAAAAGTCGCGCTCCGGCCGCGTAATGGCGCTTGTATCTGAGAACGAAGTAAGGTAAAATATAGGGAGCCATTTCCCGCCGCCGATGAGTCTGAAAGTTGGCCATGTGTCCAACCCGTCCAACCGGCCCCGCCCCGGCCCCTCCAGCGCGGGGTTCCCCGCCTCGGCCGATGACGAACTGTGCAACCTCGCCGAGAAGCGTGTCTAGTAGACACGTGGTAGACATGGGGTAGCCATTTGGTAAATACCAATGATGAAAAGACTTAAGAACAAATGGCCACCAGGGGGTAGGGGGGGTGGTAGACAGCCACCATTTCCGGTCCCGGTGCCTCCTGCCAAGGGAAAACCCGCGTTTGTAAATATTCTGGCACCGAACCCGGTTGATACGTTAGCGTATAAATCAAGCATCGGGCATCTCCAATCGAGGAACGATATGACGCGATCGACCCTTCCACGTTCCTTGGCCGCGGCTCTCATGCTGCTGGTTCTCACGCTCGCCGGTTGTCATGCGATGCAGTCCATGAATGAAGGGGACCGCGCCATGCTCGCGGGCCGGCCGCAGGAAGCTTTGCTGAGCTATCAGCGGGCTGCGTTGTACGATTCGCGGCTGCATGCTGATCCTGACTACCGCATCAAGGTCAGGGAGGCGACCTGGCAGGCCGCGTTTGCCGATGGTCAGTCGCAGACTCTCGCCCGCAACTGGGAACAGGCGATCGCGGCGTACGAAATCGCCCTCGCCAACAACCCCGGCTTCCTGCCCGCAGCCGACGGTCTCGCCAGGGCGAAGGTCGGCGGCGCACAGATTCGCTACGACCAGTCCATCGCCGATGCCGATCGTGGCGATCTGAGATCTGCCGAGGCGAACCTGAACCAGGCCTTGCGGTGGGATCCCGGTCACGCCGGCGCGAAGGCCGCGATGGATTCAATCGCCCGTCGCGATGTGCCTTCGGCATCGGAGCAGCGCTACGCCGGTGCCCTTCGAAGTGTGGAAGCGAAGCAGTGGGATGTCGTCGCCACGGAGACTGCTGCCATCATCGCCATGGATCGGAATCATCTACCTGCCCGCGCTCTGCTGCATCGCTCCAGGGGCGAACTCGCCGCTTCGCGCAAGGTTCACGAACAGGCGAGCGCCCAGTTCTCCAATCAACGGTTCGATGATGCGGCCGCGCTGGCGAAGCAGTCGCTAGATATCTGGTCGACGAATCCTGACGCGACGGACCTGCTCAAGCGAGCGCAGGCGAAGCGGGATGAATCGGAGCAGCACTTCACCAAGGCGAAGGCGCTGTCGGAGCGCGGCGAATTCGACGCCGCACTGAAAGCCATGAGCGATTGCCTGGAGGTGTATCCCTATCACTCGTCCGGTGCGACCTACATGCGTCAGATTCGGCTGGACGCGGCGGCGACGTACAACGCGGAAGGCCGCCGGCTGATCGCGGCTGACAAGCTCGATGACGCGGCCGATGCATTCCGGCTGGCGCTGCGCTACGTGTCTGACGACGCGGCTGCGAAGGATGGCCTCATCGAAGTGACCTACGCCTACGGACAGGGCGCGGAGAAGCTGGGCCTGGCGGGCAACGCGCTGCTCTTCTACATGGATGCCGTCGCGAAGCGGCCCAGAACGCAGAAGTATGTCGAAGCGGAGAAGCGCGTTCGCGCGGCGATCGGCGAACAGGTGGCCTTCAGCGTGAGCCTGGATGTCAGCGATCCGCAGGGGCAGGACACGAGCGATACCAAGGCGCTTCAGTCGCGGGCGACGGCGCTGGCGGCGAAGGAGAAGCCGGCGTACGTTACGCTGGTGACGCCCCAGGCGAACGACAATGCACAGCTCAAGGGCCCGCTGTATCGCGCGCAGGTGACGATGCAGGCGATTCAGATTCAACAGGCCCAGATCAGGAAGGACCGCAAGGAGCATCTGTTCACGGCCTATCGACCGGTGCCGAACCCGGACATTCCGCAGCTTGAAGGTCAGCTTCAGAATGCCGAACGCGACCTGGCAATCGCGCGTCGCAACCTGGTCCGCAGCAGTTGCGGCAGTTGCGGCGGGCGCGGACACGTCGTCTGCAACTATTGTCGCGGCTCGCGCATCGAGCAATGCCATCACTGCGGCGGGCGGGGCAGGGTGAACATCCACGGCAGGATCAGTTTCTGCAACTACTGCGGCGGGCGGGGGCGCGAGGCATGTCATCACTGCTCGAACGGTTACTTCCGCTGCGATCGCTGCGGGGGTCGCGGCTTCTTCATGGAGGTCGACTCCGTTGCCGTCAACCGCGCCGAGCGGCAGGTGTATGACCTGCGTTCGCGCCTGTCGCGCGAGCCGGTGTCAGTGCAGCAGGAGTACACGGTGCGCTGGCCTTACGAAGAGGAGACGCACCAGAAGACGGGCGAGTTTTCAGCATCGGTGCGCATCGATGAAGCGAAGAGCAACACCGCGATTCAGAGTTTTGATGTGTTGCCGCGATTCAGCCAGATGGACAGCGTGGTGCTGAACCCGGCTCCGGAGTACGGATTGCCGGCTGACGATCTGCGCCTGCCGCCCGATGACACGGTGTACCGCGTGCTGGTGGAAGACGGGGCGACCCAGCTTGCCCGCGGAGCTTTGCAGGCGGCGACGGTGGCGCGGGCGAACGGTTTCATCGCCAAGGGGAACGAAGAAGCGAAGGCAAAGCGAACGCATCAGGACATCGAAGCCCGCGTCGCGGCGATGGTGCTGCTGGAGTCGGTGAAGCCTTCGGAAGCGAAGCGGATTCTGAATGAGATCCGCAATCCGTCGAGTCCGTGAAGTGCCTGATCCGACACTTTGGGAATTCGGATGTAGACTTGCCGCGAAGGGTGGTGGGCCTGTTCGCGGAGTGACGCCTTGTCCGATTCAGCACATGACACAACCCGATGGAACGATCCGGCGCACCTGTCGGCGACGGCGAAGCGCTGGCTCACGATGCTGGTCCTGCTCGCCGCGTTCATGACGATGTGGCTTTTACTTTATCCGTTTGACTTCCAGCAGCGCCCCGCGACGGCCTGGCTGGGCGAGCGGCACCTGAGCCAGTTGCATCGCATCAACTTCGTCAGCAACCTGGTTCTCTTTCTGCCGCTGGGTCTGCTGGCAGGTTGGCGGATGGCGCTGAAGCCGGCCCGTTCGCGGGTGATGGCGATCGTCCTCGTCACGCTCATGGCAGGCACGCTCAGCCTGGTCGGCGAAACCCTTCAGCAGTGGCTCCCCGCGGAGTCTGCGGTGCACAACGGCATCCGCCCGCCGAGAACCAGTTCGCTGCTCGATCTGATTGCCAACACCTTCGGCGCTGCGATCGCGGCGGCAGTCGGTGTGAAGCTGGCTGAGTCGCTCACGGCGAGATGGCTTCGCATCGGCGCGTGGCTCTCGCGCCGACCGACAAGCAGGCGGGCGCTGGCGGTGTTCATCATCGTCCTGCTGGCGCGGCTGGCGCCGTTCGATGTGTCGCCTGAAACCTATTACCTTTCCAGCAGCCTGCGGCGAGACATGGAGCGATCGGGCTTCCCCTTCTCCGCGACGCGACGCTGGCTGGCGATGCGAACCGCCTCACCGTTCGGCGCGGCTCACGATGACGCGAAGGCCGCGGCGATGGCGGAGCTGCGCGACGCGGGCGTTGCCTTCGGGCTGTTCCTCGCTCTGGCGCTGGCGCTGCAGCGAGCACAGCGGGAAGATCGCCGACAGCGCGGGCCAAGTGCGTCAAGCCGGGCGTGGCTGGTGATGGTGCTGGGGATCGCGGCGGTGATGGGAACGGAGTTGATGCACTGGCCGATCCGCAGTCGGTCGCTGGATACGACGGAGCCGGCCGTGGGACTGGCGGCACTCGTGCTGGGCCTGGCGCTCGCCTCCGTCGGCCGTGTGAAGGATGGCGCCGCGCGGGGACCGAAGCATGATCGAAGTGATTGATCAGTCCGCGTCGGTTTGGATCACATCGGGGACGCTGTCAATCGATTCAGGGCGCATGGGCGCTGACCCGCGCGGCAGAGGTCGTGAAGCGGTGAGCACCGGTTCGACCGAGCGCGTGACATGGAGGAACGCCGGTGACGCGCTGGCCGTCAGCAGAGGCAACGGTCGCCAGGACTGCCACGCTTCCTGGAGCGGTGATGCAAGGGCGACGAATTGCGCCTCCGTCGGATCGCCGGCGGGCAGCCGGACATCCCGCATGCGGAAGGCGGGCGAACTGGTTGCTGAAAGCAGCGGTGAGGCTGCGGCCATCGCACTGGAGGCAACGGCGGCTTCCGACCGCGGCTGGGGCCTGGTCAGTTGTATGGACACAGGCGACGCGGTCGATCGCATGAGCGAGGAAGGCACATATTCAGCAACCGGCTGCGCGTTGCATCCTGTCAGCACGGCGGCGGACAGCGCGAGGCAAAGAGTGAGCCCGCATCCGGTGTGGTACTTGCAGGTCGGCATAGCTTCCTTTTCCGGCCGAAGGAGTTCGACCGAGGTGAAGGCACAGCAAACCGCGACTCGCGCGGAACACGTGCCCTCGTCAGCGGTATCGGTTGAATCAGTCGCGCCGTTTAGGGCTGCCGACCTGGAGATGAGGAAATCGCGCGGGCCGGAAGGGTCCGAAAACCAGCGAGATTGATGATGACGTGTCCGAGATCAGAACATGACCTGGAACTGGATGCGGATGACGATCTGGTCTTCATCGTTGTCCTGCCGCAGGCCGATGTGGCCCAGGCTCTGGTCGAACCCGTCGTTGTCCTGGAGGCCCAGGATCGAGGAGTCCGGCAGCGTGGTGGCGATCCACATGACATCGACCGTGAACTTGGCGCGATGGCGGAGGACGTAATAGTTGAAGCCGATGGTCACGATAAATACATCGTTATCACCCGCGGTATTGAAAGCCGTGGTGACGTTGCGGCGATCCAGGTCGATCCACTCCAGACGGATGAAAGGTTCGAGCTTGTCGGGAATCACCATGTAGCCGAGTTGGATCACGGCTCCGAACATGTCAAAGTTGTCGGCGACTTCCAGATCGGTGTGCAGGCCGACGAGGGCCGCGAAAATGCTCAGACCTTCATGCTCGAGCGACACGTCGACCGTCCACATGATGAAGTTGTCGTTGTCGCCGGAGAGGCCCGCGCCGGGGCCGGAGCCGGTTTCGCCGAGCTCCGCATGAATGGCGCCGCCGAGGAAGATCGCGGTCGGTTCGCCGGACCAGGCGGCGAAGTCTTCGTACTGCTCCCAAGTGCCCATGATCTTCCAATCGACGCGAAAGGTGCCGGCGATGTCCGTGCGGTCGAGGAAGAACGGCTTATGGATCGGCCGCAGATCGCTGTCGGCAGTCGACGCGGTCAGGAATGAGCTGTTGGATTCGTTGTCCGCTTCGCCGCTGCGCACGCCATCGTTAATCGAAGCATAGAGCGTGACATCCTTATGCACGGCCCATTGGAACCACACGCCCTGCACATAGCCGACGGTGAACACTTCGTTCATCAGCGAACGGTCCGCCGCCATCTGAAAGCCGGGGCCGATGATCTCTTCGCGAAGGAACGCAGCCTTGTCTTCGCCGGCGTAGATGGCGAACGAATCAGAAGGGCGGTAGCCGATGACAGCCTTCTCGCCGAGCACTTCGTTGTCTTCGCGGTCGGGACCGAAGCGGATGAAGTAGGTGAACCGCGGATCGCCGACCCACCCGCCGACTTCCAGTCGCACGCGCGGCAGGTCGAAACCGGATTCGTCGTTGTCCATCTGATCGAGCCCGCCCGGTGCCATGCCGCGATGGTTGTAGATGTACCGCGCCTGGATCAGGCCGCCGATTTGCATGAGGAATTTGCCGTCAGGACTGCCGATGGAAAACGCGCCGTTGATGAAGCCCACGTGGGCCTGGTCGGCCAGCAGGCTCGCGCGGGTGTCAGCATCGGCGAGGACTTCCTGAATCATCGCCTGAACCTCGGACTTGCGGCGCTCCGAGAGCCAGGAGCCGGATTGCTCCTGTTTGATCTGGTTAAGTTCCTGGCGAAGAGATTTGTTGTCGCGCTCGATCTGTTCGAGGCGGGCTTTTAGATCGGCCACATCGTCAGCATGCGCAGGCGATGTTGCGACAAGAAGGGCGGCAAGAAGGGCGCAGGTGTATGGATAAGCTCTTGGCATGACTTCGCCTCAAATGGATTCGCGTTTCCCGACGATTGAGCTGACCGACACCTGATCGAATTGGATTATCGCGAAAGTCACGCCATTAGACAAGTGGAACTTTTTCCTGCTGGTCGCAATCGAATCGCCTCAATCCCGCGACCCAGCCTGCCAGGAGGAAACCCATCGCCATGTCCTGTCTGGAGATGAACAGGCCGATCGCCAAGTAGACGCAAAGGGCGGCGAAGAGCGTGGCTGCGACAGGTGCGGTCGGGTTGGGGCCGGAGCGAATGGCGATGGCAGCCGCGAGTATGGTGGTGCCGAGAAAGAGGAAAATATAGAGCAGGCCGCCGGGCAGGCCCGCTTCACCGGCGAGGTGGATGGCGCTGTAGTGAGCGGCGTATTGATCATCATCCAGATTGGCCGCAACTCGGCTCGGGCCGATCTGCCTGACGTCACTCTGGCTCGGCGTGTAACGCGCGACGACATTATGAAAGTTGCCGGTGCCGACGCCGAAGACCGGGTTGGCGCGGATCATTCGCCAGCCCGATTGCCAGATGAGCAGGCGTGCATTGGCACTGTTCGCGTCACTGGTGCCGGCGAAGATGCCCGTGAAGCGCGACCAGTACGGAGAGTTGAAGAAGAGAAGGATGATGACGGCCAGGACCGGTGCGGCCACCAGAAGGGATCGCAGCTTGTGCCGGCTGACAATCCACATCGCCGGGAGCAGCACCACGAACGCCACCGCGCCGTTGCGATTGCGCGTGATGCTGAGCAGCACGATGAGTGCGATCAGGAAGCCGACGAAGGCGAGCTTGCTCCAGGCCGGCCGTGTGAGTTGCGCGCCCAGCAGTGCGAAAGGCATGGCGATGACTGCCAGCGCGGAGATGTCACCATCACCTCCACCGAAGGTCGGCGACGGGCCTACGTTGCCGCTGACGGCCCAGCGGATGCACAGCGTGGCACACAGCACAAGGCAGAACCACCACGCGTTCCGCGACGAGCGCAGGAGTTGGGCCGCCAGGATGAAGACGACCAGCGCGTGACCGTAGCGCTCGGGATGATGGTTCGGATGCGGAAGCCAGGGATGGCCGCGCAGGACGGCGACGATGGCGCAGATGATGAGCCAGGCGATGAGCGCAAAGAAGAGCCAGGTGAGCCTGCTCATGGGCGCAGGACGGGCGCGGGTACGGATCAGGTGACATGCCCATGCGGAGAATGCGAGAGCCGCCGCCCAGTTGAGCAGACCGATCTTCATCATGACCTGGTAGGCGGGGAAATAGCGCGGCGTGCCTTCGCACAACGCAACGAAAGCAAGCAAGGCGACGAGCGGTTGTCGTACCGCGAAGGCGATCGCCGCGAAGGCTGCGCACCAGAAAACATACCATCCGATCGCCAGCCGCACGGGTTGAATCAGCGATTCGCCGGCCAGCCCCGCCTTGGCCATCAGCAACACCGCTGCCGCCGCGCAGGCGATCACATGCACGACGCCGAGCGCGCCGAACGTGCCGGGCCACGGGGCTTCCGGATTCAGACTGGGTTGCGATGGTGACTGGCTCATGCCGATAAGATGGGAACGGCAATCGAGGTTGAATGCAACTCGACCTTGCTGTGTCAACCCAATAGAAATGTCCCCTACTTGGACTCACATAGAAATGTCCCCT
>JBBDXA010000258.1:0-11009 GCA_040902585.1 Phycisphaeraceae bacterium
TCCGCGTGTCTGATTATCGCCATCCGCACGATGCTCTTCGACCCTTCTCAGCAGCGCGTGTATTACTCCGTGGGCGGCGGCATCGTCGCCGACTCGAAGCCCGATGCGGAGTTTGATGAGACGATCCACAAAGCCCAGGCGATGCTCAAGGCATTGACCGGGCAAATGAAAACCGCCGGGCGTGTTACCTCGGAGGAAACACGCCCGGCGATCAAAGGTTCGTGAGCACCATCGGGGAGCACCATCCCGACAGGGTGGTGCTGATCGCCAACGTCTGTCAAGGGTGCGACGCAGCACCTTCGAAAATCCGGGAGCCAATAGCACCACCCTGTCGGGATGGTGCTCCCAGAGTTCAGTTCAGATCCAGACTGTTCACGTAATTCGCCAGTTCATCTCGCTTCGCATCAACCTTCTTCTGCGTTGAAACAATGTCCGCTTCCAGCTTCTCAATCTGGTTCTCTTCTTCGGTCAGCTTCTCGAGGTATCGCTTGCCGAGCGTCGAGTCGCGGCCGACGGTTTCGATGTTCTTGCGAAGCCGATCCTGCCCTTGTTCGATCAACCGCTTCTCCTGCTGGAGGCGATTCACATGCGCCTGAAGCTCGTTGAGTTCCTGCTGAAGCGTCGCCGCCTTCTGAAGCGCGGCCTTGATCTTGTCCGAGATCGCGCCCTCGGTCATGTAGCCGAGGTACGTGTTCGGATGGGCATTCATGATGGTGATGCTCTGCGTCGCGGGCTGCTGCTCTTCGACGACGAAGTCACCGACATCCTTGCCATCGATGGGCACGCGGAAGCGGTAGACCTGCGGCGTCTTCTCCTCAAAGGATTTGGGCTGCGTGAGGTTGCGGCCGTTGACGAAAGGATGCTCGATGATGAGCGTCTTCTTGCCGTCAGCCTTGCTCTTGACTTTGTAGGTCTGCGTGTAGGTCTGCATGCGGTTGACGTAAAGCACGCCGCGCACGAGGCGGGCCGAGGTGATCTTCTGACTGCTGCTGTTGCAAGGATCGATCGTGACGGTCAGATCCATCGCGTAGCTGAGCAGGCGTTTCTCATCGACGGCCAGGTGATCGAGGCGGGCATCACCTGCGTAGGTCGAGCCGTCGAAGACTGTGACAGGGCCCGCGGGCAGCTTCATGCCGGTGTCGTTGATGAGGTACACGCCGTTCAAGGGATGGGTCGCGTGCTGGGCCTGGTTGTAGATGCTGATCTTCTCGGCTTTCACAGCCTGGTTGACGATGGGAAGCATCGCAGCGCGGTGACGCTGCATGTTGACCGGGTGATGAATGGTGAACTGGAAGAGTTCACCGACGGAGCCGCCGGAGACGACGGACTGCACGCTGCCGCCCAGGTCGAAGCGGGCATCGGCATCGGCGGCAGGCGCACCTGCGAAGCGGGCGCTTTCGGCGGACTTGGCAGCAGGTGCCATCGCCCGGCTGCGTGCAAAACCATCCATTTTCTCATTCGCCTCCGCCAGCGCCTTGCCCTTTCTGTTCGCTTCGATGCCTTCTTCGTACAGGCGCGGACGCAGCGAGGCGTATCGCTCCGTTTCCACCACAGGCCGATCGACGAACAGCGGCGTGTACAGATCCTGAATGAAGGAAATCGGCCGCCCGCTCACGAGCGACATGCTGATATTTTTCCAGTCGTTCTCGCTGACGTTCTCCACGATCGCCCAGCCCTGAAGCAGCGGCTTCTCAGCGGAGAGATCGAGGCGATACGACGTCTTCCACACGGGGCTCTCGACGAGGTAGCCGATGCGCACGCGGCGTTTGCCCTTGCCGGTAAAGCGGACATCGACAGCCTTGCGATCCTGATCGCGAGCGCCGATGAGCAGCGTGAGCGCTTCGTTGAGTTCGTTCTGCATTTTCGGATCAGTCAGGGTCAGGCTCTGCATGCTCGACATCTTGACGGACTGAATGCCCTTGGCGGTGACGATGCGAATGATGTGTTCGGTGACTTTGGTGGGCGGCTCGCCGACGACTTTCTCTTCCTTCTCGACGCTGAGGATCTTGCCGACGATGCCATCGACATTGATCTCCGCGCCACGAAGCTGGGCGAGCAGTTCGGGCAGCGTGGGGGCGTCGCTGATGTCGACGCCGAAGGACCGGAGCACGCGCTCGACGGGTTCCTTCGAGGCGTAGGCGACGGTGGTGATGGTGCCGCCGTCCAGGTCCATGAGCACCATGCTCTTGAGGATGTCGTTGATCTGCTCGCTCTTGAACATGAGGCGTGCGATCGAGTCACCTTCAACGGTGCCGCTGTGTTCGAAGTAGCCGACTCCGGAGGAAAAGAGCACGGCCTTGGTGACGGGCAGGTCAGCCGGCTTGTCTTCCTGGGCGAGCAGCGGTGTGATGATGAACGCCAGCAGAAGCGAAGCAGAGACGACTTGGATAGAACGAAACATGGAAACCCTCCCTGGGGTATGAAGGTGCGGACAGGTCACAACCAACCGCGCGGTCCCGGTAAGAGAGCAGACGCTCGTGAAGGGAGAATGTTCAACGGTTCGTGGGAGAAAGGGATGAACAAGGGGCGAAATCGGAACGAGCCATTCGGCATTTTCCGATGTCAAAGCTCAGGTTTCGCCTCCCCAAGCGGCCTCAGCCCGCCATGCGGGGTGCGTCCAGGTCTTCCAGCTCATCCAGCAGCAGGCGAACGGTGGCGGCCAGTTCCGCGTAGACGGCGGACTCCTCCGGCCGACCTTCGATCGCCAGGGCAAGCTGCTTGCGGCGCGTCTCAGCCAGCATCCGTGCGGCGTGGTCGCGACTGTCCAACTGATCGATCAACATACCGATATCTCCTGCCATCATGGCCTCATACCGCCTTTCCGGGATTGAATGTTCCAAGCCCCAAATGTAAAGCACGGAAGTGTTGCCACCGAAAGGATCGGCTACGAGGGCAGGGCAACCTTAATTATCCCCCTGCCCCTGCCCCGGAATACCCCGACGGCTCGGCGGACCTCGCCATCGGGCTTGGGGGGTCTGGTCGGGTTCATGGAACGGGCAGTTCGGCGCTGTCGAGCCAGATCGTGACGGGGCCTGAGTTCTGGATGTTGACGTGCATGTCCGCGCCGAAGACGCCGGTGGCGACATGTTTGACGCCGAGGGTGCGAAGGCGGGCGGCGAAGTGGTCACACAGGGGCGAGGCGAGTTCGGGCCGGGCGGCTTCGGTGAAGCTGGGCCGGCGACCTTTGCGGGCGTCTGCGAAGAGCGTGAACTGCGAGACGACGAGGGCTTCGCCTGCGACATCCAGAAGCGAACGATTGAACTTGCCTGCCTCGTCGTTGAAGATGCGAAGGTTGACTATTTTTTCAGCCATGCGATCGGCGATGGGCTGCGTGTCGGTGGGGCTGATACCGGTGAGCAGGACGAGGCCGTGGTTGATCTGGCCGACGATGGAGCCATCGACGGTGACGGAGGCGGAGGTGACGCGTTGGAGGAGGATGCGCATGGGGAAAAACAGAAAAGCTCAAAAGCAGAAAAGCAAAAAATCAGAACGTTCGGAAGCAGACATTTTCTGCTTTTCTGCTTTTCTGATTTCAGACCTCATACCCTTCCTTCTGATACTCGTTCAATCGGTAGTACAGCGTGCGCACACTGATGCCCAGTTCATCGGCCGTGGCGTTGCGGTTGCCGGTGTTGCGCTTCAAGGCGGCGAGAATGTGATCGCGTTCGATCTCGCGAAGCGTTGCACTGCCGCGATCCTCGGCCGAGGGCAGCGGCGTGTCGTCCATCGCTTCCGCTTCGGCGGCGGCGGCGAGCGCGGGCTTCTGGCGCGGCGGTTCCTTAATGCGTTTGCGGGCATGATCGAGCGCCGTTTCCAGATCACCCAGCGGGCAGGGCTTGGTGAGGAAGTCCGCGACGTCCAGCTTGATCGCATGCCGCGCCGTTTCCAGATCGCCAAAGCCGGTGAGAATCACCACCTGCGTGCGCGGCCACTTCTCGCGCACGATCGCGAAGAACTCCAGCCCGCTCATGCCCGGCAGATTCAGGTCCAGCACGATCACCTGGTGCGGCTGCTTCTCCATGACCTTCACCGCTTCCTCGCCGGATTTGGCGGCATCACCGGTGAAGCCCATGTCGGGCAGCGCGTGCAGGAGCAGCTCGCGCAGGCGCGGTTCATCCTCCACGATCAGCACGCGGAGCGTTTCATCCATGGCGTCGAATTCGGCGGTGTGGTTGGACATGGCAAAAGTTTAACAAGTGCCCGCTTCACGGGAGCACCACCCCGACAGGATGGTGCTCCCTCACGCCGCGGGCAGTTCCACCGTAAACCGGCTGCCTTTGTTCAACCCTTCGCTTACGGCGTGAATGCGCCCGCCATGCTGTTCCACGATGGCGTGCGTGATCGACAGCCCCAGCCCCGTGCCGCGCTCCTGGCCTTCGCCCGGGGCACCGCGCTTCTGCGTGAAGAACGGTTCGAAGATGTGATCCAGCGTGTACTGATTCATGCCTTTGCCGTTGTCGGTCACGCTCAGCGTCACGCGCGGTCCGTTTCGCCGCGTTTCGATCGTCACCCGGCCGCGATGGCTGTCCACCGCTTCAAGGCCGTTGATCACCAGATTGAGCAGCACCTGCCGTAGCTCGGTTTCGTTGCCCAAGACGACCGCGCCTTCATCGACCTGTTCCGACTCGAGCACGCGCAGGTCGATCTTGCGATCGCGATAGCGCGGCAGCCCCTGCACGACCTCGGCCACATCATGGGAGATGCGGGCGAGCGAAACAGGGTGCCGCTGTTCGTCACTGCCCGGCCCGGAGCGGACGAGCGAAAGGAGCTTCTCGATGATCTTCTTGCAGCGGATCGCTTCATCGCACACGATCTGCAAGGCTTTCTGTGCCTGCTCGGGTGCGTCGGCCGCTTTGTTCTTCAGCTTGCGGAGCGAGAGTTCCGCGTAGCCGGACATGATGCCCAGCGGGTTGTTGATCTCATGCGCCACGCCCGCGGCGAGGAACCCCACGCTCGCCAGCCGCTCGGAAAGCACAAGTTCCTTGCTCTTGATCGCGACCTTGGTTTCCAGATCGCGATACAGGCCTTCGAGTTCGGTGGCCATTTCGTTGAAGTCCCGCGCCAGTTCGACGAACTCGCGGTCGCCCGATTCATCGACTCGTTCGCCGAACTTGCCGGAGGCGACGGTGCGCACGCCTTGCCGCAGGCGGCGCAGCGGGAGCATGACGCTGCGGTACTGCCAGACAATGATCGCGGCCGCGGCGAATGTGACGATGGAGGCCACGCTGATGATCAGCGCGAGGACGAAGTGTTGCCGGCCCTGTGCGTGCGTCTGGGCCGCCTGAATCGTCTGGTTGATTCGGCTGCCTTGACGCGCCAGGTGTCCGACCACGCCGTTGATCGCGGCGATCTGTTCCTCGACGGTGGGCGGGAAGACGCTGGTGGAGTGTTCGATGCGGTAAACGATGCTCTTGAGCGCGGCCAGCGCGGGCACATCATCACCGCGTTCCTGCTGGAGCAGCGTCAGGCGCACGACGGTGTCTTCCAGTTCGCGAAGGATGCGGGCATCGCCGGATTCACCGGCTTCGAGGAAGGCCCGCGCCCGCGCGAGGGCGGGACCGATCTCGTAGACGGACCTGAGCTTTTCATATTCCGCCAGGGCGGTGTCCAGATCGGCACTGAGGCCGGTAACACCGACGATGGCCGCGCCGCTGATCACCAGCAGGCTCAGCACCAGGGCGGCGGTCGCGATGCTCATGCGGCGTGCAAGGGTCATGACTTTTCACAGCGAAGACCTGAGGAACGGCTTTCGTAAAGCGAGTGAAACGACACGTTCCACTGACCGATAGTATGCGCGTGGCGAACACCAGAGACCATCAGACGCGCGTAGCCTATCGGGACCTGCTTCGACTCTCGCAGGCGGACCTGCAGGCGATCCTCGCGGACCTTCGACCTCGCAAGGAGGTCGATGAGGAAGTGGTCGTCCGCAGGCAACACAAGCGGAACACCTACACCGAGGAGGCCTTGTTGCTCCTGGAGATCAAGTCCCAGCAGGAAGAGACTCCGTTTCTGGTCAAGTGTGCCGACCTCAGCGCGGGCGGCCTGGGCCTTTTGCACGGCGGATTCGTGCATACCGGTCAGCCCTGCGTCATCACTCTCGTCTCGCGCCGCAAGGCGGGCATGCGCATCAAGGGTACCGTGGCCAGGTGTGTCCATGTTCGCGGGCATGTTCACCTCATCGGCGTGAAGTTCAACGAAGCCATCGACGAAACGCAATTGGCTCAATTTGAACTGGCAGCGTGAGAGGGAACGTCCTGAGTCCTGAGACGTGGGCCTTGTGTCGGGCATCCTGGCTTCTGCATCTTCAGTATTCACTCACCGGTACATGACGCAGCGGGTCCGGCCCGCCCTTGTCCCCGCTCTTTTTCGCAATCGTTGCGGTCTTCGTATCCGGCGCGATCGCCGCGATGATCGCTTCCAGATCATCCGGCACCTGAATCGGCTGATTGCTCAATCGACCCTTCGGCACCGTGCGCGCCGCCTTGTCCTGCACGCTCTTCATGTCCAGCCCGGTGTGATATTTCACCGTCGCATCCGGATCCTTCAGCTCGTGACCGGTGAGAATGCAGACCACGCGCTCATCCTTGCCGATGATGCCTTCCTTCACCAGCATGTGGGCCCCGGCAACAGATGCGGCGCTCGCCGGTTCGCAGCCGAAGCCGTAGCGACCGACAAGGGCTTTGTGTTCGAGGATCATTTCATCGTCAACCTGGCGCACGATGCCGTTCATCACATCGATCGCGCGGAGGGCCTTGGGCAGGTTGACAGGCCGCCCGATCTCGATCGCGCTGGCGATGGTGTGAGCGTGTGAGTCGGCGGTATCCATCTCGCGGTAGTAGGACTTCATGGTGTCGAAATCGACCTTGCCATCGTTCCACTTCATGCCGCGTTCGTTGACGAGGACATGCAGCGGATTCGCGCCCTGGGCCTGAATGACGGCCAGGCGCGGAATGCGATCGATCAGGCCAAGTTCGTACAGTTCGCTGAAGGCTTTGCCGAAGGCTGAACAGTTGCCGAGGTTGCCGCCAGGCACGACGATCCAGTCGGGCACCTGCCAGTCGAGGGCCTCGAGTACGCGGTACATGATCGTCTTCTGCCCTTCGATGCGGAAAGGATTGACGCTGTTCATCAGGTAGATGCCAAGCTCCTTCTGCTCGACGGCCACCTGGCGCACGCGCCTGAGACAGGCATCGAAATCGCCCTGAATCTGGAGCGTCACCGCGCCGTAGTCGAGCGCCTGCGAGAGCTTGCCATAGGAGATTTTGCCGGAGCCGATGAACACGATGCCTGCGAGTTCGGCAAAGCCCGCGAACATGGCGAGGCTCGCGCTGGTGTTGCCGGTGGAAGCACAGGCAACGCGTTTGGCGCCGACCATGCGGGCGTGCGTGAAGGCTGCGGTCATGCCGTTGTCTTTGAAGGAGCCTGAGGGATTGAGTCCTTCATATTGAAGGAAGAGCATGCCGGGCTTCAGGCCGATCTGCGGAGCGAGCAGCGTGGCCTCTTGAAGGTTCGTCCGCCCTTCGCCGATGGTGACGACTTCCTTTTCCCGCCGGTAGAACGGCATGAGTTCGCGGAAGCGCCAGACGCCGGAGAAATCCAGCGCGCCTTGAATGCCCGCGCCCTTGGTGATCCACCGATGCTCGAAGTAGCCCAGGCTCTTGGGCACCGGCAGGCGGGACCAGTCGTAGCGAATGTCCAGCAGTGACGTGCGATCAACCTTGGCGCAGGCGGGACAGTTGACGTGAACCTCCTCGACGCTGTAAGTCGCGCCGCAGGCAGGGTCGATACATTGTTGGTAAGCCACATCCATGCGCGGCATTGTAGTGATCAGGGCGATAGAATGAAGGCGATGTCTCGACCTGCCGCAAAGACCGAGTTGGACGCGCTCCTGCCGCTTGAGGCGATCAGGCAGACTTGCCGTCGTCATCATGTCAAAGAGCTTGCCGCGTTCGGCTCCGTCCTCCGCGACGACTTCAACGCGACGAGCGATATCGATCTGTTCGTTACCTTTCTAAATGACGATCTAGGGCCGTGGATGAGCCGGCTGACGGAATTGCAAAACGACCTGGAGCAGGTGCTGGGCCGACCTGTTGACCTGACCACTCGCGCCAGCATTGCACAAAGTGAGAACTACATCCGGCGCAACAGCATCCTGCGATCCGCGAAGGTGATTTATGCAGGATGATGACGCCCTGCTACTGGACATGCTGATTGCCGCGGAGCGCGTCCGGCGGTTTGCGAGCGGTTACACGCTCGAGTCGTTTACTCAGGATGAAGTGCTTCAGTCGGCCGCGCGATATCAGTTGCAGATCATCGGTGAAGCTGCGTGGCGAATCTCCGATGAGCGCAAGGCGAAGTGTGAAACGATCCCCTGGCCGCAGATTGTCGGATTCAGGCATCGGCTGGTGCATGACTATGCGCGAATCGAACTACCCAAAGTCTGGGGTGTGATCGAGAGTCATATCGATGCGCTGATCAAGGAGTTGCGAAAAGTCGTGCCTCCGGAGGCGGATTGAATGGGGTATGAACTGCGCCAGCTATCCACTTCGATCGTGAATGGTCGCCCCTCCCCACACGCCTTCGCGAAGCGCGTAGAATGGTGAGATTCACTGACTCAAGATCAGAAGGATCCCGCTATGAGCACGCCGACAAAATCGCACACCCATCGCATCTATGACGGAGATGCTGACAGCCTGATGACCGGGATGGAAACGCTGGATCAGATTCTGCTCCTGCCCGACGCGGCCAATCTGAAGGCTCCGCTTAAAGGCCACGCGATCCGCATCATGTGGGGCCAGCACATGCTCGAAGACCTCACGCAGGATCGCTACCGCACGTTGGTCTGCGCCGTCAACGCACACGACAACAGCCACGGCATCATCTCACAGCTCGCCAAGCTCCTGCCCACGAGCCAATGGCACGATGAGTCGATCACGGCCTACGCAAAGCAGTTCGCGATGAACAAGCGCGTGAGCGTCTTGAAGTACGACATGGACGCGCTGGAGGTGCTGGCGATCCTGCGTCCGACCGAGCAGGATCATCTGACGCTGGCGAACCTGCGCGAAGGGTTTGAGATGGTGACGGAGATGATCCGCCGCAAGCCGCAGCGGCTGCCCAGCGCATCAGTGAGTTTCCTTGGCGCGCGGGCGAACAAGCTTCAGGAAGCAGGCGGCGGCGAACCGAGCTTCGAGACCGTGCTGCGGACCATGCACGATGCGGGCTACATGGGCGATGTGTACCCGGCTGTGCATATGTGGGAGACGACGCCGCCGGTGTTCGCGCGGTATCCGTTTCCCGAGTCGATTCAGCGCATGCGCGAAGGTGGGTTTTGAGAACAGGTGAGGAGGCCGGAGCACCAGCCCGGCAGGGTGGTGCAAGCAGGATGGGCGAACGCGGGCAAGCACCACCCTGCCGGGATGGTGCTCCTGCGCCCTTGCGAGACGGTACTCCAAATTCGCGGATTTCAAGCTTTATCGACAGCCGGATTGAACCCGGCGGAAGTCCGATATAATCTGGTTCACAAGGATCGACCCTCAAGGACGACGCTGGAGACCGGCAAGCCACGGGCCAATGGAAAGCGCCAGAAGCAGCCGGTGTAAACAATATGGAACTACACAGCATCGCGAGAAAGACGAAATACCCGCTTGACGCTTTTGCGTTTGTGCAACGTGGTCTGGATTTCACCGTTCGCCGGTTGCATGGCGAGCAGACCACGGAGCCGCGCGAAGGCGACGAGAGCCGGCACGTCTCCGGACAGGAACTGTGCCAGGGCCTGCGCGACTTCGCCCTCGGGCAGTACGGCCTGATGGCGCGGTCCGTCCTGCGCCGCTGGGGCATCACCACCTGCGAAGACTTCGGGCGCATCGTGTTCGCCATGGTTGACGCGCAGCTCATGCGCAAGACCGAAGGCGACACCATCAACGACTTCGCCAGCGTGTTCGACTTCGCACAGGCATTTTCGCGCGACCTGGTGCTCAGCGATACGACGGGTGAATGACCGACGGGGCAACCTGCCCCAACCGCCCATGGATGCATTCGGCGTCAGCATGGTCCTAACCCTCGCCAGTCTCGTGGCGATCGTCATCGGACTGCGCGGCGTGTTCGGCCGGCCTGTTTCGTGGGACAGGTCCGACACCACGCGCGGCTCCAAGCTCGCCAGCTTCATACTCGGCACACTCGCCATCATCGCAGGCTTCGCGGGCATCATGATCGGCAGCACGCTGCTGGCCGGGCGATGAACGAACCCTTGCGAAGCCGGACCGTCGCCCTTCGCTACTTTGCCTTCCTCTTTCCTTCCGGCCCGCATGACGCTCACCGCGCGACAACGCCTCGAACTGGCCGCGCTGCTGGCGATCGGCATCACGCCGTTCTATCTCAACGGTCTTTACAACGAGACGCTCGCGAAGGAGCATCGGGCGTGGTTCTGGGTCGTGGAGGTATTCACGTGGATCGTGATGCCAGCGATGCTCCTGATCGTCGGACGCTTGCGCGGGCTTTTTACTTTCACTGAACTTGGATTGAGCCGAAAGGTCTGCCGACGCGACCTGCCATGGGCGTTTCTCGCGCTACTCGTAATCATTCCATTTCTTGCCATTCGCCTGGACATGGTGGTCTACCAGTGGGCGCATTCGTCGCTGCCTTCGGGCTGGCCTCATCCGACGTTTCATTACTCCGATGTGGTGCCCCTGCCCGGACCGGATACCGGCCTGTGGCGTTTGCTCGTGCTGCTTCACCTGTGCATGACCGCAGGCGTCGTCGAGGAAATTCTCTACCGCGCGATGTTCGATCGCCTGTTTCCTCGAGGATGGGCCGGCGGCATCGCCTTTGTCATCATCTCCACCCTGGTCTTCGCCGGTGCCCATTGGGAAGGCGGTCTGCCCAACGTCACAGAGGCCGCGATCCTCGGCGTGTTTTACGCCACCATCTACCGCCTGACCGGCAACCTCTGGCCGCTCATGCTCGGACACACGATCATCGATTGGTACTGGTTTTCAAGCTGAATTGCGCAC
>JBBDXA010000259.1:0-10837 GCA_040902585.1 Phycisphaeraceae bacterium
GGGTCTCGTCGGCAGACCTCCGCGACCCGTGGCACCCGGTTGGTGTCTCATCGGTGCGCTCACCCTCCAATCGCCGCGTTCACATCCTTCTTCATCTGTCTGGCCGCGCGCTCCACCGCCATCTTCCACGGCCCGCTCTTATCCTTTTCAAACGCATAAATGACCGACCGGCTCGCCGTGACAATCGCGCCGCGGCCATCGCTGTTGAAGCACGCCTTCACATCATCCGCCTTGCCGCCCTGAGCGCCGAAGCCGGGCACCAGAAAAATCTGCTGCGGCATCAGGGCGCGGAGACTGGCCGCGTCGCTCGCCTTGGTCGCGCCGACCACCGCGCCGAGCAGGCTGTAGCCCGATTCACCGACGAGGCCTTCGCCGCTGCCGAGCGAAGCGATGATCTTGGCCACCGCCTCGGCCACGGTTTCACCTGTCGTGAGCTTCAAGGATTGAATCGCATCGCCGCCGGGGTTGCTGGTGCGAACGAGGGCGAACAGACCTTTGCCCGTTGCCCGACCGACCTTCGTGAACGGCTCGATGCCGTCGCTGCCGAGGTAACTGTTGATGGTCAGAGCATCAGGCCCGTGTGTCGGTTCATCTTCGCCGATGAGGTCTTCAGGCGGATCAGCGAGGCAGGCGGCGGCGTAATGTTCCGCGGAGATGCCGATGTCACCGCGTTTGCAGTCGGCGATGACGATCAGGCCGGAGAGCCGGGCCTGCTCGGTGAGTTCGTGGTAGACCTCCAGGCCGGTGGTGCCGTAACGCTCGAAACAGGCGGACTGAAGCTTGATCGCGGGCACATGCTCGGCCACCGCGTCAATCACTTCACTGCAATAGTCGTGAATCGCAAACGCCCGGCGATCAAGCTGGCTCGCTTCGCCCGTAGCCATGTCGCGCAGATCATCACTGGTCAGCACATCCGTCGGCAGCTTCTCAAAAACCGGATCAAGCCCCACGCAAACGGGCGACCCCTTCTCGCGGCAGGCGGCAATCAATCTGTCAGCAAAATGGTCGATGGGAAAACTCCTTGTTGAACCGGGAGTAGTGTAGCCAAAAGCGAAGTGACAGAGTGACAGAGTGACGGAGTGACGAAGTGGGGGACCAGGTTCGTTCCGCCCTTCGTCACTTCGTCACTCTGTCACTCCGTCACTTCCTATAATTGCCACATGTCGTCCGCCAAAACACTTTACCTTATCGACGGTCACGCCCAGATCTTCCGCGCCTACTTCGCGATCCGCGGCGGCATGAACAGCCCCGTCACCGGTGAGCCCACGCATGCCGTATTCGGCTTCGCGGGCATGCTCATCAAGCTCTTTCAGCAGTTCCATCCGCACTACGTCATCATGGCGATCGACATGCCGGGCAAGACGTTTCGCGATGAACTCTACCCCGAGTACAAAGCCACGCGCGAGGCGGCCCCTGAAGATTTAGCTCCGCAGATTCAGCGCATCCTCGAGATAACAAAAATGTTCGGCATCCCCATCTTCGGCAAGGTCGGGGCTGAGGCCGATGACATCATCGCGACGATCACGCACGACATCGAAAAAGACCCGCGGTACAAGGATGTGAATGTTCGCGTCGTGTCGAAGGACAAAGACCTGGAGCAGCTCCTGTCTGATCGCGTGACGATGTTTGACATTCACAACGACACGACGATCGACGTGGCGAGGTTGAAAGCAGACAAGGGCCTGACGCCCGCACAGGTGATCGATGCCTTGGCGATGATGGGCGACAAGGTGGACAACGTGCCGGGCATCGAAGGCATCGGGCCCAAGACAGCGTCGCAGCTTCTTCAGGAGTACGGCTCCATCGATGGCATTTACGCGAACATCGACAAGATCAAAGGCAAACGGCGCGAGAACCTGGAGAAGGGTCGCGACAAGCTGGGTCTGAGCCGGACGCTGGTGACACTGAAGGATGATGTGGACATTGATTTCGATCTGACGAAGGCGACGGTGGGGGCGATCGATGCGGGCGGGCTCAAGCATCTGTTTGAGGAGCTTGGGTTTCGCAGGCATTCGCAGGATGTGGAGCGGCTGGTGGGAAGGGGCGCTAAGCCGCAAGCGGCTGCGAGCGTTGAGGCTCCCGCCGAGCCGGCGAAGGCGAAAGGCGCAACCTCAAAGCCCGGCTCTACCGCGACCGAAACCGAAGCTGATTCATCTGGTCAACTCGGCCTCTTCCCCACCAGCCTCTTCGATACTGGCTCACTCGCCGACGAAGGCTCCACCTCTGAAGACATCATCCCTGAAGGCATGACCGTTGCCGCCGCGTTTGACTATTCAGGTGTCTACACGCGCGACCAGCTCGATGATCTCGTCGTCACCCTCAAGCAGCAAAGAATCATCTCCGTCGATACCGAGACCATCGGCCTGGGCCACAGCGCCGAACCCTGCGGCATCTCACTCGCCTGGAAGACCGGCCACGGCGTCTACATCCCGCTCAAATCGCCTTCACCCGGCAAGCATCTCGATAAGGCGACTGTGCTGGCCGCGCTGAAGCCGGTGATGGAAGACCCGAGCATTCCCAAGTGCGGGCACAACCTGAAATATGATGCGCTCGTTCTGCGTCACGTCGGCGTCGACATGCAGGGCATCGCTTTCGATTCCATGATCGCCACGCACATGATCGGTACGCCCGCGCATGGCCTGGACTATCTCGCCGAAAATATCCTCAAGCACAAGACGATTCCCATCAGTCGGCTCATCGGCGAACGCAAGGGCCGATCGCTGAAGGGGCAAAAGACGATGGACTGCGTGGCGCTGGAGGAGATCGTGCCTTACGCGGCTGAGGATGCGGACATGGCGCTGCGTCTCTATGAAGACCTGCTGCCCAAGCTGCGCGTGATGGGCCTGGAGAAGCTGTCGCAGGAAGTGGAGATGCCGCTGGTGGAGGTGCTCGTGGAGATGGAGTTCCAGGGCATCCGCGTCGATGCGGATGAACTCGACCGTCAGGCGGCGGGCATGGTCGATCGCATTGCCGACGCGAAGGACCGCATCCTCGAAGCGGCGGGACATGACTTCAATATTGATTCGCCCAGGCAACTGGGCGATGTGCTTTTCAAGGAGTTCGGCCTGCCAATCGTCAAGCGAAAACAGACCGGCCCATCGACGGATATCGAAGTCCTGGAAAAACTCGCCGAGCGCGAAGACCTGACGCCGCAGCAGGACATCGTGCTCAACCGCGTCATCGAATACCGCCAGCTTTCCAAGCTCGTGAACACCTACCTCGTGAATCTCAAAGATGAGATCGACAAGAAGTCGAAGCGCGTTCACGCCCAGTTCCATCAGACCGGCACCACGACCGGGCGTCTCTCTTCGAGCAATCCTAATTTGCAGAACATCCCCATCCGCACCGAGATCGGTCGGCAGATTCGCAAAGCCTTCGTGGCCGAGGAAGGCTCGCTGCTCATCAGCGCGGACTACTCGCAGATCGAGCTGCGCATCCTCGCCCACCTCTCCGATGACCCGGCCCTCATCGACGCCTTCAAGAAGGACATGGACATTCACGCGGCTGTCGCATCGCAGGTCTTCGGCGTGCCCCCGGAATCCGTCAACATCGCCCAACGCACCAGCGCCAAGACGATTAACTTCGGCATCATCTACGGCGTGACGCCCTATGGCCTTTCTCGCCGCATCGAAGGGCTCGATCTCGAAGGGGCCCGCAAGCTCATCGCCGATTACAAGAAGCGTTTCACCGGCATCGACTCGTTCCTGGCGCGCTGCGTGACGGAGGCTGTGAACACCGGCTTTGTCGCGACCATGCTCGGCCGGCGCAGGCGCATCGGGCAGATCGAATCCAGTCGGCCGCAGGTGCGCTCGCTTGGCGAACGGCTGGCGATCAACACCGTCGTGCAGGGCAGCGCGGCTGAGCTTATCAAGCTGGCGATGGTCAATCTTCATCGCCGCATTCGCCGCGAGAAGCTGCCGCTGAAAATGCTGCTTCAGATTCACGACGAACTCGTGCTCGAAGCCCCGGCGAGCGAAGCGAAGGCGATGGCGAAGATCGTCCAGCAGGAGATGGAACACGCGATGGAACTGAAGGTGCCGCTGAAGGTGGAAGCGGGCGTGGGGCCGAACTGGTTTGAGGCGAAGTGATCTGCATTCCAAGCCCGATGGCGAGGTCCGCCGAGCCGTCGGGGTATTCGAGCGACAATGGTCACCCATCCGCAGAGTACCCCGACGGCTCGCCAAGCCTCACCATCGGGCTTGACCATGTGCTTTTTATTCTGTCACTCGTGATCGACTCATTACAATTACGGTTGTCAGCTTAGGAATTTCAGCCCTGGTGGAGGTCCAACTTGTCATTCATTCTTCGCATCGTCGCTCTTGCGATCACTATCATGCCGTTTGCCGGCTTCGCACAAGCCGCCGACACTCGCCCGCGCAACGTCATCCTCATGGTCACCGACGACCAGTCGCCCGACTTCGGGGCCTACGGCAACAAGGTGCTCAAGACGCCGAATCTCGACGCCCTTGCCGCCGACGGCACGCGGTTTACCCACGCCTTCGCCACCACCGCGTCCTGTTCCGCCAGCCGATCCGTCATCCTCACCGGGCTGCACAATCACGCCAACGGGCAGTACGGCCACCAGCATCACTTCCACAAATTCAACAGCTACGACAACGTGATCTCCCTGCCGGTCTACATGACCGCGGCCGGTTACCGCACGGCCCGCTGCGGCAAGTATCACGTCGCGCCCGAAGAGATCTACCTGTTCGAGAAGGTCATCCCCGGCAACTCGCGCAACGCCTTTCAGATGGCGGAGAACTGCAAGGCCCTTATCGAGGAGAAGAGCGACAAACCGTTCTTCCTTTACTTCTGCACAAGCGATCCGCATCGCGGCGGCGGCAACGCCAACGAACTGCCCGGCAAGCCGGACCGCTTTGGTAACCCCGCGCCGGGCAGCAAGGGCGATCAATCGCACGAAGTCATCTACGATCCCAAAGATGTCATCGTGCCCGGCTTCCTGCCTGACACGCCCGAGTGCCGCGCCGAGCTGGCGCAGTATTACCAGTCCTGCTCGCGCATCGATCGCGGCGTGGGCCGACTCGTCGAGATTCTCAAGAAGGCCGGCCAGTACGACAACACGCTCATCCTCTTTATCGCCGACCACGGCATCGCCATGCCCGGCGCGAAAACCACCGTCTACGAAGGCGGCCTTCGCGCCCCGTGCCTCGTGCGCAATCCCTTCATCGAAAAACGCGGCGTCGTGAACGAAGCGATGATCAGTTGGGTTGATCTCACGCCCACCATCCTCGACTTCGCCGGTGCCCTCGACACCAAGACCGGCAAGGTGAAGGGCGAAGTTCTCGCGAAGATCGAAGCGGTGAAAGTGACCGAACAAAAAAACGCCGACCTGACCCGCGGCTCTTTCCACGGGCGTTCGTTTCTCTCCATCATCGACCAGGAAAAGCCCGAGGGCTGGGATGAGATTTACGCTTCGCACACGTTCCATGAGATTCAGATGTACTACCCGATGAAGGTCGTGCGCGAGAGGCAATACAAGCTCATCTGGAACATCGCCTATCCGCTGCCGTTCCCCTTCGCGTCGGACCTGTGGGCCGCCCCGACGTGGCAGGCGCAGCTCGCCAAGGGCAAGGATGCGCCGTACGGCAAGTGGACCGTCGGGTCCTACGTGCAGCGGCCACAGTTTCAGCTTTTTGATATCGAGAAGGACCCATACGAAGGCACGAACCTCGCCGAGCTTTCGGAGTACAAGGTGGTCCTTGAAGGCATGCAGAAGAAGCTGAAGGAGTTTCAGAAGCGCACGGATGACCCGTGGATTCTGAAGTGGAAGTATGAGTAGGGGAGAGTGGAAAGTGAAAAGTGAAAAGTAAGAAGTGAAAAGTGTAAAGTAAAGTCCGCAGGCCTTGCACCTTCAGGTGCAAGCCACCCGTTCCAACGGAGACTATTTGATGAAACCAATCCGCCGATTCGTCCTGATCCTCGCGATGTTGCTCGCCTACAGCGCGCCACTTCTCTTCGCCGCTGATGCGAAGGCCGCCGGCCGCCCCAACATCGTCTTCATCTTCACCGATGACCACTGCACGCAGTCGCTCTCGGCCTACGGCTCGAAGATCAACATCACGCCCCACATGGACCGCATCGCCAAGGACGGCATGCGCTTCGACTATTGCCTCGTCACCAACGCGCTCTGCGGTCCTTCGCGGGCCACCATCCAGACCGGCAAATACAGCCACGCCAACGGCTTTTACCGCAACGGCAATCGCTTCGACGGCGCGCAGTGGACTTTCCCCAAGGCTTTGCAGAAGGCCGGCTACCAGACCGCGGTCATCGGCAAGTGGCACCTCGAGAGTGACCCGCAGGGTTTTGATTACTGGGACATCCTCATCGGGCAGGGGCCTTACTACAACCCGCCCATGATTCAGAACGGCACGCGCGTGCAGCGCACCGGCTACACCACCGAGATCATCACGGACCTGACCCTGAAGTGGCTCAAGGAACAGCGCGCCAAGGACAAGCCGTTCATGCTGATGTACCAGCACAAGGCCCCGCACCGCGAGTGGCAGCCGGGCCCGAAGTACCACGCGATGTTCAAGGACGAGAAGATTCCCGAGCCGGAGACACTGTTTGACGACTACGAAGGCCGGGCGAGTCCGGCCCGCAAGCAGGACATGACGATCGAAAAAACGATGACCGCGCTGGACCTGAAACTCGTCCCGCCGCGCAACCTTAATGAGGAGCAGCTTAAGGCCTGGCACGAAGCGTACGACGCCGAGAACGAAGCATTGAAGAAGGCGAACCTCACCGGCAAGGACCTGGTGCGCTGGCGGTATCAGCGTTACGCGAAGGATTATCTCAAGTGCGTCGCAGCTGTGGACGACGGCATCGGCGAAGTGATGGGCTATCTCAAGGCGGCTGGCCTGGAGGAGAACACCATCGTGATCTACACCACCGACAACGGCTGGTACATCGGCGAGCACGGCTGGTTCGACAAGCGATGGATGTATGAAGAATCACTCCGCGTCCCGCTGCTCGTGAAATGGCCCGGCACGGTGAAGCCCGGCAGCGTGAACAAGGACATGGTTTCCAACGTCGACTTCGCCGCGACCATGCTGGAAATGGCCGGCGCGGAAAACCCCGGCGACCTGCACGGCAAGAGCCTCGTGCCGATCTTGAAGGGCAACACGCCCGCCGACTGGCGCAAGACTTTTTACTACCACTACTACGAATTCCCCGGCGCGCACAGCGTCGCCAAGCACTACGGCGTGCGCAGCGAGCGGCACAAGCTCATTCACTACTACACCGTCGGGTCCGGCGGCGTCGGTGGCGAGTGGGAACTCTTCGACCTGGAGAAAGACCCCGACGAAATGCGCAGCGTGTACGATGATCCGAACTACGACGTGATCAAGACGAACCTCAAGGTTGAACTCAAGCGGCTTCAGAAGGAACTGGGCGAAACGGAGCCGACGAAGGCGGTGCCGGGTGACCCGCAGCAGCGCGGGCCCGGCGCGGCGAGGCGTGAGTTCACGCCGGGCAAGCTGGAGCTTCAGTTTGCGCTGCATGCGGATAAGCCGGCCGCGCTGGACGGCAAGTCCACGGTGAAGCCGCCGAAGGATCGCGTTGATCTCTCGCAGCGTGCCCTGTCAGTCGGTGCGTGGGTGAAGCCCGCGGGCAACGGCGGCGTGATCATCGCCCAAGGCGGCGCGACCTACGGTTTCAGCCTGTATCTGAAGGATGGCAAGCCGGTCTTTGCCATTCGCGAGAACGATGAATTGATCGAAATCAAAGGTAAAGATGCGCTGCCCGCCGGCTGGTCGCATGTCGCCGCCTACATCGACAAGGATGAATCGCTGCACCTGCTGGTTGCAGGCGCGGAAGTCGCGACAGGCAAAGGCAAGGGCATCACCTCCGCCCCGGCTGACAATATTTCCATCGGCGCGGATACGGGTTCATTCGTCGGTGAGTACCCCGATGCGAATCACTTCAAAGGCGAACTGCGCGATGTGCGGTATTACCTGGGCGTGGTCGATGCGAAGACGTTGAAGGAGTGGATCGGGAAGCCATAAAGCCGCGACCGGTGGTCGCGGGCATCGGGGGGCGTTGGACCAACGCCTGCCCGATGAACGCACAGCATTCACCTTGCATCGGCATCGCGTTTTGCCTCGTCCGCCGGTTGATACTGATGATGTCCTCGGGGCACCGTTGAACCGCGACCAGCGGTCGCGGCTTTATGAAGGCAGAACACCAGTAGGGAGTCTTTGGATGAAACCCAGTCTTACCACACTGTTCGTCGCGTTGCTGGCATGCACGATGGCCATCGTCCCCGCCGAAGCGCAAGACGGCCCCGACGTCAAGCCGCGCAAACTCGTGATCATCGCGGGCAAGCCTTCGCATCCGCCGCGCATGCATGAGTTCAACGCGGGCTCATCGCTGCTGGTGAAATGCCTCAAAGATGTGAAGGGCTTGAAGGTCGAGCTGGTCTTGAACGGCTGGCCGAAGGATGAAACCGTCTTCGAATGGGCGGACGCGGTCGTCTTCTACATGGACGGCGGCCCGCGGCATGAAGCGGTGCAGGATGGCGGCAAGCGGCTCGCGCAGATCGATGCGTGGGTGAAGAAGGGCGTCGGCATCGGGTGCATGCACTACGGCGTCGAGATCGTCCCCGCGCAAGCCGGCGATCAATTCAAGCGATGGATCGGCGGACACTACGAGCACATGTTCTCCTGCAATCCGATGTGGGAGCCGGCGTTTGAGAAGTTCCCGGAGCATCCGATCACACGCGGCGTGAAACCGTTTCAGATCAAGGATGAGTGGTACTTCAACATGCGCTTCGCCGACGGCTTCAGCGGCGACAAGGCGAGCACCGAGGGCGATGTGAAGTTCTGGCCGATCCTGGTGGCGAAGCCGAGCGAGAAGGTGCGCGGCGGGCCGTATGTCTATCCGCGCGGGCCGTATGAACACATTCAGAACGACAAGGGTCGCGCCGAGGCGATGATGTGGGCCATCGAGCGTAAGGACGGCGGCCGCGGCTTCGGTTTCACCGGCGGGCACTATCACGACAATTGGGGCGATGACAACTTCCGCAAGGTGGTGTTGAACGCGATGCTGTGGATCGCGAAGGTGGAGGTGCCGAAGGAAGGCGTCGAGTCGAAGGTGACGAAGGAGGATCTGGATGCGAATCTGGATCCGAAGGGGAAGAAAAACTGAAACCGGGTGCCATGGTCAAGCGGGTCGGCGCGCTTACCCGTGCGAAGGTCGAGGGGGCTTCGCACGGGTAAGCTCGGCAGACCTCGCTTACCCATGGCACCCAACGCAATCACTTCACGTTCTCATTCTCCAACTGCGACGGCGGCGGCACCAGCCCCTTGTTCTGCTCCTCCGCCAGCTTCACAAGCTTATCGACGATGCCCGATTGCTTCGCCGCGATGTTCCATTTCTCACCCGGATCGACGCCCATATCAAAAAGAATCGGCGGATCGTGTTTGACGACCGGGTCGCCGCCGTAGCCGGACTTCGTCGTGAAGTGCAGCTTGTGCGTGCGATCGCGCACGGCCCAGAGTGTCACATCGCGGTAGTAGAAGAAGCGATCACGCGGGCTTTCCTTCACCTTGCCGGTGATGAAGGCGGAGAGGTCGTAGCCGTCGAGCTTGCGGTCGGCTGGAAGCTTCGCGCCGGCGAGCGCGGCCGAGGTCGGCAGCAGGTCGAGCGTGGAGCCGAGTTCGGAAGTGACGCGCCCGCCGGGGATGTGACCCGGGCCCCAGACGATGCCGGGCACGCGATGGCCACCTTCCCAGGAGCAGCCCTTGCCTTCAAAGAGCAGGCCCGCCGAGCCGCCGTGGTCGTTGTAGATCAGCCACGGGCCGTTGTCGCTGGTGAACCACACGATCGTGTTTTTCTCCAGTGCGTTGTCGCGCACCGCCTTGATCACTTCGCCCACGGTCCAGTCGATCTCCTCGATCACATTGCCGTACAGGCCGCGCAGGCTCTTGCCCTCGAACGCCTTCGACGTGAACAGCGGCACGTGCGGCAGGCTGTGCGCCAGGTAAATGAAGAACGGCTTGTCCTTGTTCTGTTTGATGAGCTTGACGGCTTCCTCCGCGTAACGCTTGGTGATCGTCGTCTGATCGGCGGGGCGCTCGATCTCCTTCTTATCGCGGATCAGCGGGACGTTCCAGTATTCGCTCTTGGGTTCCCAGAACGCGTCGCGGTTTTTGGGGCCCTTACTGCCGTCGCGGTCCATGTCGTTGGAGTAGGGGATGCCGAAGTAGGAATCGAAGCCATGCTCGGTGGGCAGGAACTGCGGGAGATGACCGAGGTGCCACTTGCCGACGCAGTGCGTCGCGTAGCCGCGCTCCTTCAAGACTTCGGCGATGGTGATTTCGTCATGAGGAAGTCCGCCCTTGGAGTTGGGGAAGAGCACGCGGCGTTTGTCGCTGGCCATGCCGATGCGCGGGGCGTATCGCCCTGTGAGCAGCGCGGCCCGGCTGGGCGTGCAGACACTCGCGGCCGAGTAGAAGTCCGTGAAACGCAGACCTTCGCGCGCCATCTGATCCAGGTGCGGCGTGCGGATGGAAGGATGCCCGTAGCAGCCCAGGTCGCCGTAGCCCATGTCATCCGTGAAGATGATGATGATGTTGGGCGGACGGCCGGAATCGGCAGAGTTGGCGCGGTTCGGGAAATGAAGGATGAGCAGAGCGAGTAGACAAAGAAGAGTTGCGTGCCGCATGGGAATCCTCCTGCACGGGATCGTGCGATGCATCGTAACGAATCATGGCGGAATTGTTGCCCGTTGTCTTTGCCGGAGGTCTGCGGGCGTTCGCACGGGTCTGCTCGGCAGACCTCGCCGACCCGTGGCACCCAATTACGCGGGTTGCTCGAC
>JBBDXA010000260.1:0-10581 GCA_040902585.1 Phycisphaeraceae bacterium
AACGATCGTCACCAGCACGAGCATCAGTCCGTCAAGAAAGCTAACGGGCCAGCCCTGGCTGGAGGCATATTCCGAGTCGAAGCAGAGCAGGCTGAACTCTTTGAAGAGAATGAAGCTGATGGCGAGCACGCCCGCCGCCGCGCCGCCGATGAGCAGGAGATCGGTCATGCCCATGGTGGCGGTTCGGCCGTAGATGAACGAGCGGATCCCCGCCGAGCCGCCGGTGGGCAGATCGGTGACGATCTTGACGAGCGCCATGCCCAGCGCGAAGAACACGCTCAGAACGATGCCCAGCGCGGCATCCTCTTTCAGGCGCGTGTATTTGTGAATGGCGGTGACCATCGCCACGCCGAGCAGTCCGGTGATGGTTGCCCCCAGCAGCAGACCGGGGAGAAACTTCGGATCGCCGCCCAGGGCGCTCATGATGATGAAGGCGAGGCACACGCCCGGCAGCGTGGCGTGACTCAAGGCATCACCCATCAGGGCGCGCTTGCGAAGGAGCAGAAACGAACCGACGACGCCGGCAGCGATGCCAAGGAGGGCGACGGAGAGCACGACGATGCGCGTGTTGTACGGAGCCTGGAGCGTGAGCGTGTTGAAGATGTCGGTGAAGGTGACGGAGTGCTCGGTTGATGCGGCCGAAGGCGAGTTCGTACCGTTCGATGCGACAGCCATCGCGGCGCACAGGAGCGGCATCGCGAGCAGACTGACCATCAGAATGAGTCGGTGTCTTGAGAGCATCAGGTCTACTCGAAGGTGGGCCTCGCGGACTCGGCCCGACCGCTAACCGTCAGGAGACGATCATCTTTGTGCCCGCGCCATGGCCTCGGCCGCTTCTTCGAGCAGGGTGAGCTTGCCGCCGTAGGTTTTTTGCAGGTTCTCGTTGGTGAATACTTCCGAAGTCGGGCCGGCCGCGACGATGCGCATGTTCAAGAGGATCACCCAGTCGAAATACTGCGGCACGGTCTGAAGATCATGATGCACCACCAGGCACGTGCGGCCGCGTGTCTGAAGCTCGCGAAGGATGTTCACGATCGCCGTCTCCGTCGCGGCATCGACGGCGGCGAAAGGTTCATCCATGAAGTAGAGCTGCGCTTCCTGTGCCAGGGCACGGGCGAGAAAGACGCGCTGCTGCTGCCCGCCGGAGAGCTGGCTGATCTGGCGATGGGCGAACTGCGTCATGCCGACCTGTTCGAGCGCCGCCATCGCCGCCTGTTTGTGTTTCTTCGACACGGGCAGGCACCAGCCGATCTTGCCGTATCGGCCCATCGCGACCAGGTCCAGGGCGGTGACCGGGAAATCCCAGTCCACCGTCTCGCGCTGCGGCACGTAACCGACGAGCTTGCGCTGCTTGCGGTAAGGCTGGCCGTAGATGCGGACCGCGCCGGAGGCTTTGGGAATCAGATCGAGACACGCTTTGATCAGCGTGGATTTGCCCGCGCCGTTGGGGCCGACGATCCCCACGAGCTTGCCTTCGGGAATGTCGAAGTCGATATCCCACAAAACCGGCTTGCGGTGGTAGGCGACGGTCATGTCATGCACCGACAGGGGCACATCGGTGGGATGCTCCTGCCCGCTGGCGCGAGACGTCGGGCCAGGGGCCAGGGGCCAGGGGCCAGGGGAAGGAGCAGCCGCGCTGTCACCACTCGGCGATGAAGTCGACTGTCTTCCAGATAAGGGTCCGTTCAGTGATTTCATTTCGGACCTCAGTTCGCGTTGGTCTAATTCCCTTGGCCCTTGGCCCCCAACCCTTGGCCCTTGAATCCGCCTTCGGGCACGCTGCCGCCCAGGGCTCGCGCGATGGTTGACACATTATGATCAATCATGCCGATGTACGTGCCTTCGTAGGTGCCTTCGGCTCCCATCGAGTCGGAGAAAAGCTTGCCGCCGATCTTTACGGCGTGACCGCGAGACGCTGCGCCTTCGACCAGCGCGGTCACGTTCTTCTCTGACACGCTGGCCTCGACGAACACCGCCGCAATCTGGTTGGTGACGATGAAGTCCACCAGATCATTGATGCGCTTCAGGCCCGCTTCGGACTCCGTCGAGATGCCCTGCACGCCCATCACTTTGAGTCCATACGCCCGGCCCATGTAGTTGAAGGCGTCGTGGGCCGTGATGAGCACGCGCTTGTTCTGCGGGATCGAACCGATCACTTGCTTCGCATAGACGTCGAGCGCTTCGAGCTTCTTGAGGTAAGCCGCGGCATTGGCCTCGTAGTAGGCCGCGTTCTTCGCGTCGTATTCACTCAATGCCTTGGTCACAGCCCTGACCGCGCGGATCCAGCCCTGCACATCCATCCAGACATGCGGGTCGTAATGCTCCGCTTCATCGGACATCACGTAGCTCGCGTCGCCGGTCTTTTCGTCGCTGAGCATCTCCGTCACCGCGACGACCTTTTTCTTCGCCGCCATCTTGACGAAGATGTCCGTCATCTTTCCTTCGAGCATGAGGCCGTTGTAGAAAATCACATCGGCGTTCTGAAAGGCAATGGTGTCGTTGCGTCCGGGCGTGTAGGTGTGCGGATCGGTGTCGCCCTGCATGATGCCTTCGACGGTCGCCTTGTCCCCGGCGACGTTCTTGACGATGTCAGTGATCATGCCGACGGTGGTGGCGACCTTGTAAGGATACGCGCTGGGACCGGCGGTCGAAGGTTTGCTCTGGCTCGGGTCGCTGCAACCGGATAGAGCGAAGCTGAGCACGGCCGCGACCGCAAGGTACATGCGAATGGTTGAGATCATGGTGTTTCCTTCAAATGCAATCAGAAGTCGATCAAGTCAAGTGAACAGCGGAGCGCGCTTCGGTCAGTATCGCCAGGTCATGCCCGCGAAGACGCCCAGGTCCTCGGCCGTGTCAGTCAGTCCGACACGAAGGCCCAGATCAAAGAGCAGGTTGGGGGTGATCTCCACGGTGACGCCTGTGATGAAGATCGCCTGATAGTCGGAGGCGTTGTCGGTGCTGATGATGCCGACATATTCGACGAACGCGCCGACAGGGCCGACGATGTCGAAGCCGATGGTCGCGGTGTGAACGAACTCGACGTCGTACCGGCGATCCAGGTCGTTGTAGACGAAGTCGATCTCCGCCATGAAGCCCAGGCCGATGCCCTCGGTGACGGCTACAGACAGCGGGATGATGATGCCGCCTTCCACATGATCGTTGCTCAGTTCGGTACCGGTGGGAATCTTGATGAAGGGCATGATGCCCAGGCCGGTTGTTTCCAGGCCGGACGGCGTACGCGGGTCGCCTTCGTCGTTGCCCCAGAAGTTGTACTTGAGGCGGACGACAAAATCGCCGAAGCCCTGGAGTGTTTCGGTCGGGCTGCCGGCGGGCGTGGTGCGCACATGGGAGTAGGCGGCGAAGACGAACTGAATGTCAATGTCATTGGTCAGGCCGAGTTTGACGTTCGTGTCCAACGCGGTCCACGCATCGAGTCGGTCGCCGTTCTCCCGATCGCGCGCGTAATCGAAGAAGCTCAGTTCGACCTGCACGTGCCCGGCATCGACGGTGAATGGGCTCTCGGTCGCATCCGGGCGGTCGGCGGAGAGATCGCGCATGAGCTCGGCCGGCGTGGGGCTAAACAGATGAAAGCCCGACTTGTCCGATCGCGCGGACACGGCCTGTTCCTCGCCGCGGGCCAGGAAGGGGTGCGAGGCAATCGCCAGCAGAGGCGCCAGAATGGGCAGGGTGGAGCGGTAGGTCATGTTGTATCATCCAATCCGTTATTTTGAGTAGTCAAAATTGATTTTCAGGGGAATGGTAGCAACAATAGAACGGTTGTCAAGACCTTGGTTATGGTTCGTTGTTTCCTACTTGCCGCCGGGGCCTGCCGCATGCATTCCAGTACCACTGAAAATTACCTGAAACACCTGCTCCTGCTCCAGCAGCAGCAGGATGATGAATCGCCTGTTTCCACGGGGAAACTGGCGACCTCGCTGGAGGTGACGCCCGGCACCGCGACGGTCATGGTCAAGGGCCTGGCCGAGTCAGGGCTGGTGGATTACGAGTCCCGCGGCGGCGTTCGCCTGACGCGCAGCGGTCAGAAAGCCGCCCTCGATGTGCTCCGCAGGCACCGGCTCGTCGAGCTTTTTCTCGTCCGCGTGCTGGGCCTGGACTGGAGCGAAGTCCACGAAGAAGCCGAGATCCTCGAGCATGCTGTCTCCGAAAAGGTACTCCAGAAGATCGACCTGATGCTCGGCAAACCCGCCTTTGATCCGCACGGTGATCCGATTCCTGATGCCCGCGGCCGGCTTGCGGATCGCCGCCTTCTCTCGCTCCCCGAGTGCAAAGAGGGCCAGCGCGTCGAAGTGTCGCGTGTGGATGATCAGAGCCCGCAGTTTCTTCGCTTCGCCGAAGGTCGCGGCCTGACGCCCGGTGCGAGCCTGACGATTGAAGCGGTGGATGAGGTTGCCGATGCGGTGACCCTACGCGGCAAAGGGGGAGAACCCTTGGTCATCGGCTTCGCCGCCGCAAAGAAAATTCTGGTTTCGCCCCTGTCCGATGGTTGATCGAAGGGTGATCGACAGGTGATCGACGGGCGATGGCTGGGGCGCGTTCGTGCAACAGGTCAATCCGAATGCACGCATTGCCTACTGAATGGGCAGTGCGCCTTCGCTTTTCAATCCGATTCGTCGTGGCACTTCCTTTGCAATTGTGAATCCTGACCGGGCCCTGCGCTGGCGTTCAGCGGGCGGCCCCCACAGGATCATGACCACACTTCACGCCGCCCACGTTGCTCTGCCCGTCAGCGCCCTGCGCGAGGCGACGGTGGTCTGCCCCGGCTGCTCGACGGGCTGCCGGGTCAGCGCGACGGTGGGCGACGGGCGGATGCCGTTGCTGGCGGCTGACAGCGCGGCGGCTCCGAATTTCGGCCGGACGTGTGATCGCGTGAATCAGCTTTCCGAGAAGGCCGGCCGCCTGTGGGATCGCCTTCGCTTTCCGATGATGCGTCGCCATCGCGGCGACGACCTGGGCCGGGTGTCGTGGGATCAGGCGCTCACGCACGCGGCGGATGAAATTCAAAGGGCACAGATCTCGCGCGGCAGGCAGTCGGTCGGCTGGCTCGACCTGGGCCGACTCGATATGGAGTCCGCCTATCTTTTCGCCAAGCTCTTCAAAGGCTTTCTCGGTTCGAACAACACGGATGTACTCGGCGGCCAGCGCGCAGCCACTCAACTCTACACGCGGGCTTTCGGGGCGGACGGTTCGCCTGCCTGCTTCGATGACATTGAACACGCGCAGGTCATCCTCCTGGCGGACATTGACCTGGCGACCACGCACCCCGTGTTGTTTGAACGAATCATGGACCATCGGCTGGCGTCGCCTCACTGCCGGTTGATGGTGATTGATTCCAAGCGGACGACGACTGCGAGCCGGGCGGATGTGTACGTCCCAGCCGCGCCGGGTAAGACGGCCACCATCCTGCAACTCGTCGCAAAACGGCTTCTCGCGCAGGGACACTTCGATGCCCGCTTCGTGCGCCGGCAGAGCGAAGGCTTCACGGACTATCGCGTGCTGCTGGAATCGATGGATGAAACGGTACTCCTGTCGCAGTGCGGCGTGCATCCGGGACGCATTGATGAAATCGTCGAGTTCGTTGCGGACGGCAGCAGGCTGCTGAGTTTCACGAGCAGCACGAGCGGTCAGAGGGACTCGGATGAGTCGGGGCCATCCGAGCAGAGGTCACGGGAAGTCGGCGCGGCTCTCGTTAATCTTCAACTGCAACTCGGTCAGGTCGGTCAAGGCGGCACCGGCCTCTTCATGCTCGATGAAATCGACCTGCCGTTCGATCCGGCGACAGTCGGTGTCGGTGCCGCGCTGCTTCCGGGGCATCGCAGCGTGGGCAGCGCATCGCAGCGGCTCTGGCTGGAGCAGACGTGGGGCGTGCTGGAAGGTTCGATTCCGATTCAGCCGGGCTTGAACGCGGAGCAGATGCTCGCGGCCGCGGGACAGCGCGAGCTTTCCGTGCTCTGGCTGACGGGTGAACCCATCGATCCCCAACTGACGAGCGAGCCTTCGTTTCTCGAAGCGCTGGCGGCAGTCGACTTCGTGATTCTCCAGACCAGCGATGCGGGCTCGCCTTTGGCGCAGCATGCCGATGTGCTGCTGCCTTCGGCGCATTGGCTGGAGACGACAGGCACGACCGTGAACGCTGAGCGCCGCGTGCTGCGTTCGCATCGGCTGCTCGATCCGCCCGGCGAAGCAAAGCCTGACTGGTGGGTTGCTGCGCGCACGGCTGAGTTCATGGGGTTTGCCGGCTTTCACTATGACCACGTCGGCGAGGTGTGGAACGAACTGATCAGTCTCACCGCCGACACCGTCTGCGATTACAGCGGCCTGCGCGATGAACGACTCGGCGGCGAACCGATGCACTGGCCCTGCCCGCATCGCCACCATCCGGGGCTGGCGCGGCGGTACGCCAGCGGCAGGTTTCTCACGCCCTCGGGCAGGGCACGCTTCTTGCCGATGAACATCAGCCACGCGGGCTGAGCCGAGGGCACAACGACGGGGCGAAGGGTTCGGGAGATTGAGTCAATACTTAGGAGCGCGGAAATGTTGAACAGCAAAACCGAAGAACGCGAAACACGAACTGCGGAACGAGTTGAATCGCAGGATGGTCAATCCAGTGAGGATCGAACCCGCATCAAGCCGCCGACATCCAGCTTCGGCATCTTCGCCGTGTTCGAAGCGTGCATTCCCGGACAGGTGCCGCTGAAGAAGGCCAACTCCGCAGCGGACGATTGACCACCCGCCCGCGCGCCCTGGGGCGTGCCCATCTTCTGTGGCGCGAGCCATCGGGTGCCATGGGTAAGCGGAGTCTTCGGAGCTTACCCGTGCTGTGCGCCGAGCGCAGAGGGTGATCCGCACGGGCAAGCTCCGAAGACTCCGCTTGCCCATGGCACCCCAACTGATCATGCCACATAGGTCACGCCCGCGCCCTGCCTGAATCGGATTCGTTGCAGGCTCCGCCATCCTTTCGTGTAGAATCACGGGCTCCTCCAGATTCTTCTCGAAAGGAACGGAACATGAAACGGAATGCACTCTTCACCTGCGCCGCTGCCGCCTTGTTGGTGGTCAGCTCCACCGCGGCGACCGCTGCTGAAGGCAAACTCAAAGTCCTCATCCTCGACGGTCAGAACAATCACAACTGGAAACAGACCACGCCCGTGCTCAAGTGGGCCTTGGAATCCAGCGAACGGTTCACCGTCGATGTCGCCACCCGCGAGAAGGACAAGGAATACAAGCCCGCCTTCAAGGATTACGCCGTCGTCGTCTCCAACTACAACGGCGAGCGCTGGCCCAAGGAAACCGAAGAGGCGTTCATCGAATACGTCAAGAACGGCGGCGGCTTCGTCTGCATTCACGCCGCCAACAATTCCTTCGGCAACTGGGACGAGTACAACAAGATGATTGGCCTGGGCGGCTGGGGCGGACGCAATGAAAAGTCCGGCCCCTACGTCTACTACCGCGACGGCAAGATCATCCGCGATATGGCCAAGGGCAACGGTGGCAGCCACGGCGCGCAGCATCCGTTCACCGTCACCATCCTCGAACCCGAGCACCCCATCACCAAGGGCCTGCCCTCCGAATGGCTTCACGCCCAGGATGAACTCTACGATCGCCTGCGCGGGCCGGCTGAGAACATGAAAGTCCTCGCCACTTCCTTCAGCGATCCGAAGAAGGGCGGTCGCGGCGAGAACGAACCGATGATGATGGTCCTCGAGTACGGCAAGGGCCGCGTCTATCACACGCCCATGGGCCACGCGGACTACTCGATGAAGTGCGTCGGCTTCGTCGTCACGCTCCAGCGCGGCACCGAATGGGCCGCGATCGGCAAGGTGACGTTGACGAAGGTGCCCGAAGACTTTCCGACGAAAGAGAAGACCAGCAGCCGGGAAGTGAAGTGATTCGAGTTGCCGATGGAAAGACTATGACAGGATCGCGCCGCAGGGCCCGATCCTGTTTTTCATTTGGCTTGTCTGCTTAACGCGTGCAGCGATACACAAACGCCGGCGGCATGTTGCGCCAGACCGTCGGGCTGCACTCGACCTTGCCGAAGCGTTCATCGAGCATCCTGCGAAAACGCCTCCCCGCGGGGAGCCAGACGCCCTGGCGATACGCGAATGTGGCGAACTGGCCGCCGGGTTTCAGGACGTGGAACATGGCATCGAGGATGTCGCGCTGGAGCGATTCAGGAAACGAAGCCCACGGCAGGCCGCAGAGGATGCCGCAGACTTTTTCGATGTCACGCGATTTGCAGATGTCCACCACGTTCGCCACCGAATCGACAACCACTTCCACATTGTTCAGCTTCTGCTGAAGGATTGAGGCGAGGCTCGGGTTCAGCTCGATGGCGAGGAAGCGCGTCGCGGGCTGCTTGGCCTGGACAATCTGCTCGGTGAAAATCCCGGTGCCCGGGCCGTATTCCAGAACCACGTCGGCTGTTTTCCAGTTAATCGAATCCGTCATCGCGCGGGCCAGGCGTTTGGAACTGGGCCAGACCGCGCCGACCTTGGTCGGATGCCTGAGAAACTGCCAGAGAAAGGTGAGGCCGTGAGGCATGGGGGAATCTTGTGTGGGAGCACCATCCCGACAGGGTGGTGCTATGGGTCAACGGATTTCCTTTGTCTACGTCGCCAACTTCGTTAACTTCGCCGACTTCGTCAACTGCGCGAGCTGCGCTGCGGAAAGTTCGTGCGCCAATAGCACCACCCTGTCGGGATGGTGCTCACGCGCGAAGCGATTCCCATGCGGCGTGGATCGCGTCGTCCGGGGTATCGCTGACCATCGAAACCGCGCCGAGTTTGTCGGGGAGCACCAGGCGCACGCGGCCGCCAGCGACCTTTTTATCCAGACGCATGGCGTCGATGAGCGTAGTCGTCGGCGCCAGGTCCGGCGCTCGCGTCGGCAGGCCGATGCGATCCAGCAGGCGAACGAGGCGATCCAGCACCTCACTGTCAATTCGCTTCGCGTGAACCGCCAGGCGCGTGGCCGCGACCATGCCCAGGCTCACCGCCTCGCCGTGCTCGTAGTGGCCGTATCCGCTGGTCGCTTCGACGGCATGGGCAAACGTGTGGCCGAAGTTTAAGTGAGCGCGTTCGCCGGTTTCCTTTTCATCCGCCATCACCACGTTCGCCTTGATCTGTACGTTCCATCGCACGAGCTGAACCATCGCATCCGAATCGAGCTTAAGCACCGCTTCAAGATTCGCTTCCAGCCACTCGAAGAGTTTCACATCACGGATGACGCCGTGCTTCACGCACTCGGCCAGCCCGCATCGCAGCTCGCGCGGCGGGAGCGTCCTGAGCGTGTCCGTATCACACACGACCAGCACCGGTTGCCAGAACGCGCCGACCAGATTCTTCCCGCGCGCGAGATTGACGCCGACCTTTCCGCCGACGGAGGCATCGACCATCGACAGCAGCGTGGTGGGGCACTGGACGAACGGCACGCCGCGCAGGTAAGTCGCGGCGACGAAGCCGACGGTATCACCGATGACGCCGCCGCCCAGGGCGATGACCGGGCTCCTGCGCTCCAGCCTGCCGCTGAGCAGGTGCTCGTAGAGCGAAGCGACCTGCTGGAGGTGCTTGTGATCTTCCCCCGGCGGCACAGGGGCAGTTGTCAGCGCGTAACCGGCCTGCTCCAGCGATTGCTGCGCGGCCTTGCCGTGCAGCGGTAACACATTCGCATCCGCCAACAGGGCCGCGCGACCATGCGGCGCGACGGCTCTCACCCATTCGCCCAGTGAGCGCAACGCCCCCGGCTCGACACAAATGTCGTAGGCATGATGCGGCAGCGTGAGGGTGACGGTGGGCATGTCTTGAGCCGCTTGCGGCTTAGCGCCGGTCTTGCTTGTCGCGCGGATATCTCCCCGCGGCTTTCAGCGCCTTGGCGTAGGGTGAATTTGGACTGTGGCCTTCAAATAGGGGCCAGTTGTCATACGCCGTCACAAACGGCCACGACTGCGCGGGAATTCCGATCTCCTGCGGATTTCGATCAATGTAGCGGATCGTGCGCCACACTTCATCCGGATGATCCAGAAACACCTTCCAGCCGCCGCCGCCCGTCCAGATGGGGTGGTTCGGAGGCAACAGGCCTGAAGCGCTAAGCCGCAAGCGGCTTTCATCGCGGAGGTGATCGATCATGTCCTCCGCGAGATACTTGTGCTTGCGAATCAGAATGTGGACGTGATCAGGCATGATCGCACAGGCGTAGCAGGTGTACTTGTTCACCTCCATCCCATGGGCGAACGCATCGGCGACGACCTGCCTCATGGCATCATTGAACGCGATGAGATCATGCTTCAGCAGATCCTTCGCCGCGTCGTAGAACGACTTCACTTCCCACCCGGCGGGCTGTACGCGCTTGCGACCATAGTGCAGATCGCCGAGATGGCTGATGACGTCGTTGCGAACGGCGCGCGACCCGCTGCCGCGAGGATCGTTGGGAAGCCACCAGCCATAGACGGTCCAGATGAGGTGATAGGCGATGACGAGAGGGTGCGACATGGGAAAGTCCGAAAATGAATCGAGAGGAGTGAAACGCGCGCTAAGCCGCAAGCGGCTAGTACTACAACGCTAG
>JBBDXA010000261.1:0-58681 GCA_040902585.1 Phycisphaeraceae bacterium
CGCTCGCTCAGCCGCCTCGGCCAAGGCCGTCGCGACGCCCCGCCGGCGATGCTCGATGTAGAGGTTGCCGCGCAGGTACCTCTGGAGCATCGTTGATTCGCTCTCCGAAGGCTCGGCGGGAATCAGCGATTCGACATAGATCGGCTCATGCTCCGGATACTTCGCGGCCAGGGTATGACGGAGCATCTGGGCAACCGGCCGCTGGTCCAAGCGAATCAGGTGGGCCGGACAACAGTCGCAGTCATGCGATCCGAATCCATCGACAGGCACGCTGGCACCACGGAGACCTGCGAGCGCCTGCGCCCATTGGCACTCACGCTCATGAACATCGTGACTGAACCAGATCTCCGTGAGTGCGGCGTGAGGACGGAAATGATCGACATTCCATCGCAACTTCTTCTCGACGCGGCGATGACGGTCAGTACGAGCCTTCACGCCGCCTCCGGCGTGGGCGCTGCCCAGATAGACGTACCAGCCCGGCTCGAATGTGAATCGGCCGAGCTTGCCGATGGTGATGGCTTTCTTCCTGTTGAGGGACAGGACGAGGGCGTAGATGCCGGGGATGCCTTTTTTCATTGGTTGACCTTTCAATTGTTGAGAAAATTGGGACCGCCGGGGAATCCGTTCCCCAGCGGCCCGATCGCGATTCACATCCGGTTGACGATCGGGGTTATTTCATCGGATAGCAGTGTGAGCCTTTGAGCATCTCGGTATGGACCAGCAGATGCTCCAGCTCAATTGATTCCGCGTCGATGACAAAGCCCAGCATGCAGAGGACCTGCTCCTCTCCGGTGTCGACGCCATTTTGAATGTGGTCGTCGCCGAAAAGTGGGATGAATCGGCCGGTCTTCTCATCAACACCGAAAACGACATCTGCCGCTTTGAACACTTGTTGGAGATCGGGGTCCGACAGCTCGTTCAGGTAGTGAAGGGGCATTTGGTTGAATGGTTCGGGCAGCTTTGACTTCACGGGAGCTTCAATCCCAAGCACCTGCGACGCTCGCCTGAGGACTGCGCCGAAAGGATTGCCGCCCGTGATCTGCACGTAGGAGAATGCAGCTTCAACGAAAGGCATGGCCGCTTCCAGGGCGTCAATGGCACACTGGCTCGAATCTCTCACCCCTTCGTGGTATGCCGATTCCGCCTGAGCCCAGAGCGTCGAGTCGTTGACGTCATCCTTCAGCATGTTGCGTGGAATGAGCGAAATGCCGTACCTCTTATAGAACCGGTCGTAGACCTCGACCAGTTCGGGGTTGATGGTCTTATCGCGGGTGCGATGCTCAAAGTTGAAAATGCGATGTTCCCAGAGCAGATGCTCCAGGAAGTCCCGGATCATCTGGAGGTTGTAGCTCGACGTCGCGTGTGGCTTCCCTTGCGACTTGTTTCGCTCCTTCATTTGCTTCTTCCACTTTCGTTTCCTGTTCTTCATGTTGAATGCTCCTTTGTTCGTGCCCGCTGGAGCGGGTCCTGTTTGCGGTGTGTCGACTCACCTGGGGACAAGGCACCGGCCGGTGCCGCGGATCCATGGACACCGACTTGATCGCGAGAGTGCAACAGCAGGATCGGAACGCAATCGGGCAAGGACGTATAGAAGACTTGATCGCAACATGGGATCGCAGGGGTCGCCTGCAAGAATGTGGCCATCCCTCCCGGAATCCCCTGTATGGCTCAGGCACGCGACGGTCGAGATCCAGAGATGACGTCCCTCACGCTGATCGAGCGGGTTCAGGCCCGTGACGACAAAGCCTGGAGTCAGCTCGTCGTGCTTTACGGGCCGCTGGTTGAGTTTTGGATTCGACGTTCGGGCGTGCGGAAGGATGATCGCCCGGACATTTTTCAGGATGTCTTTGGGGCAGTGGCACGGAGCATGGAACGATTCAGCAAGGAACAGGCGGGCAGCACGTTCCGCGGCTGGCTGCGAACGATCACCCGCAACAAGGTCGTGGACTTCATCCGACGAAATGTCAACCGGCCAGGGGAAGCTGGGGGCGGCACGGCGGCACGTGCAATCGTTGAGAAGCAGGAGTGGCCTGATGACGAGCGGGAGGATCCGACAGAGGTGGACGCTGTGCGCCAGTTGAGGCTGCGCGCATTGGAGTTGGTGCGCGGTGAGTTTGAAGGAAAAACCTGGGACGCGTTCTGGCGTGTTGAGATTGAAGGGCATGATGTGAAAGACGTGGCCAAGGACCTGAGCGTGACACCGTCGGCGGTGCGACTCTACAAGGCCCGCATCTTAAAACGTCTGCGCGAAGAGCTGGGCGAACTCGAAAGTGAATCGTGAGGTGCGTCGTCAAACGACACGGTACATGTGAACTGGGGCGGCAAAGATTCGTGACGGGTTTTCATCCATGAAGCCAGAGCAATCCAACACGTCATGGTCGCCAGGCCGCTGCCCCGACAGGCAGTTGCTGGTTGCATTGTCTTTGGGCAAAGTCGCCTCGCCAGCGTTCGAGATGTGGTCGTCGCATATAGAAGGCTGCCTGGACTGCCAGGGGCGGCTCGAAGAGGCTGGCGAGGCCACGGATTCATTCAAGCAGGATCTGCGGCATGCGAAAGACATTCCGGGTGCCGGAGAGGCCGACGCGCCGCTGCATCGCATGATCGAACTGGCGGAGGCGATCAGTCGCGATGCGTGGCGCGTGCCGAACCAACAGAGCGGCGACTCGCCGGTTCGGAAGCTGGGTCGCTACACCCTGGTGCGGTTACTGGGCCGCGGCGGGATGGGCAGCGTCTACAAAGCCGTTCATGCTCATCTCCAAAGGCCTGTTGCGCTCAAACTCCTGCCGGCGAATCTGGCAAGGAACCCCGCGGCGGTCGAACGGTTCAGACAGGAAATGATCGCCGTCGGAAAACTCGATCATCCGAACATCGTCCGCGCTCATGATGCCGACATCGTTGATGGTCACATGTTTCTCGTCATGGAACTTATCAGCGGCGTTGATCTGGGCAGGCTGATTCGCAAGCGCGGAGCGATGTCGATCGAGTGGGCGTGCCGGTTGACACGGCAGGCAGCGTTGGGACTGCACTACGCCCATCAGCACGGACTCGTGCACCGGGATATCAAACCGTCCAACATGATGATCTCTAAGGATGGCGATTTGAAGATCCTCGATCTGGGCTTGGCACTGCTGGTGTCACCGGATGCGAATGCGAACCCTGACGCCGAGGCCCCCGCCATCATGGGCACCGCGGACTTCATGGCACCCGAGCAGGGAGTGAACTCCGACCTGGTCGACGCTCGTTCGGATATTTATTCTCTGGGCTGCACGCTCTATGCGCTGCTCGCCGGCAAGCCACCGTTCGCAAGTGACCATCCGCAGACGTTTTTCCAGAAAGCGAAGGCGCATCGCACGGAGCTGGTGCCACCATTGAGTGGTGTACGCAGTGATGTGCCGCCGGTGCTTCTGGATGTACTGAATCGAATGCTTGCGAAGAGGCCGGAGGACCGAATCCAGTCTGCCGAGGAAGTGGCGATGGCGCTGGAACCGTTCTTGTCCGACTTGCGCGTTATAGAGCCTCCGCCTGTTCCTGCGCAGCCAGTTGAACTGCCGCCAATGTTCGTTGAGTACGACGCACATGTAGATCAACGCGGTCATCAACCGGGTCGGCTGCGGCGAGTGCTGAGACGGGCCGGCATCGCTGCCATACTCGCTGTCGGCGTCGGCATCGTCTTCGCCATGCAGCAGCCTGTCGTTGTCGAGTATCTACATTCTCTGTTCGCACCTGACGTCAGCAACGATCCGGTGAAACCCGTGCCGACGCCGGGGACATCGCCGCCGATTGTCATCGCCCAAGGGCCACCGGTGGGCGAGCCGCCGGATCCTGTGAAGCCGCCGGTCGCGGAGCTGCCCGCAAAAGATCCGACTCCGCCACCGGGGAACCCGCCGGCGGAGAATCCTGTGGTCCCCCAACCTGAGCCACCGCCGACCACGACCGTGATCGACCATCCCAAACCCGTTGTCGATCCGCCGGGCACTTCAACGAATCCGGAGGTAAAGCCGCCAGTCGTTCAGGATCAGCCCGGCGATCGCCCGGTGATCGCTGTCGAAGTTCCGAAAGTGAAAGAGCAGCCGCTCTTCAACGGCCGCGACCTGACGGGCTGGGAATACGTGCCGCTCGCCTACTCCAAGAACAAGACCAACCAGTCGTGGCGGGTCGATCGCGGTCAACAGTTGCTCTATTCCACGGGCGTCGATTCCAACGACCTGCGTACGACACGCACCTATCGAAATTTCGTGCTGAGGCTCAACTGGCGCTTTACGCCTGGGGGATCAGTGAAACCCAACGGCACCGGTGTCATCGTGCGCGCCAATGGCCTCGACGCGAAGGGACACAATCCAAAAGGCATCGAGATCGACATGCGGCTGGAGAACCATTACGAGCGGGCGGTCGGCACCGGTTGCCTGATCGCCTATGAGACGCCGATGAAGAATCGGTTCGGGCAGGTCGATGGCGTGACGAAGAAGAGCCTCGGAGCCATCGAGGAAGTCAAGTTGAAGGGAAAAGGTGAATGGAACGAAGTCGAAATCCGGTGCGAGGGTGACCGGCTGCGAGTCGTCATGAACGGTGTACTGGTCAACGAGGCGACGGACATCAAGGCCAGCGAGGGCACCATCTGCCTGCGGAACCAGATGGCCGCCGTTCAGTTCAAAGATATCCGTATTCAGATTCTGCCGGACTGATGCCCGGAGGCTGTGTAGTACGGAACTTCACTGGCGGACGACTCATGCCTTTGATTCGCATCTCGTCGACCCGACCTCGCTGCCGGCGATGACCTCGGGTTCACCGTCGCGAATCGGTCATCTATTCGCGTAGCACCGGCTGATGTCTTCGCGATGCCATAGGCAGCGAACGAAACGAACCCGTCTCTCATCGCCGCAGCCGGGCCAGTTTTCTCTCGATCGCATTTTCAAGCTTGCCGACATAGCGTGCCAGCAGCATGAGCTTCTCTGGCGTCGCGGCTCAAGTAGAAAGTGAGTCTTCGTGCTGTCGATCAAGGCGGCGCTGCACATCGTCGTGTTGGCGGATCCATTGCCTCGCAGCATTCCGCAGAAAGACCAATACTGGACGCAGGCACGCCACGTCAGTCGCGCTGAATTCCTGCTGGCCGCGAAGCCGGGCGGCAACGTGATCGTCGCGATTAAGAAAATCCTGGAGAGGGACGATAATTTTTTGCAGGCGGGCCGTCGCCGGGTCCAGGTAGTTGTCACCGTCATCTTCTTCGCCTTCATCCATATCCCCGACGACCTGATCAACGAGCGTCTGAAATATTTCGAGAAGAAACTCGGCTTTCTTCATGGTCGTTGCCGGGGGCTGACCGGCATCGAGCCTGACGATGGCGTCATCGAGATGACGCTCTTCGCGGCGGCGCTGTTGTATCACCTCCCATGTCGCCTGATCCTGCTTGTCGACGCCGGGCACACGCTGGGCCGCTTCGATCATGGCTCGCGCTCGCCCAAGTTGTACGTAGTCACTCGCCAGCGCGTCGACGAGAGCGCGTTCAGAAAAGCTGGACGGCTTCAGCTCGTCAATGAGTTCCTGGCGGTATCGGCGAAACAGCAGGTCGTGCTGTCGGGGATCGCCCGGCGGCGTAATAACTTTGGCGAGGAGTCCATGCTTCACCGAGTTCAGGCGCGATCTCGCTTTGCCCTCCGCAGAGACAGGACCTCGCGACTTCGCTCCGTTACGCTGGCTGGCTTCGCGCTGCGCGAGCGTGCTCGCCGGAGTGGATTGCGCTTCATAGAAGGAAGTTCGTCGGGTGTCGCTGTTGCAAATCATGGAGGCCTCCGTGCCCATTTGTTCATCGCCCAAGCCATTATACCTCGCACTCGGAAGAAATATCATATTCAGAACTAATTTAACTCGCGTAGAAATATCGCCATCGCACTCAGACAATTGAAGATGACAATACCCTGTACTCGCGACAACCTCGGCTTCGCAGGTGAAATGGCGCTCGCGGAATCAATAGATATTCCAATAGCGCCTACCTTCAAGTTTTTGTCTTGAGAGAAAAGAATGTCTTCGCCAGATACGCGAGCAAAGCGAGCGTAGCTGGCAGTTAAAGAATATATCACGATAGTGGCATTTATTACATACTTTATATGTGCCCTCAAATCCGGACACGAGTACCCTCAGGTTCGGACAACATCACCCTCAAGTTCGGACACCTGTACCGAGCACTGTTCCGCGAATGAAGGAGCACCTACGCCTGCCGACGAGTCACTCGCCTGAGGCCGGTGCCTGACGCCCGGTGAATACCAGATACGCCTGCCGAGCATACTGCCGAAACTCTTCCGGGATCCATTCAGGTCCCCAGATTTCGTCGTACAAGTCGGGGCTGCGGATGTATTCGAGGGCAGCGTCAACCCTGCTGTCGTCAGCCTCCTTCTTGAGCCATTTATTGCCGTATTCTGCGTAGAGGATTTCAGCGAAGCAGAAGCGAAACAGAGGGACCAGTTGGATGTCGTCAAGAGCGTGAATGCAAGCTGTAACAATATCCTTGTCCTTATGGATGCTAAGACGCATGCTAATCTGATTTTGGGCATGTTCCCGCTGCCAGCGAAACTTGGACCGAACATCGCGATCGCGTTCGGCCGCAGCATTGCGGTATGCCTGAAAGACGCTCTCCCGCAAGAAATCCGCGGGGCGAGGCGAATCTTTCAGAATCGACGTGCAGTCGAAAAGTCGGCGAATGAAATCTTCAGGGTCAATCTTCTGGCGAGTAACTTGCAGCGCAATGTCGAGCCATTCTTGGGCGCTGTGGGAAGGAAGGTCGGGATCCCACCGGCACATCCGGGTTTTTTCGCTCACCGGCAGCATGAAATTGCGATGACGGTCAAACTCCAGCCGATACGTGTTGTACAGAAGCAGAGCCACCCTGCGACAGGCAGCATTGTGCTTCTTGGACGCGACAACTACGGCGGCGGGATCGCCTTCCGCCATCTTCTTCTTCGCCATCCGACGTGTGGGGAGTTTGAGAATGGATCGCTTTCTTCGGGGTCTTTTTGCCATGGGATGCTCCTAGGTAAGTGCCGATCGAATCCCTCAGGCTTCGTCGGGCAAATGGTGTTTGACGCGTTCAAGCAGGACCGGGAGATTGGGACGCAGGTGTGTGGTGGAGGAATGTTCCCACTGAGCGTTCGGCCGATAGGGAGCGATACAGCGAGCGAGAACTCCATACTCCTCGACCAGCGCATCGAGCCCACGCCGAACGCTCTCAAGGGATTTACTCATTTCTCGACTCAGAGCTGCGTGACTCTTTGCGAGCCAGAGGTGACCGTTCATGATGATCTTCGCCCGGCATTTACCCAGTCGATCGCCAAAGTACCAGAGGATCTGCGATAGCAGCCGAGCAAGCCATAAGTCGCCATCGAGGGCCGCAACAAGAAGGTCGTGCACTGTGGTGCCGTTGGAGGTATGGAAGGCCGCGGCTTGGGTGCGGGAGTCAGTCCAACCAGGTGATACCTCGGCCGTGCTGGGATCGAGATACTCGCTATAAGCCGTCGGATCGTCGGTCGCTTTGAAGAAGGCCTCAGCGAGAGGCCGAGCGCAGGGGCGAATCGCCAAAGAGTCCTTACCGGCGTCGCCCTGGGTGATCGTAATGAGCCCTTTGCTTTCCAAGTCTGCGAGCGCATCGTTAGCAGTACTCTTGGGGGTCATGATCCGCTCAGCCAGGCGACGAACGGACATGACAAGCCACTGATAGCCGTCGTCGTCGTAGACCCGGGCGCGGGCGCGACGGCGAAAGTTGACGCCGGTCACCTCTTCGCGCTTGCGCTGTTCAACGAATGCCAGCTCGAACCACCAGTTGACTTCACAGAGCGCAGCGGCCCGGGCCTCGGTACCAGTGGCTGGCAGGGTCCATGCGGGGATGAAACGACCGGCTACCGCTCGATCTGCTTCATAGAGCATCCGCCACATTTCGGATTGAAGGAAAGGTTGCGATGTTGGCGACAGCGAGTTTGGCAGACTACGTCGGCCATTTTCGCTTCGGCCGTGAATTCGATTGTCGTATCCCGGGTCAGATCGCGGGCCACGGAAACGAGGGGTCATTAGTCACCCCCACTGCGTTCGCGGTCCATCTTCCGAAGCTCATCTCGAATACGGGCCACCGCCTCATCCGGATAAACAAGGCTGTTACCGGCACGGCCTGATGGGTTGATTTTGCGGGTACGAATAACGTACTCAATCCGATGTAACGGGCATTTGAGTCGGCGAGAGATCTCGCCAACCGTCGCGAGGATAGGAGGATCGGTAGTCATGTGCACCTCATCAATGTGATCCTCGCTTGATGGGTGCACCGTGCACCGCATGCTGTTGCGAAGTGTCAACGGATAGGGGCGCACAAAACGTGTTGCAATCACAACAAATCGTGCATTTCAGATTTTTTACTGTTTTAGATTTGCCAAGCAGGCGTGTGAGGATCCGGGCGATATGCGAATGCCGTTCCATCCTGACAAATGGCACGTCTGAGATGGTCAGCCAACGCGGACATGCCAGCGATGCGGATTTGGTTGATCCCGCGATCCAAGCTCACCTTGATGCTTTTAGCTGCGGCCCCCGCGGGGGCTGCTTTCCCCAGGAGCTTGGTGCGGCCGCCGAGGCCAGCCGCTTGCTTGAGTTGCAGCATCAGATCATCAACCTTCTTCTTCCATTTCTTCACATCCTCGACCCGCCCTTGGGATTCAGCATTCGCGGCTTCCATCTTGCACTCTGTGATTTCCTCTGCAATGTCGTGCCTCGCCTCGCCATCCAGCACTTCATCCCGTGACCGCGAGCTGGCCGCATCCGCACGCACACCGGCCAATCCCGCGATCGTTCCATTTCCTTCGACCAACTGAAAGTCAATTGCCTCCACCGGCTTTTGCGGATCACGCCGCTCGATCAGATAAGCAAGTCTGGCGATGTTCACGGAAGCCTTGAGCTTGGCGGATTGACCTGCAAACGCCAAATCCCAGATATCCCCGTCTTTCTTGAACCGTGATATATCGTCTGCTCGTTCAATTCGGCCTAATGGCTGATCTCCAATTGGCTGCATCGTCCCTGGCTTCAAATCGTGCACCAGATCGCGGCATGCGTTCGCGTAGTGCCGACACTGCTCGCTTGAAAGTGGCGTGAGGTCGCCGAGTGCAATTCTCGTCTGATCCCGAATGCCATGAACCGTAGGTGTCATTGAAGGTGGACATCCTTCCAATTGAACTGAGTAATCGCAGTAGCCTCCATCCTGGGTTTCCAGCTCAACCTGCGAACCGCCAGCATAAAGGCCAAAGAGGTTGGCCGGCGTGTGGACGAGCCCGCCCCACTCGTTCAATGTGTGTGCGGCAACGAAGGCGATCAATCGCCTGGTGAGAATCGCATTTTCGTCGTGCGCGGCGATCACCATCTGGCCTGCATCGGCCATCAGTCGCCTGGATTCACGTCGTTGGTCATGGATGGCCTTACGAAACAGCAGATTGTCCTCGGCTGCCGGCGGAGGCTCGAACGTGGTGTCTGATGAAAACGTCGAGGGTATGGCGGTGGCCAACCGGTCGAACGCATCGGCCAATCGCGCAAATCGCGACCTGAAATCCAGGAGCGGATTAAGAGTGTCGGACATCTGCCTACCTCAAGTGGGCCGACCCGGGCGGCGGGTGTGGTAGGCATCACCGTCGCCGCCCGAATCGCTTGGCCGTGATCAGCGACCGTCCCGAAATATCTTAATCACATCGTGGATATTCTCCGTTCAAAAGGTTCACGTCCGACGCGGGGTTTGACTTGATGATGATTTTAGGGCGATTGAGTTGACGATTTGGGGCGTTTTTCGCCTCTCCAAGAAGTGGCTAAAGCTACACCTAACCATAGGCAATTCATGGTTTTGTGAGTTTATAAGTGATTTATGTTTTCTTGATTCCCGCCGGCTCCATTTTCATCCGCCTTGCCAGAAGGCGACTGGCAAGGCACGCACGGTAGGCGTTTCAACGCCTTGGCTCAGGCCATGCGGCAGATGCGGCAGATGCGGCAGATGCGGCAAAGTATGACCGGCGAACCATTCACTCGTCCAGCCATTGGGTTAACACTTTCGGCTCTTTCGCGAACGACTCGTTCACAAGCGTGAGGGATCGCGGCGGCTTTTCAAATTTGCCCGTGCCTGCGGCGACCAGCATCCTGCGCGGGGCGATCTCGTCGAACACTTTGGCGATGTCTCCGTAGCGGCGCAGCATGTCGGGCAGGATGCTCGCGGCGTTCACCGGAACGCCGCGTGCCTCAAAGAGCGCAAGGAGCGAAAGCGGTACCTGTTCAACGGCTACGTGCGTGACGCTTGGCTCCAGCGCCGCTGCCATGCACGCAACAAGACCCGCGTCATGTCGACCACACAGCACCACACGCGGCCACTTCTCTTTCTCATTGGACTTCGCCACGGCAGACAGCACGTCGGCAACGCGCATGCCAAGGAGCGACTTGCCGACGAGGAACGCGTTGTACGCGATGTTCTCTTCCACGCCGCACAGCGGGTCGGTGTAGTCGTGTCCCTTGATATTCAGATCAGGTCGCAGCGGGCCGACGCCGCGCGGATCGACCGTAACGACAGCGTAGCCTCGCGCCTTCAAAGCCGCGAGATACCTTTCTTCCTCCCGCCACGGGCGTGATTCATTGCCGTTGATGCAGATGATGAGCGTTCGGTTCTGTTTTCCTCCAGCGTCGATCGGAGTGATGTCAATATCCGCTAAATCGTTGTCCAGGTGAAGCAACTCGCGCAGTGATCGAGCCGGGGACTTGGGTGCCTTGTGGAACTCTTCCAGCGCCAGTGGCAGGAGCGATCGCGATTTGAAAGTGACATTCACCTGGCCATCCGCGCAGACCAGCAAATCCTTGGCCGGTCGCGGCTGCACCGGGGCCTCTTTGATTTCGCCCTTGATCTCCGTGCCGGCAAGCCAGCGATCAAAGAAGCGATAAATCGCCAATCGCAGCGGGAGAGAAAGGCCATGCTTCTGCGGCGCTTCGGCGCGCTCGAGGCGATCCTTCGCCCCGGCAACCTGAAACAGATGGGCCGCTTCATCGAACGATTCACGGGCACCTTCGATGGGAAAGAAGTCGAACTCGGCGGCGCACAGGAGCGTCGGCCGCGGAGCGCGCAGGGCAAGCAGGCCGGCGTGATCAATTCCTTCGCTCACGAATCCGAAGATGTCCTGTTCAGGGTCGGCATCGGGATCTCGCTCGACGCGGTTGGCCATGCGCCTGGGCAGCGTGGTGATGTAGCAACTGATCGCGGCGGCGGTGATGCGCGCATCCAGCGCTGCGAGGTACGCGGTCAGCGTGCCGCCGCCCGAATTACCGGAGCAGCCAATTCGCTTCGCATCGACATGGTCGAGCGACGTGAGGTAGTCCAGGGCACGGATGCCGTCCCAGATGCGGTACCGCGCCAGGCTCGTGCCCAGCAGGTAAAGCGGATTGCCCAGCACCGCATGCTCGCCACAAGTCAGATTGAAGCGTGAAGCGCCCTGGGTCGGCTCCCAGAACTGACTGCGCTCACCCTGACCTACCGGGTCATACGTCAGCACGATGTATCCGCGCTTGACCAGATTGATGTGCAGCAATTGGTAGGCGTCCGCGGCCTTGCCCACGGCCGAATGTCCGCACGGGCTGATGACAGCGGGAGCTTTTCCATCGAGCCGATGCGGCTTGTAAAGAAGTGCTGAGACGAAATAGCCCGGGAAACTCTCGAACACCAGCTTTTCGATTGAATAGTCATCCGCGTCGACTTGACCGGTGATCTTTGCTGCGGGAGGTGTTCCATCGCGCGGGGCTTCGGGAAGCCCATCGAGAAGCCGCAGGAACGATTCCCTCAGTGACAACTGAAGCGCTTTGAGATCTGTCTCGGTGGTGACCGCGGCGAATCGCTTGCGTCGCTGCTGCTGTTGCCGACCGGCCAGTTCCAGAATCTGCCGATGCACGTTGATGCGCGGCGACGCAGCCGGAGCGGCAATGCCAACCCTTGCGAGGCCTGCGCCAGCCGCGATGCCCATGTACAGCATTTCTCGTCGTGATAGCGCAGGCATCCAATACTCCATGCGAATCGAGGCCTATGGCCTCACTTGCCAGGCCGGTAGCGGAACAGGAATGTCTGCATCGGACCGGTGAAGCTCCGGGGGAGGAGCGCGACGCACACGTCGTGCTTCTCATCGTACACCATCGCACATTCGTGGTTGTAGCTGCCCTTGGGCATCACGATGTCGAGAGTGCGCATGGTCTTGCTCGCGCAGTCGTACACGTGCAGACGGTCGCCAAGCCAGAGAATCACGTCGTGCTTGGGAATGTAAACCGCCTCGCGGCCGATTGCCGCGTCACCGGCGACGATCAGTTCCCACTTCGCACTGTCACCGAATCCCCTGGCAAACACATGCACGCGCTTTCCGTCGCCCTTGATCTGGATCAGGCGATCTCGCTTCGTGTCATGCACGATCGGCTGATACTCGTAGTGATACTTCACCACTTCGTCGGCCTTGGGAAACGCGTCGTCAACGACAGCCCACGCGATCCGACCGGTGCTGCGATCGACCTTCGCATGATGAAGCCGGTTGTTCTCCGCAACATAGACGCCTCGCGGCGTGCCTATTGCACACAGGTGCCACTCGTTAGCGAACCGGCGGCCGAAGTCCGGTGGCAGCATCTGCTTCTTCGCCGGGTCGTACACCCATGTGGTGTAGCCGTGCTCCTTCGGGTCGTACACAAACACCGATTCCGGATCATCCGTGGGCTGAACTTCGATGCCGGCCGGAATCGAAGGCCGGGCGAAGTAGACCATGGTCTTTGACTGCGGGTCGTAGCAATACCACAGGTACGTGTGCTGCGAGAACGGCATTCGGCCGTAGCTCCAGCCGAACAGGCCGGCGTTCGTGCCTTCGAGATATGGAGGGAATCGTGGCGGAAAGTCGAGACTCCAGCGATTGGTTGCGAGACTGTAACGGGCGATGTCATTGCCCGAATAACCCGAGTGACCGCCACCGATGTACAGGACCTCGTGGCGATCCGAGTCCAGCACTGCCGTGGACCACGTCTTGCTGATCAGCATGCCCGGCGGCGCGGCGTCCACCATGGTGTTGACCGGCAGGTTCTCCAGCATCTTCGCGGTCGTCGCCGGATCAGGCGCGGGAGCATTTTCAAGAGAAAGTTTCTGCTCGGGATACTTCCAAGCGACGGTTCCCAGTGGCGCGCCTGGCCGTTCAATCGGCGCGGCGCTGGTGTCATATCGCATCGCGTAAGTGCGACGTTTGTTTCCGAATGCCGTCATGAACACGACGCCGTCCTTGTGCGAAGCATCGGCGGTCATCCACGTGTAGCCCGGCAGATTGAGCGAGGCGTCGATCGGCGTCCAGGAGTTGGCGGCGATGTCGTATACCCAGGTCTCTTTCTGAGCCGAGGTCGTCGCCTGATTACCGAGCTTCACCTTGCGTGCGTCGTAACCGCAGACCAGTACTTTCGACTCGACGCCAGGCAACAGCGCCGCTGCGGGCTCGTACATGGGCGGCGGAGCGAGGACCGGTGTTCGCTGGGACCAGGTATCAGTTCGTCCGTCGAAGATCCACGTATCGTTGACCGCGGCCGACTGGTCGTAGCCTCCGAACAACACGGCGCTTTGCGTCGCCGGATCGTAAACGAGCGCCGCATTGCAACGCGGCGGCGGCTCCGTTTTGACTTTCGGTCGTTCCCACTTGTTGGCCGCGCAGTCGTAGAGCCAGGTAGGTGCCGCGCCTGACGGATTGGTCGCCAGTCCGCCGCCGATCAGGAGCACGCGGTCGCGCTTCGAGTCGTAACACATTGATGCCCACGCGACGACCTGACATGCGATTGGATGGTTGACCGCTTTCAGGTCGATCCATGAATTGGTCGCCGGATCCAGCGCGAACGTCGTGCTGTCGCCGTAGTAGATCACGCGGTTGCGCTTGCTGTCCCAGCACGCCATGTTGAAGGTGTGAATCGGGCTGGGCCGAGGAATGCCGTCGAAATCCCAGAAGCGGACCCTGTTGGTCGCGTGGTATCCGCTGACCACCTGAAGGCGCGGTCCTTCGTCATGCTTGAGGCCGTCCGGTCCGTTCTGGCCGAGGATGCGGAACGGCGGATAGCTATCGGCAGACCACTTACCAGCCGCGGCTGCCGGAAATGCCTCAATCCATTTCGGCTCGGCCGGATCAAACGCTTCAAGCTCGAAACGCTTGTAGACGTTGCGTGCCGGCATGTCACCGCCGATGCCCCAGAGGTAAAACCGTTGCACGTTCGGGGCGAAGATGGCGCGTGCGAAGTTCTTCCCGCCTGAGGCATCTTCTTCGTGGAGCAGCACCCACTTGTTTGCAGGCAAGCGCGCCAGATCGAGGGGTGCATCGCCGGGTGCGGCAACAAGAGCGATGAGTAAAGGGATCATGGACATGGAACGTACCTCCTTCGACACCGAAGCCATGGCGCGACGACGTTGATGGTAACAACACCACAGTCAGTTCCATTGGCCGCCACAAACTCAGACCCGATCGAATGGCGCGGAACCTCTGCTTCTGATCGAAGCCCCGCTGCACTTCCCGCCCCGTACTACTTCTTCAACAACTCGACCATCGCGCGGCCCATCGACTCGCCCATCTGGTAGTAGCAGGCGGCTGAGCCCATGTAGTGGTACGGCCGGTCAGAGGTGTACTTCAATTCTTCATGGTGCGCTTGAACCCAATTCTTCTGGTAGTAGGCTCCGGGGTCGATGCGCGTCGGGTCGTCCTTCGGCTTGGTTTCATTCGTGCGCGCAAGCGCTCTGAACGCAGCCCACTTCTCGGTCATGTCCGGCACCTTGGGCCAGTAGATCGCTGTCTTGGCGAAGGCGACATTGCCCTTGAATTCAGGCATCTCGGCGACGGCGGCCTGCTGTTTGCGGAACCGCATCGCGCCCTCGCCTCCATTGACGCCGCCGGCACCCAGTTCGCCGATGACGAACGGCATGGCCGGTGTCTTCAGGTCACGCCGCATATCGCGGATGAAATGGGCCATCTGCTCCGTGTAGGCCGGGTTGCCTTCGCCCACCATGTCGTTCCAGCCCTGGAACCAGATGAAGCCTGCGATTTCGTAGCCCAGCTCGCTCGTGTAGCCGGCGACATACTTGTCGATGTCTTTCAGGGCGCGTTGCGTCTCGCTGATGATCTTGCGGTAATCCGAACCGTAGCCTTCCTTGCGTGACTCGAACGTGACGTCGGCGTCGGGCTTGCGTGCCTTGGCAGCCGCGACCTCCGTACGAATCTCCTCATCGGTGGGCATAGCGCTGGGCGAACGGAAACTGTACTTGAGCGCGCGGCCACCCCAGGCCGCCTTGATCAGCAGGACGGGCTCGTCGAAGTGATCGCCCAGCACCCAGCCGATGCCCAGTTCCGGACCGATCGTCGCGACAGGGATGCGCTTGTTGTTCTCGTCACGATCCTCCTTCGGGACGCCGTAGCCCACCGTGAGCGGACCAAACCGAGGGCTCTGGGGTCGTTCCTGCTTGTCGAGGAAGGTCACCCACACATCCTTTCGCACGGCCCACTGGCCGCTCGGCTTCAGGTGCTTGAACGTATCGCGCGTCTGGGCATCGCCGAGGACGGCGTCGAGCGTGGTCACCGTCGCCTGGCCCTCCATGTTCGACTGTCCGGACAAGATGAACACCTTGACGGGTTTCGTGCGGTCGCCGTCGGCGGCGTCCGCGTGTCCCGGAGGTGCGGACAGAATGAGCATTGCGGCGAGAACAATTCTGACAAGGTGTGTTGACATGGCGGTCTCACTTACGAGGAAACAGGGCTTTCAATCGGGAGTTCCTTATGGCACCAATATAGTCCCCTCTCCCAATTCCCCAAGTTTGTGATGAGGTTACTACGCCGACCGCGACCGCGTCAGGTGTTTGCCCACGACCAGCATCAGGTGATGCGCTGTCGCTGGCGAAGGTGGACTTGCCCACGCCGCGGATCCGCAGGAAATAGGTGCCTGCCGCGACGCTGGCGTTGATGCCGGCCGTGAGCAGATCAGTCGGATTCGACGATGCGATCACGGTGCCACTGCTGTTGAGCAGTTCCGCAAGGATGTTCAGATTAGGACCGCGCGGCGCGGGGGCGACACACAGACTGATGTTGCCCGTTGCGGACCTCAATTTCGCGATCTGATCACCAATTCACTCTTCAACAGGAGCAAGGTACGATCACGGATTCTCCACTGGGCGAGGCCTGATCGGTGCCATCCACAAATCCAGGCCGCCTTTCCCGCCAGGGCGCACCGAGTCAAAATAGAGCATGTTTCCGTTCAGATGCGAGTGCCTGCGGCACCACCGCCGCTCGAAGCTGATCAAATTCAGAAGAGGCTGGCCGGACAGTGGGAAGCAACGAACCCGGAGATTAGAAACACGCCGGGCGCTTCGGTGACGCTCAACTACCACGACAATGGGACGTTCTCGGCGCGAATCGCCGCCATGCCCCGACACGTCCCGCCCGGATATTGGCAACCGCATCAAACGAACGACGTGCAGACTATTATGATCCTGAAAAGAGGCGCTATGAGCGATTGCAATTACCAAACAGTTGATAGGCAAAGGCGGAAGCCAACGTGCATTGCGGCAACGTGCTTCGCTCTGCTTACGTTTATTGCGGCCACAGCGCCAAGCGATCTGATCGCCGCGCCGAAGGAGGGCCGGATCGAGGCGACGCCCGATATGCTGCAAGTCGATCCGCGTCTGCCTGACGCGGGGGCCTACTACTGCGGGCCGGTCGCGCTGAGCAACGGCCTGATGTGGCTGGCGGGCAGCGGCTTCCCGAAGCTGGCGCCGACCGGCAGGGACGATCCGCAGGCGATGATGACCATCAAGCTCGCCAGCAACAGCTACCTCAAGACGTTTCAGAACAAGGGAACGAGCTCACCGCGCATGATGCTCGGCGCGCTCAAATACCTGAACCGCCAGGGCTACGACGGGAAAGTCACGTTCGAGGGTTGGCGGACGATTGACAGACAGTTCCATCGACAGCTCGGTCTGACGGATCAGGAGCCGCGGCTCACGCCCGACCTGAACCGGATCCAAGACGCTGTCGGTGTTAGGGACACCGCGACTGTCCTGGACGTCGGCTGGTATCGCCATGCGGAGGATTCGGACGATTACACCCGCGTGGGCGGGCACTGGGTCACGCTCGTCGGCTACACGCCTGCGAGTTCGGATGAGGACCGACCCACACTGATCATCCACAACCCCGATCCGAGCGCCGGCCGCGAGCCTGCACACGACAGCATTCGGTGCGTTGAATTGACGGCCGGCACTTTACGGGGGGATTTCCAGGGGTTGCCCGTTCGTGCCAAAGGCTATGCCCTTCTGCAAGGACTGACATTGCCCAAGGGCGTTGATGTGGCCATCCTCGATGGCGTGGTTGTCGTACAGGTCAAAGCTCCTCAAAGGTGAATGCGTGGGACGCGGCCCTCCTGTACAGCCGCCGGCTCCCTTTCCATCCGCCTTGCCAGATTGCCGCGAAGCGACTTCGATCGAAACCATAGTGGCAACTGGCAAGAGCAGGTGGTCAACTCAAAAGTGCGCCACCTGCCAGAATTGGCGAATTCACCTTTCATTTGTGACATGGCAGGACGTTGGTGATCACCACTCTGTTCCTCCTGCCGGCGCTTCTTATCCGAACAACCCCATCACCGGTTTGCCCGTGGTCAGCGAGCGGGAAAGGCCGCTGGCGTCCTTCGGGTCGTTAACGGGAATGTCCAGTGCGTGGTAGATGGTCGCGGCAAAATCCTCTGGAATAATGGGATCCTGAGCGACGGCGGCGCCGTGTTTGTCGCTCTTGCCATACACCCTGCCGCCTGCGATGCCCGCGCCGGCCATGATGGAAGAGAAACACTGCGGCCAGTGCTGGCGACCGGGGGGATCCTGCTTCAGAATGACGGGCGTGCGGCCGAACTCACCGGTGACCACCACCAGCGTGTTCTTCAACATGCCGCGCTCCTTCAGATCCGACAGCAGCGCGGCCAGCGCCTGATCCAATCGCGGCAGACAGAAGCCCATGCCGTAGGAACCGGTGCCGAAGGCGTCGCCCATACCCATGTTTCCGCCGTGCATGTCCCAACTGCTGCTGGGCGGGCCGTTCGTTTCGTGTGGTGCCTGCCCGGTCCAGCCGTTGACCGTGACGAAGCGCACGCCTGCTTCGACCATGCGCCGCGCGAGCAGAAGGTTCTGCCCCAGCGGATGATGCCCGTAACGTGCTCGCAGCTCCGCCGGCTCACGCTTCAATTCGAACGCCTGCCGACCTTCGACGCGCGTCATCGCGTCGTAGGCCTTCTCGCGCAGGTCCGTCCAGTCCTTGCCGATCTGCTCTTTGTCCAACTTGCTGGACTCGATCCGGCTGAGCAGCTCCTTGCGACGGGCGATTCGCTCCGCGTCGCCGAGGTCGTAAATCGGTGGCGGCGCAAAGTTCTCCATCGCCGGGTGATTCTGGGCGGAGCCTACAAACACCGGCGCGTAGGCTGAGCCCAGGTAACCGCCGATGCCGATGTTCGGCGCGCAGAAGACGGAGTCTCCAACGCACTTGATAAGCCAGGCATTGGAAACGATGTTGCGCGTGCTGGGTTTGTGCTTGGCGACAAACGATCCGAGGTAAGGCTGATCATCGGGCATGCCCTGCTGCACGCGCTTCACCGACTGGCCGCTGAGCAGGTTGTGCATCGCGTCGAAGTGATTGCTGATCGCGCCCGGATGCATCATCGAATTGATGAGCGTGAAATGGTCGGTCACCTTGGCGAGCTCCGTGTGCATCTCATTGATGCGCATGCCCGGCACCTTGGTGGAGATCGTTTGATATGGCCCGCGGATCGTGTCCGGTGCATCGGGCTTCATGTCCCAGGTATCCACGTGGCTCGGTCCGCCGCACAGCAGCACGAAGATGCAGGACTTTTCCGAAGCGACGGCATTGCCCTGGGCGTCGAGCTTGTCACTGCCCATCACCACGCCGGGCATCGCGAGGCTCAAGGTGCCCAGGCCGGTCGCGATGAGGGCCTGACGTCGGTTCATCTGGTAGTCGATCATGCGAACCTCGCTTGTGAGAATGGGCAGCCTTGAGAGCGGATCGTGATGGCGTTTTATTCTAACGCATGAAGCCGTCAAATCGGAGAGCAAATTTCGATCGCGTGGCGTTTGGTTCCTCCGAAGTCGCCGGTCGCCTGACGAGGCTCGAAGCCCGCGACGCCGTGCCTTGCCGACCGAGATGCGGAAGCACTGAACGCCGAGATTCGCACTTCATGCGACTTGGTTGCCAAGAGACCGGCTCCTGATACGATGGCACGAAAGTCAGAGTTTGAAAAGGATGCATTGGAGAAGTCGCCAGACAGGTAGTGCGGAATGCAGTCTTGCGGGTGTAGCTCAACGGTAGAGCGTCAGCTTCCCAAGCTGAATGTTGCGAGTTCGATTCTCGTCACCCGCTTTTTTGTAACTTGGGAACCTAACGCTGATTAGCGTACCTGTCCGTGTTGGGCAGCGAGGTCAAAAGCAGCCAGCCAAAACGGTAGTCTACCGTTTTGGCTCCAGCCGCAAGGAGCCTCGCATGCCTCGACTCACCCAAAGAATCCCTTCGTACCGTCTGCACAAAGCCTCTGGCCAAGCCGTCGTTTCGCTCAACGGCAAGGACATCTACCTGGGCAAGCACGACTCTGACGCCAGCCGCAAGAACTACGACAAAGTGATCGCCGAGTGGCTGGCGAATCACAAGCTGCCCCCTGCTTCCAGCCGGACCGGCGCCCGCACGGTCGATTCGCTCATTGACGTGCATCAGCTCTTTGTCGCCTACTACGACTACGCTCAGGTCTACTACCTCAAGGACGGCAAGAAGACCGGCGAAGTCGCGAACATCGAACACGCAGCGCGTCCGCTCAACGAACTGTTCGGTTCGATGTTCGTCATCGACTTCCGCCCCACTCACCTCAAGGCGGTTCGGCAGAAGATGATCGAAGCCAACCTCTGCCGTAAGACCGTGAACAACCGCATCAACCGGATTCGCCGTCTGTTCAAATGGGGCGTCGAGAACGACATGGTGCCGCCGGATGTGCTCCACGCCCTGCAGGCTGTCGCCCCGCTTCGCCGCGGGCGTTGCGGTGTCCGTGAAGGTGCCCCTGTGCGACCGGTGCCCGAAGCCACCATCAACGCATGCATGCCGTTCCTGCCCAAGATGGTCCAGGCCATGATTCGCGTGCAGGAGTACACCGGCATGCGGCCCGGTGAGCTCGTGATCATGAGGACTCGCGACCTGGATACCACGGGCAAGGTGTGGATCTACCAGCCCGAGTCGCACAAGACCGATCACTACGGGCACGAGCGGCACGTGTACATTGGGGCTCGAGCTCAGGAGTTCCTCAAGCCTTACCTGCTCACGGACCTGGAGGCATACATCTTCAGCCCGCGTCTGGCACAGGAAGAACGATGGGCGACATGCAAGAACCACCGCCGGCAGGTCAACCTCGATCGCAAGACCAAGCGCAAGCTGGGCAATCGCTACACCTCGATGACCTACCTCCGGGCAATCTATTATGCCTGCGAACAGGCCTGGCCTGCCCCCGAGCCGCTCTGCCGCATCAAGAAGGATGACGGTAAGCTGGAGTCATATGTGGAGTGGAATGAAAGGCTGAAAAAGGAGAAGCTGACCGATCAGCTTCGCCAGTGGCGTAGCGAACATCGCTGGCACCCTCATCAGTTGAGGCACAACGCCGCGACCTACCTGCGCAAGCAGTTCGGCGTGGAGGCGGCGCGGGTGGTGCTGGGCCATCGGTCAGCCGCGGTGACCGAGATCTACGCCGAGATGGACAAGGCGAAGGCGGCGAAGATCATGGAGCAGGTCGGGTGAACGTCGGGTCAGTGATGTCAAAGGCATTCGGAGGTACTCGGCATGGCGAACGCAGAGGTTTCCAAGCGAATCAAGGAGTCCAAGGCGGCAGGCGGGAAGATGCTGGACGTTAGCGGGCTCGACTTAACGGACAAGGATCTGTCGCAGCTCCCGAAGTCGCTGCCTGGGTTGGAGAGCCTGAAGCTTGATGGCTGCGCTCGCCTAACGGATGCCGCCCTGAAGACAGTGGGCCGCATGACGAAGTTGAAGGAGTTGTCGCTTCGCGGGCAAGCAGCCGACGCCCAAAAGACGACAGTTGGCAGTGTGATGGGCATTACCTTGACCGGCAAGTTCACAGCGAAAGGCATGGCATTCCTCGCCGACCTGAAGACACTCACTGAGCTTGACTTGAATGGTCGCGCCGAGCTCACAGACGATTGTCTTGAACACATCGGCAAGCTCAAATCGCTTCGATCCCTCAACTTGAGTGCATGTGTCAACATCACAGACAACGGTGTGGGCGCGCTGGCAGGCCTCAAGAAGCTGGAGTCGCTGCTCCTCAACTTCTGCTTCCTGCTCACCGACGAATGCTTCAAGTACTTGGAACCTCTGGTGGAACAGAAGCTCAGGCGTATTGAGTTTGCGGATGTTTCCCACGGCATTGACGGCGTCGAACAGCCAGGTCGCATCTCCGTAGCCCCAGAGCTGCTCTTCACCGCTGATGCCAAGGCTATCGTGAATGCATGGAAAAGCGGACAGGAATTCCTGGAGGCGCGGATCGCGTTCGTTGGCATGGAAGGCGTTGGCAAGACTTCACTGCTTCGCCGATGCTTCCTGGATGAAGTTCTTACGGAGAATGAGGCGCGGCGAGCAACCGTAGACATCGACCAAATCCAATCGGATCTACTCAAGTGGAAGCCAACGGTTGTCACAGCCAAGGGCGAACGGGTAGTTGCACCTCGCATCTGGGATTTCGGCCGAAAGTTTGTTGAGTACGGGGTGCATGAGCCGTTCTTCACGTCGCAGGACCGCACGTTGTTTGTGGTTGTCCTCTCAGCGAAACGCTTGCTTCGGCGTCGTCTCGACGAGGATGAAAATGAGATCGGTAACGGGCTCGATTATTGGCTGAAGTCGCTGGCTCATTTTGCTGGCAAGGACGCCCCGGTCTTGGTTGTCGTGACGCAGTGCGACGAGTTCGATCCAGATGACACGCGGCCCATAGATCCTCTTCCCTCACCAGAGGATCTTTGCAAAGCCACGAGCGCAAAGGTGATCGATGTTGTTGACTGGTGCTCGGCTTGTGAATCCGATGCTGATTCTATAGGTCTACTTCGGACGGCGATCGAAGACGCACTGAGCCAGCTTCCAGGTCTCCTGACCAACGTGTCGCCCGACCTGTGGCGACTCAATGAGTTGGTCGCGCGCAACCTTCGCGGCTGCTTATCTGCGTCGCTCGACGACTACCGTAAGTGGTGCGATCAGTGTGGAATTCCTGAAAGCCAGAAGCAAGACACCTACCTGCGGGCGCTACACCAGCTCGGCACCCTGTTCTTTTTCGGACTCACGAACGAGGAAGAAACGGTCGGAGACGGCGCTTCAATGACGGCGATGGCACCGGGGCAACGCAGATTTGCAAGCGAGGAACGTGACTCGGTGCTGCGACGGTTCGTGATCAACCCACATTGGTGGAAGGCTGCAGTATGTCACGTGATTGACAGATCATCTGAAAGACGATGGTGGTCACGGAGCCAGCTCAACGAAGAAGTCCAGGCTGGCTACAAAAACTTCACGGCTGGTACACGGAACAATCTGGAAGGCTTCCGTAACTTCCTCCGCGGCGAGGGTGAAGGAAAACTTGCGGAGGCATGGACTGCGGTGATCGAAAGCTCGTCGCTAGCGAAGCAGCATGACCTCGATCTCATTGAAGCATCACTCAAGCTGACGGAGCTGTGCTTTCGGGACAAGCAGCGTAGACAGTACCTGTTTCCACGAGGCTTTCCGCAGGACGACCTCGTGACCACCGACGAGTGGCCGCGCGCAACAGCATCGTTTGATTTCATTCCCGAAGCGGCGTTTCACCGATTCCTGGTGAAGCTCCACAGGGGAGGAAAAGTCGCGTGCAGCACTCGAGGGCGGCAAGAGCACCGGCGATGGAGCGTAATCGCATGGGAGCCAGGCGATGAGAAGGTCCGTGTGGCCGTGGTCGCAGCGCCAGACGACGGAAGGATCGAGTTTCGGCTTGATCCCTCGTCCGATGAGATGGGACGCCTGGTGCTTGCGCTGCAACTCTACGACACGTTCAATGGTGATTGCATGGGAGGCGCGGGACCGACGGCAAGCGAAGTGTTCGAGCGATTCAAAGGAACCAAGCCTCACCAACCAGCGGCTGATACGGACGAATGTCCCTTCACCGGCGATTACTGCAAGGTGAAGTGGCGAGGGATGGAATTTACATTCAAAGGAAGACAGGTCGCGATCATGGAGTTCCTATGGCAGCGTCGCGGTAAATCGCCAGTTCACGAGAAGTCGATCGGAAAGAAGATCAAATCGAGTAACGCGAGGTTTCAACTAATTGATCCGTTTCGAAATTCGAAACTGAGTACAACCCATCCAGCGTGGGGAACGCTCATCGTGAAGGTGGAGAACAGCTACTATTCCCTTGCAGAAGGCCACATCGAGAAAATCACTGCGACAGTCCGCTGATTCTCAGAGGCGTCTCGGAAACAGAGCGTTTAGAAAAGGAGCATGAAGACCACATGCTCCAAGACTCATCAGTTGTCTGATCTGACGAAGGCGAGCCCCACCGCCAAGGCCGATCACTACATTTCTCTTTCCGCCGCGACTCGGCTTGCTCCTTGCAAGGCCAACGGCAAACGAATCCACATCGCCACGATCACCCGCTGGGCGCGTCGCGGACTGCGCGGCGTGCGTCTGCGGACGGTGAAGTTCGGCCGCACCCCTTGCACCACTGAAGCTTGGCTCCACGAGTTTTTTGAGGCACTGGCTGAGGCCGACGAGTTCACCTCCTCGAACATTCCACGTCCGCCTTCAACTAGAGAGCGTGATCGAGCCGCGCGGCGTGCGCGAGAGATCCTGCGGCTCCCCAACTCAGATAACGACGGCGTTCATGAGTCAGTACCCGTTGATGACAAGAAGAAGCAGGCGAAGTCCTCTTTGGGCGGAAACGGGCGCGCTGACACTCATGCACAAGCGAACACCAATGGCACGCGCAAGATTCTTCGAGGCGAGGCCAAGCCAAAGCGAAAAGGTCGGCCATGGACATTTCAATTCGATGGTGAGAGTGCAACGGTGCATCGCACCAGTTGCCTGGGGTTTGAGTACATCTATGAGCTTGTTCGCAGTCCTGGCAAGCAGTTTGATCCCCGGGATCTGTTGGCGCTGGTGAATCCGCGAACGTCGTCGCGAAGCGCCTGTAAGCACGATTCGGGTTGGCAAGCCGCGCCGGCGGTTGAAACACTCGATACGGATGCGATCAGCGCGATCCAGTCAGCACTCGAAGGCGTTCAGGAGGACATTGTTTTCCTTCGGAGGGAGATTGATCGCCAGCGCGAGCGCGGTCATGAGGTCGCGCAGCTTGAATCGAAGCTCATTTCACGTGAACGCCAGCAAGAAGAATTGGCGGACTTGCTCAAAGGTGGCTCGCGCAAGTTGGATTCATCTGACAGGGACAAGGCGCGCCAGCGCGTTCACCAGGCAATTCGCCTGGCGCGCGAGAAGATTCAGAAGGCTGGCCTTCCTGCGCTCGCGGAGCATCTCGAAGAGCGGATCCATTCGGAAGGCGGCTGGTTCTCTTATCAGCCCGACGTCGATGCTGAGTGGATTCTCGAATGAAGAATCCTACTTCACCAAAATCCTCACGGACTGGCGTAAATCCTCACGCATAAGAGTTAGTGGCAGCACGAATCGTTCAGCGCTGCCAGGACGAACGGCACGATGCCGTTCATCTCAGAATTCAATGGAGTTTCGAACGATTGCCGCGACCGTGCTTCAGGAGCAACGAACGCCTTCTAACGACTAGCTGAACGACAACCAGGATCGCGTCGAGTCAACGGCACCGCCGTGGTGCCTGCGCGATCCGTCTGCCATCACCGAAATGGAGCTGATGCATGATCCCAATCAAACCTGAGTTCGCCCGTACGGCAAGGCATGGGTGGAGCGCGACGAGTCCCCGGTGGGCCAGGCCGCCTCCTACGTTTGTTGCAGGAGAAGGTGACAGGGATGAATCAGGATTGAGTTGCTATTTCATTTTTACTGAGACCCAGTCTCGGAAAGGACGTGCCATATGGCCGTCATTGCAAGGATTGATGTGGTGCCGTTTGTGAAACGGCTGGAACACGAGAGCATCGGCCTCGTGGTCGACGACCTCGTCGAACAGTATGCGGACAAGAAGACCGCGAAACAGATCGCCGAATACTCCGAAAGCGCTGGTGCAGACTCAGAGGTCGTTCGGGCTCTTAAGAGCCTGAAAGTTGCTAACGACGCTGAATTGTACGCCGCGATCAAAGAAGTGATCGCGGCGGCAACTGCTGCAAGGACTCCTCTGAGGGGTATCGACGCAAGCGACGTTGCCGGCCTTGCCGCGAAACACGGCGTCTCGAACCGTGAACTCGGAAAATGGCGTCGTTCGGAAATCCTTCGTTGCCTGAAAGCGGGGCCGGCATCCGAGGCTGACCTTGCTGCACGTGTGTACAGCGAGGGCGACGCGCTCAGCAATCTTCTTAACAAAATGATTGCTGAAGGCGCGATCGTCAAGCAGGGCGACATGTACGCCATTGCAACTGAATAAGGAGCCCCATGGCGGGCGGGGGTGCCACACACCCCCGCCCTTTCTATTTTTCCTGGCAAACCTCCAGCACTCGCGCCGAGCATCACCATGTCAAAACCCATCCTCCCCGCCAACACGATCACTATCACCACGTACGCCGAGCTCCGCCGCCAGATCAGCGCGTTCGCATCATGCATCTACACCTTCGTCATAGTGATCGGCACCGCTGGCCTGGGCAAGACGCGTGTCATCAAACAGGCCATGGCAGATCGAAAACATCTTTACCTCGACAACCACGCAACCCCGTTCGGGCTTTACGAGGCCCTGTATCAGCACCGCGATGAGCCGGTCATCCTCGACGATCTTGACCACATCCACCGCGACCCGGCGACGCTTCGACTCCTGAAGGCGTTGTGCAACACCGAGCTGGTCAAGAATGTTTCCTGGCTCTCGAAGCATCGACTGATCGGCGATAGGCCCGGGCAGATTCCTGCCAGCTTCACGACCTCGTCGCCAGTCTGCCTGCTGACCAATCAGTGGTCGACGGCTAACGAGCATGTGAAAGCGGTCGAAAATCGTGCGATCGTTCTGCATTTCGCGGCGAGCGTGCAGGAGGTCCACCAGGAGGTCAGCAGATTCAATTCTCAAATTCGCACGGTTTTTGATTTCATCGGCCAGCACCAGGGGCTGATCAGGACGCCGAGCATCAGGCAGTACGTTCTGGGCGAACAGCTCCGCCAGGCCAACCCGGAGACGTGGAGGGCATTGCTGCTCGAGTCGCTGGGCGTGGACGAGCGAATCCGCATGATCGCCCTGCTGACTGATGACCAAGCTTTCCCCACGGAGAAGGCGCGTGCCCAGGCGTTCGTTGACGCCGGACTGGGATCACAGGCGACCTACTACCGAGTGAAAGCGGACTTGGAGAAGAGCCAAGCAAATCAAACGGCATCAGATCGCAGCGATTCTGAATCCGTCGAAACCGACAACTCCAGGGACCATCAACCCAACCTCTAACCAAGGACAACACCCATGAGCAAACGTAACCGCAAGAAGAAGCAGCGTGAACGGCACCAGGCGCAACCGAAAGAACCCGACACCTACATGCTGGTGCGGCGAGGTTTGGTTCAGCGAACCTTCGCCAGCGTCGGCGGTTTCCAGAAGAAGATCTGGCCGGTGGCGGAATCCATGCCCAATGCCCGCAAGCTGGCCGCATTCCTGAAGTGTGACAGCGACGTGGTGCCGGCGCGAATCGGTTCCATGCCGGACGAGACCATGCAGGGGCATGTCCGCCTCGCGATCAAGGAGCAGTGCCAGTTGATCGTGTGCGTGGCTGGCTGGGAAGCGGACGGTTCTCCCAAGTGGAAGACCAGGAATCTGGAAAAGTCATGGCAGTGGACATGGAGCGATCCGACGGAGGAATTCGACTTGTTTCCGACCCGCGAACCGGATTGCAATGTGAACGACATTCCCCCCATTTCGATTGATGCTCTGTTTGGCGAAGGGCTGGAACCGAACCTGTCAGCCGCAAACGATCCGCGTTTGCAACTGCGGCTCGCCGATCTGATCTTCGCCGTGGACATCATGTCAGAAGAGAACATGCTGGTGTACGGCCACGAGTGGCTGGAGCAGATCACATCGTCCAATGAATCGTCAACAGCGGCGGTTCTTCGCGTGGCGATTGACAAGGACACCGATGATCTGGAGAAGCTGATCGCGCTGATCCAGGTGGTCAAGGGTGAGAGCGACTAAGACACCCGGAAGCTTCGCCTGAATACTTCGCCCCGACTCCCCGCCGGTTAGGCCTCGTGCCAGCCGGTGGGGTTTTTGTTTAGGCGGTGCCTTGGGACTGACTTAGACTTGCCGACAAGCCTTGCCGGTATCATGAGCCCACTTCTCCGCGCGAACTGAATCCGGGCGCAACCGCCGCTATCGGGAGTGATGTCCCATGCTCAACGCCGAACAGATAGCCGACCTGCGTGATGCGGTGCTGCACCGCCAGCGGCCCGTTGACGGGGCAACTGTGCCTCTGCGATTTGTCGGCGGCCCGCTGGATGGCATCGTGGTGAAGGTGACACCGACCAGTTCGCGCAGCCAGTTTATTGGCTGGGCACAGTGCACCGACCGCGACCTGGTGACGGTGATGTACGAACGTGGCGATGGCAACCTCCGCAGGTTCCGGAGCTACGAATCGAACTCGCGACGGGACGAGCGTGGCTATGGGGTGTGACGTTGAGAAGCTCAAGATCACTCCGTCAGCTTCGAGATCGGCGTCAGCTCCAGCCGGCGGCACCTTCCGTTTGAACCGGGTTGCATCCGTCACAGCGGCTATAGTTGATGTTCAGCCCGACGGTCAGCCCCGAGGATCGCCCATGACCCGTCCATTCTTAAGCGCCACACTGCTGTCCTTGCTGGTCTTGGCGATCGTGGCGATGGGTTTACATGCCGGCGAAAAGCCCACAGACGTGCACAAGAGCACCGAAGCAGAAGCAAATCCCAATCCACGCAAGAAGATTCAGTTCATCGATGTCCATGTCCACGCCCATTCTGTGCGCGAGGACGGGCTGGACAAGGTTGCCGCCTGGATGCAACGCAACAATGTCAGTCGATGCATCGTCAGCCCGTTGGACCACAAGGGCTCGCGTGCCTACACCGAAGAGGAACGCAAGCAGATGCTTGCCAACTTCGCGAAGTACAAGGGCAAGATTGATCGCATGTGCCTGATCGAACCTGGTGACTTCGACACCGTCGACAAGGCTGTGCAACGACTCAAGCAGGAGATGAACGACGGCGCGGTGGCCATGGGCGAGCACTACGGCAAGGGGCTCGCATTCGATGACCCAAAGAACCTGCTGATCTACGATGCGTGCGAGAGGGCTGGTCTGCCGGTCATGTTCCACATCGATCAGAACAAGAACATGGTCGAGGCAGGCATGCAGCGCGTCGAACACGTTCTGAAGAAGTACCCCAAGTGCAAGCTCATCGCCCACGCCTACTGGTGGCGGCAGCTCAAAGATGCCGACCGACAGTTGCAGGAATACCCCAACCTCTACGCCGACCTGTCGGGCCACGTCGTCCCGCAGATCCTAAGCCGCGACCGAAAGTTCGCTCGCGAATTCTGCATCCGCAATCAGGACAAACTCCTCTTCGGCACTGATGAGGGCTGGTGGTCCTTCAGCAAAGAAAAGTCGCCCTTCCAACATTACACCTTCTTCGAAGAGCTCGACTTGCCCGATGAGGTCCGCTACAAGATTTATCGCGGGAACGCGGAGAAGCTATTTCGGTGGGAGAAGCATCCCGCCGTTTCAAGATGAGGATGCGACCATGCTGCTACGGTTTGTGGCCGGCCCGCTGGTTGGCCTGACGATGTGAAGTTGACTATCACTCCGTCAGCTTCGAGATCGGCGTCAGTTCCAGCTTGCGGAACTCAACCTCCGAGCCTTCTGCCTGAATCGCGATCTGCCCTTTCGTTGCCGTGCAGTTCGAGCCATGGTTCACCAGGTCGCCGTTGACCCACACCTTCACTTCGTCTTTCAGGCACTCGATCACCATGTGATTCCACTCGCCTGGCTTCTTCTCCGAATCATCCGTGAGGTTCAAGATTCGTCTGGCCTTGCCCTCGGTGATGCCCCAGTTCTCCTTGGGCCCGCGACGCTTGACCATTTCGGGAACGGTGATGTCCTCGACGATGCACCAGAAGTCGCCGGCGTGGCGATGGTTCATCTGCACCTCGATCGACTTGGGGAACATCTTGTACAGGGCGCGCGGTGTGGACGCATGAACCAGCACGCCGCAGTTGCCGGGCTTCGCTGCGAAGCGGTACTCGACCTCCAGGCGGTAGTTTTCGTACTTGGCATCGGTGATCAGGTGGCCTTGTGGTTCACCCAGGCTGACCAGCATGCCGTCACGCACGATGAATGTGGGCTTGGCGTCAGGGTGCTCATCCAGGTGTGGGACATCGACGTGCCAGCCGGACAGGTCCTTGCCGTTGAAGAGGCTGATCGGCTTGTCACTTGGCTCCTTCTTCGCCGGGTAGTCCTTCCACAGCCACTCCAGGGCATGTGGAAGAATCTGTGCCTTCGCGGGTCCCAGGCCGTGCCCGACGTTGAGGCAGTAAACGTACTGATAGGGATAGCCCTTCGCCTTCAGCACCTTGGCCATGCGGTTGTTGGCCTCCACCCAGTCGTGCATGCCATCCCGCATCACGTTGGGGTTGAGTAAGTCGCGATCGCCCACCGACAGGAATATCCTCAAGGGCTTCCGGTCTGACTTGGGGATCAGCGTCTCGTGAAAGTCCCATGCACCGTTGGGTGTAGCGGGATCGAACGGCCACTGCTGATTCACGAAGGTTCCGGAGGTGGTCAGCACTCTCCGGTAAAGGTCCGGGCGGTACCAGGCCATGATCAACGCACACGAGCCACCGGAGCTGCTGCCCATGGTGGCTCTCCCATCGGGGTCCTTGGTCAGCTTCACCTGGTAGTTCTTCTCCACCCGGGTCAGCACTTCGGTCTCGATGTACTCGGCATACATGCCTGACATGTTGTCGTACTCTTTGCCTCGCTGGTGGCCCTGGGCGTCACCGCCGCCGTTGGCCACCATGATGGCGAGCATCACGGGGATTCGCTTCTGGGCGATCAGGTTGTCGAACAGATACGCCATCTTCATGTCCGGCTTCCCCTTCGGACCATCGTGGATGACGATGAACGGAGCTTCGGTGCCCGGCTGGTACTGCTCGGGGATGTAGACGGTGACGGTGCGGGTGTAATCCACCTCGCGGGTCTTCACGATCAAAGTCTTGGGGTTCTTGGGATCGACGGTGCCAAATTCATCTCTGGCGATGCCGGGATTGAATAACTTCGTATGCTTGGAGTTGATGGTGAACTGGTGCACCTTGCCTTGCGGCACACCGTCCACGGGTTTCCACTCCGGTGCGGGCAGATAGTCCGGGCCGATCAGAAAATCGCCTTCGGAGTCGGCAGGCGGATTCGTGCCGGGCTTCTTGTCCAGGCGGGTGAACTGCGGGCTGCCTGGCGAATCGAACGGGCGGGTTGGCGGCTGGGGTCGTGCGGGCTGCTTCGGAGCCGCGGGGCCCTTGTCCTGGCCGAAGGCGGGAGTAAGGAGGCAGAGCAAACAGACGGCGATCAGTTGGGATTTCATCTTTTCACCTCGGCAAGGGGGTCCAGACAGAAACTAACAGGAAACTCAGGGCAGAGCCATTCTACGGACATGACGATGGCGAAGAAATCCCCAGAGGGATGACACCGGTGACCTTGTGGGGAAAGTGAAGGGTAAAACCGTTAGTTTGTTAGTTTCTCAGTTAGTTTGCGGGGAGGGAAACTAACCGCGAATGACCCATGAAAACAAGGCGTATTTGTTCTGATGTTAGTTTGTTAGTTTCTTTTCTACCCTTACGCGTAGGAGAATATTATAGAGGTATAGAAAAAATATTATATATAGGAGGGGCAGAAAACAAACTAACTAACTAACAAACTAACGGCTCAGTCATCCCTCATTTCACATCTATTACCTGTCATGCTACCCACATGTGTCATCCGTCACCCGCAACCTACTATCCACATATGTCATCCCTTCACCCGCACGTTTACTGCCTACATCTGCCATCGAAAAAAATATTCTTGCTACCTACACATTTAGTACTTGACAGCCAATGTATATTTGGTATCATGGGTGTTATATGGAGGAGAAGGTCCTGTCTGTCTTTGCTTTGCACGCACTCTAAGAGCTGATTCCCTACGACATTCACAGACGAGCCTGGCCTCCATATACCAGCTCAAGCCCCACCCGACGCCTCGACGTCGGGGCCGCGGTGGGGCTGTTTTTTTTCGGAGGCCACATGGCTGCTATCGATTCCGTTTCAGATCCCACGCCTACTTTTAACTTCGATTCGCTGGGCTTGGCTGGTGTCTCGATTCGTCGCGCAGAGAGCAAGGCAGCACACGCTGTTCGGTTGGGCCCGCATCATTTCATGAGTCTCCGGCCCACGGTCACAAGCCGCCTGGAACAGCCCGGCTTGACAATACAAATAGCTTTGGTATTATTGTGTTTGTCGGTGGAGCAATCTACACGGACCCCCTCTAAGAATGTCTGCTGTTAAGACGTGCTGGGTGCTGCCTGGGTTTACTAGGTAGCACCCGGCACGAACCTCCTAAGAATTCTCGCCGCTCGCCGGCGACTAAGACTGTCATGCCCCCACGCGGGCACTACGGCCATCCCATGGCCACTGATAACGTTAAGACGCACGCATCCTCCCTGTAGGGGGAATGAAATGATCGATTCTGTAACTGCGGCCAGTAAGGCCGTGACCCGCTTGCCCGCTCTTAGTGAGTCGGGCTCCTACAACGAAAACCTCCCGGGCAGAAATGAGCCCCTGCTGGGCAGCAGCCGGGCAGCCGAAAAGCCCCCCTGGGCAGGGCTGGGCAGCCTGGGCAGCCCAATCCAGAAACTCTTAGTAAATAATAATAGTTCTACTAGTACATACCAGAGTAGTAAAGAGTATTTCCCGAATAACCTGCCCAGGCTGCCCAGGGGCCCCAGCGACCTGCCCAGCAGTTGTGTCGGCTCTGCCCAGGAGGCCCCAGAATCTGCCCCGCTCGGCGTGGTGATCGGCGGCGAGTTGCGCGTCGGCCGCATGTTCGACAGGCGTGAACTGTTCGCGCGTCTGCGTGATACCCGACTCCACGATTTACTCAGCGGTGATCACCCACCCGACACCGTCATCGAAACCGGCGACTGGGCTGACTTCTCGGTGCTGGATGTCGATACCCATGACTGGAAGGAGAAGCCCGCAGAGGCCCTCCTGAATGCGATCGCCGCCGATATCCACCCGGAGCCGGATGCATGGTGGATCAGTCATGGTCGTGGCCTGAAGCTGGTCTTCGTCGGCTCGTTCCACCGACCGCGCGCGTTAGCCGCCGCGATGAGTGTGCCGAGTAACTTCACGGTTGAACTGCTGAAGCACACGCGGCACCCTGGCTCAGCCAGTACGAGCCCGCGACATGAGGGGGCGATGTGCGGCCCGGTTCACTTCACGGGCGTGGATTCCGAAGCGAAGTTCAGCGCGCTGGGGATCGGCCGACTCACGCCGGAGGCGCGTCAGCGTGCCCTGGATGAGTTGGGCATGGAAGACGGCGGCCGTTACGACCACGACCGATGTCCGATTGATCGCGACACGGATTCGGACGCGACGGGTTGTGTGGTCGTGCTCGAACGCGGTGTCTACTGCCACCGATGCGCGGGAAAGGGAATCCGTTTCCGTGAGCACCTGAAGCCCGGCTATTACCCGTTTGCTCCCACCGGCGACGTGGACCTGACGGTGTTTGATCGTCTGGCCAGGTACCGAGTGCACTGGGTCCACGCCGAGATCGAGCTGAAGCACCTCTATCCGAATCTGGGAGCAAGCCTCTTGCGGATCGCGTACGAGGCTGCGATCCGCGAGCGTGTGCCTGACGAGAGCCGGGTCGCGATGGTGTTTGATTCGAATCTGGATTTCGTGTGGGGCACTGGACTCTGGCTGGACCGTACGAAGTTTGAGGTCACCCGAGTGGATAACGATGCGATCAGCGGGATGGCCTACGCCCACGATTGGGAAGAGATCAACGGCGTCGAAACGCCGTGGCTTGATCCAGTCAAGCGATCACAGCTTAAGAACAGGACGCCGAACGGTTACACGCCCGTCCGGCCCGTACGTGGAATCAGCTTTCGCCTGGAAGACGAAACGATTCCGACGCTGGCTCCGCCGAAGCCGAATCACGCGATCCAGCTCCTGAGCGATCCGCTCCCACTGGACGTCGCGTTCGAGCGACTGGAGCAGACGTTTCCGAAGATCGACCGCCGTTACCTGCAGGCTTGCCTGGCGGCAGCGATCTGTGCGGACGCGAAACTCGGACAGCCGCCGATGTTGACCTGCCGAGGGCCGAGTGGCAGTGGCAAGGAGCAGCATATCCGCCTGGCGGCGAGCTTCATGGGCGAAGACGTCGCGAAGCTGACGCTCGGCGACAACGACGAGGCATTCAAGCGTCAGCTCGGAGCCACGCTTGCCGCCGGGTACCGGTTTCTGGTGTTTGATGAGTTCGGGAAGACGCCGGGACTGGCTAAGAAGATCAAGTCGATTCTGGAGATCAGCACGTGGATTCAGTGGCGGCCGCTGTATCAGAACAACCTGGTGAGCACGCCGGTTCATGCCGCGTTGTTTTTCCCCTGCGTGACCTTTCCTGATTTCCTGAGTTCGAGCGAAGAGTTTGTTCGCAGGACACGGGATGTGCAGTTGTACCGAAAACTTCCGGACTGGCGGGACAGCTCCGGGGGCGACACCGCCGCGTGGCGTGATCGATCGCCCGAGAACGCGCTGATAGCGAACTCAATCCTGACTCATACATGGAGACTATGTCATGACCTTGATTACCGATTCTTCTGAACCACGCTCTGTTGCCGACGCTCTCGGGCTCGGCACGCTGGCCGACTCCGAGCCGGCCATGGACCCGGAGCTGCTGAAGCAGCTCTACCGTTACGCTCACGGCGACTTGGGCGAACGTGCGATGTTTCAGAACCACCACACGTTTAGGAGTGGATGGATCAACCTGAATCACCCGGAACCCCTGGCGATCGTTTCGGCGTTCGTCCCTCTCGATGATGAGGACGACATCAGAAAGGCCCGACGTATCGCCCAGAACAACCTGAAGGCCCAGGCATGGAATGACATCCTCGGGATTGAATCGCCGCCGATTCGGATCGAAGTAAAGATCCACGGCCGCGAATGGGGATACCGGTTTATCGCACCGGGCTCAGGGAGGAACGGGTTCGAACTGAAGAACGAGACACTGCCCCCGATTCCCGGCGACGCGGATCGCGCTGAACGCACAGGGGCAACTCCTAAGACTGACCACACGGGTAAGAGCAACGAAACGCTTGGCCTCGAAGAGGCGATGAAGGAAGCAGGATTGAAATGAACGTAATAGTGCTAGACCTTGAAACGTACTTTGATAAGAACTACAGCCTCAAGAAAATCTCGACCCCGGAATACGTGCACGACGCACGTTTCCATGTTCACGGCCTGGCAGTGCGATATCCGAACGGCAAAGCCGAGTTTAAGACCGATGTGCCCGGTGCCTTGAAGGAACTTCAGGAGCAGTACGGGCAAGACCTGGAGCAGGCCACCGTGGTTTGCCACAACGCCGCGTTTGATCTGTACGTGTTAAATCACTGCTACGGGATTCGCCCGAAACAGTTTGTGGACACCATGCTGCTCTCGCACCACGTGCACGGACGCAAGGAGAACGGCAAAGGGGCCAAAGCTTCACTGGAGGCACTGGCCGAGCGTTATGGCCTCAAGCCGAAGGGAGATCTGGACTTCATGGAGGGAGTCCGGTACCCCGATGCGAAGCAACAGGCTGAACTGGCGGACTACGCCACCACGGACGTGGCGATCACGTACCAGTTGCTCGTGAAGTTGCTGCCGCAGGTCACTCGCCTCGATGTGGAAGTACCTCTGATGATGCACACGGTGCGGCTCTTCACTGAGCGTGGCGTGCATGTGGATGTGGAAGGCATCCAGCGGATTCGTGACCAGATTCTGGCGGAGACTCAGGACCTGCTCGCCAGAGCCGGCATCACTGAAGAAACGGCTTCGGGAGACAAGCTTTTCAGCGAACTGTTGGAGCATCGCCTGGCACGAACGGGGCGGCACGTCCCGAGGAAGCAAGGTAAGAACGGTCCGATTCCCGCGACGGCCAAGAACGATGAAGCCATGCTGGCTCTGCTGGAGGACGAAGATCCCCTGGTGCAGGCCTTGGTGAAAGCACGCGTAGCCAAGAAAAGCCAGGACCAGAAACTGAGCAGGCTGAACACACTGGAAGGGATTGCGAACGCCACTGGCGGTGTGTTACCGATGCAGCTTATTTACTACGGTGCTCACACCGGGCGTTTCTCCGGCCGCGGGTTCAACGTCCAGAACATGGATCGCAGCGGGTACGGATTGAAAATCCGGCAGTTGCTGGTGCCGGCACGGGGCAACACGTTTGTGATCGCCGACCTGGCTCAGATTGAGGCAAGAGTCACGGCCTGGTCCGCAGGACAAACGGACATGCTTGAGGCGTTCGCCCAGGGGCGTGACATTTACTCGGAGTTTGCCACGGAAGTGTTCGGCGAAGAAGTGAGAAAGACGCGTGACGGGGACTCGTCTGAATTTGCCCAGTGGCTGACGGCTCGCCGACAGGTCGGCAAGCAGGCTGTACTGGGGCTCGGCTTCGGGATGGGTGCTCTGAAGTTCCGCGACACTCTGAAGAGAGACAAGAAGACGGCGGCACTGTTTGAGTCCGGGCAGATCACGGACGCAGACTGCAAGCGAATTGTGGACACTTTCAGAGAGCGGTACAGTTCGATCAAGACCTACTGGGGGACACTGGAGGAGGCTGCGAATCAAGCTGTCCACGGAGGAGTGTGGGCGGTGAACGGTTCAAGCTTTCAGGTGAAGGGCAAGTCACTGCACCTGACGCTTCCCTCGGGACGTGATCTTCGATATGCGAATCCGAGGTTCGAGTGGAACTCGAGAACGATCACGTACCTCGATCGCGACGGCTATGAGGCTGAGTTCTCTCCACCAGGAGATTCACTGGTCTACGGTGAGGGGAAAGATTCAACCGGGCTCTATGGAGGCATCATTGCCGAGAACATCGTGCAGTCCACCGCCCGCGACATTTTGGCCGAGGCGATATTGGCAATCGAACGAGCAGGTTTCCCGGTGATGTTCCATGTTCACGATGAAGTGATCGTGGAGGTGCCGAAGGACCAGGCGGAGCAGGCACTGGGGACCGTCACTCGAATCCTCCAGCAAACACCGGCTTGGGCTCACGGGCTGCCCATCGCCTGCGAGGCGAACATTGCCGACCGCTACGGCAAGTAGTTCAGCGGAGGGGCTCCGTCATCGCATGGTGACGGAGCCTGTCACACCTACAACAGACACATTCTAAGAACTCGCCTGCGAGAAAGACTCAAGACATTCGGAGTATTTGATATGGAAACGACAAAGGAAGATCAACTCAAGGCTGCCACTTCTTCGGTGCCCCGACGCCCCCGGCCATCGGGGAAGCGGCTCAAGCTGTCGCAGATGCTCGTCAGCGTCTGCCCGCAATGTGCTCTGAAGAAACAATCGTCCGCAGCTTGCGACACGCCTAAAGCAGAGGCACCCGAGTCATCCCCTGAGTGATCAGGTGCGAGATAAGACAGACACCCCTTTAAGAAGCACATGCCCATGAATCGGAATCAAACAGATGAACCCCACACTTGAATCAACAGAACAGCAAGACACTCCCTGGACCCAGCAGCTCCCCAAGCGACAGACCTTGAAGGTAGATCAGATCTCAGCGGACAGAAGCCTGCAATGCCGAGAGTACGCTTCTCCAGAACACCTGGAAGAGTACGCCGACGACATGAAACGCGGCTGTCAGTTCCCGCCCGTCACCGTCTTCCACGACGGCGGCACCTATCGACTGGCAGACGGCTTCCATCGAGTGCAGTCCGCGATCTCCGCCGGGCACACGGAGATCGACGCGGACATCCACGAAGGCGATGCCAGAGATGTGATGCTCTTTGCCGCCAGCACCAATTCCAGCCATGGGCTTCGCCGCTCGAACGAAGACAAGCGACGTGCCATCAAGATACTGCTGGTGGACCTGAACATGGCGGATCGCTCCGACCGTCACCTTGCCAAGCTGGCGGATGTAGATCACAAAACGGTGGCCAGCGTCAGGCAAGAGCTGGCTTGCTCTGGGGAAATGGTCAGCCCAGATGAGCGGATCGGAAGCGACGGCCGCAAGTTCACCGTGGAGTCTGAGGACGAAGGCAGGTCGGCGAAAGCCCAGAAGCAGGAGAAGCAGCAAGCGAACATCGGGCCCGACTACCCGGAGGGCCTGGCCGCAGAGCTGGATTCCTTCGAGTCGCTTGTGGCCGCGGTGAATGACTTAGCGACGGTAGACGACTCCCTGCTCGGGTATGGCCACGACCAAGAATCGGTCGCGAAACTCACGGAGTCACTCGAAGATCTGCTCGCTCGCATGCGGTCGGTTGCTAGAGCTGCGAAAGTGCCAAAGATCGAACGCCAGTGGCTGAGGACCCGCCATCTGCACCGCTACCTTGAAGATCATCACAACCGTTGGCCCTATGAGATCAAGGGGCTGGCTTACCGCGGTGACGACGGCCTGTGGCACGCCGATGTCATGATCAAGGGCAAGGAACACAAGCTCTGGAATCGCGACAGCTCGAATCAGTGGAACTGAGTGCGAGAGCCCGGATCATTGCCAGGCTCTTCTTCGAATCAGTGCCATACAGTTGTCACCGAAGAGAGAATGCGAAACCGTGGCCGATCAAATCTCGCAGAGTGTGCGTGCTCGGTGGTTCTCATGTATTCGATCCGGCATCATTGACAATACTTGGTTGCTCCGCGGCGTACTGACGATGTGAAAGGAGACCTCATGAGCCACCCCAGCGACCCCGTCCAACAAGCCATTGAGAAGCACTTCCCCGGCGGCTTCACCCTCCGTGACGAAGCCAACGCGATCGTGGCCATGGCCTTTCGCAACGGTCCCATCGAAGACCTGCACTCGGGCAAGTCATCCGAGCTGCTGAACAACCCCGACCTGAGCCGCATCACGAACGCGGAGATGAAGGTGATCATGCTCAACGCCTGCCGCAAGGTCGAGGAGCTGCTCAAGAAGAAGGAGACGGATGAAGGGGCGTATTTCCTGGCACTGATGGAGTACGGGCGGCAGTACTGCAGGGAGTGGGAGCGATGACCCCGGATCAGTCGTGATTCCTTCGCAGTCGCCGGAGCACCAAGCCTGCCACCAATGCCGCACCAAACAACACCGTCGGCAGTACCCATCGCCACGAAGACGTGGCCGCAGCCGAACGGAGCTTCCCTGGCTCCTTGACCGCTTCCCTGTCCTCAGCAATGGCCTTCTCGTCAACCTTTCCCGTGCCCTCTTTGGAGGTCGCCTTCTTCAAGTCCTCCAGTGCCTTGGGAAACCACTCTTTCCAGTCGGATTGCTGTTGCACAGGTACGATCACCGGCGTGGGTGCAGGAACACTTTGAGGCTCGCTGGGTTCCATGAGCAAGTTCAGTGTAAGCGAGAAGGCGACTGCTGCGAGAGATAACGGAAGCAACCAAAGTAAACGTCGCCGTCGTGGGCGGGCCGAGGGAACTGGCGTTGGTCGCTCTGAGTTCAGAACCGCCGCGGCGACATCTGGATGGTCTACTCTGACTACATCAGTGCCTACGGTTGAAGGCTCCGGCGTCATGAGCCGCCTCATGGATGCCGTCACGGTAGTTCCATCATCATGCACCCCGCAGACCCACCGCCAGTCAGGTGGCAGAGAGTCGCAGACTGATGCAGCGAGCTGGATTGCGTCGGCTCCTGTGAGCTCGAGCCCTTCCTCACGAATGGCACGGGCGATGAGAACAGGATCCACCGGGTGACACGCTTCATCGAACTCGAATTCAAGCTGATCGGGTGCCGGCACCGGGCAGGCGTTACGGGCAATCTGGAGCGTTGTCTCGAAAGGAGGTGAGACGAGAAGGGCTGCCAGGTTCAAGCCACTCGCTTCATCCGACTGAACACCGCCAACGACCATCACGAATCGGCCCGGCCGGCCTCGTCCATCGCGGCCACCATCACCATACCTGAAAGCAAATCGCCAGCCCGGAGAGATCGACGCGAACCCACCCACAACCGCATGGGAACTAAGTTGACTGGGATTCTCTGGTCGACTTGCTGCCGCTGCGTCGTAGTAAAGATGATCCAGAACTCTGCGATCGAGACCCGACGCCCGCCAACTCCAGAACGAGCCGTCAGACGAACACTGGGAGGGATCGTATAATGCCAGATATACTCGCATGTCACTCCATCAGCGATTCTGATCGCACACAATTGTTACATAAGATGTGTTGTCACGGTCGATCGCATTGGCCTGCTCTCGTGGTATCCGCATGACGTTTACCCAAGTCTTCCGCTGGCCGGGATAGATACCCGCCTCATGAAGAACAATAGGATTTGTGACGAGTTTTCCATTGACCCGAAGGTAGACAGTGAATTCTACATTCGTAATTGTCATGCTCGACGTGTTTTCGAGCCAAAGATCATCCTTGATAACGCCCCACGTATACCCCCATTTTGTGGTTACGGCGGGGCGAGGTGGTGGCGTCGCCACTGGAGACTCCACTGGGGACCGACCGCATGACTTCGGGAGAAAGAAAGCCCCAGTTGCTATGAGAATGAACACTACTATCGCTCCAATTGTTTCTTGAATCTTTGAAGCGGGCGGTTTGCTATCGGCAGAGCCTGCGGGCAGAGGAGCTGACGTCCCATGAATCATCTTCCAGCTTGCCCTGCGGATGCGATCTGAAGTTGAGCCTGCGGGTAGAGGAGGTGGCATCCCCGGAATTTGGTTTACCTCTTCTTGCAATGCCGGAACCGACTTCCGTTGCTCATCGAGCTCAGTCCCCACCTCTTTGACCTGCTCAGCCAGCCAGTTGATCAGGTCGTCAAGTCCTTCCGATTGAAAGCCTTCACTTGGTACCCGCCTGGCGGTCCCATCCGAATCAGTCACCACCGACGTCTCGGCGACCGCAGAAACAGGAAAAACACTCAAGTGATGCGACCGGACATGTGCTCCGAAGACGTAAGGGAGCATCTCTGCCACCAGTTCCAGCCAACCGCCACGTTCTTCCGCAAGGGTCTCATACAGGTCGGTCTGCGTCAGGACCAGACAGAGCCGCCGTGGGCTGATGTTCTTGGAGAGATAGTCCATGGCCGACTTGATCGCCGCCTCATTGGCGGTGCGTTGCTCGGCATTGCTTTCCCCGATGAAATCCTTGAGATTGACCAGGAAGAGAACAATCTCAGCACTCCTGCAGTATTCGGCAAGGGATCGCAGATGACCGGGTAGTGAATCCAGTGAGTTGATCTGCTCGTCACCGAACAGGAGTCGCAGATCCTGGCCCGCAGCGTCAATAAGCCGGACGTCACACTCGGCTTCGCCGACGATCTGAAGCTTCCAGTTCAACTCAAACAGTTCACCTGGGGGCGTGGATGGGGGCCATTCACCCGATTGCAGCGTCTGCCAAACCTTCTCGACGTACTTGAGCGTCTTGACACCTTGCGGATTCAGGAAGATGCCGCGCGAATCAATCGAACTAAGCCGCTTGGCAAGCGTCGTGGTGAGGACAGTCTTGCCGGCCCCCTCGGTGCCGATGATGGCGACATTGGGAGCGATGGATCGCGACGCGGCAGAATGATTCTCGACAGAGCCCATAGAAGTTACTCGATCTCAGTAAGAGCCCCGTTCAATCGGAGCTTCATGGGATTGTGAGGCAGACAGGCCTTCCACCGGCTCCAACTGTCAGGTCGCCACCATCGGGCCAACCGCTGGCGACGGGAGTCGCGATAATCACACAGCCATGCCCTTAAGTCCGTCGCGAGCTCAACTACAGCACTCTGGATCGCAACAAGGCGGCCTTTGGACTCAACCAACTCCCGTATCCGTGATTCCAGAAGGGGTACCCCCGCCGATTCGAGTCCTTCGAGATCGTTTGACTTGCGGGCTCGCAAACCCTGTAATCCCGACACAAAGTGGAACCGAGGAATTCGATTTCCGAAGTGCGAGCAGAAACGTCGCCGGAACCGCTCTCTGTCATCCCCTTCCCAGTCCTCGCATCCAGTCACCACGACGTCGTCGCACACTTGTCCAAAGAACGCATTGTGAAAATGCATCTCGCGTTTGCCGATCCCCTGATCCGCCAGGACGATCCAGAACACCTGCGACACATCGTCGTTCAAGTACTCCTTCAGCGATCTTTCATGGCTGCTCTCGGCGTCGGCTGACTGTGCGGCTCCGAAGCCGGGCGTGTCCGCCACAATGAGACCATTGGACAGCAGAGACAGAGGTGCCTCGACCACGACCTTGCGAATTTCGCTGCTTGCCGCATCTCCTGAGTCGTCAGCAAGTGAGGCGAGGCGTTCGTGTACAGCACCTGAATCAGAGCAGTTCCATGAAGGGCGGGACAGCCGACGACGATAGTGGGCTGTTACTCGGAGTTCTCCGAACATGAACTCGATTGGAGCAGCGGTGCATGGTCCGTTTCGCCGAGGTGCAAGCTCGGATCCCAGGAGAGCATTAAGGAGGGTGGACTTGCCGACGTTGGTCATTCCCACCACTGCGACGATGTACCGATCCGCCACGATCTGTAACCGACGATGGAACGACACAAGGGTTCGACCCGCCTCGTCGAGGATGGAACGAACATCAGCGTCGGTGTGATACCGAGCCGACTCCTGGACAAGCATGAGCATCTCATCCACGATTCTTCCAAGCTCTTGACTTGCATTGTCAGGCAAGCGAATCTCCGCCCGGTACGGGAACACTTCCGATCAATTGTTTCAGTCTGGTAGCTCGATCCGCAAGAGTCCGCACCTCCGACTCGCTCGGTCGGTGGTCGCGGGCGGTTACCAGCGCGCTTTCAACCTGGTGAAGCTGCCGATCAAGTCTCAGGCGAATCTCCTCAACGATTGACTTGCCCATTGCCCGTACGGCGGGCAGGCGGTCAGACTCGATTCGACCAAACACTTTGTCGATCTGTTCACGGGCTGCCTGCTCGATCTTGTCCTTTAGTTTCAGCTTGGACAGTCGCCATGAGAATGGGACAGCCAAGACACCGATCCCAGCCAGTGTCCATCCGATAGGACCGGCAAGAGCCACCCACATGGGTGTCGTGGTGATTGCTCCCTGCGTGACGACGGTAGTGGGTGCGGCGAACGCTGTTGCCAGCCCCTCAAAGCCAATTAATGAAAGAATGGAAGAGGCGATCGTAGGAGTGGCAACTGTCGAAACGGTGGCGACTGCTGCTGCATTCGCAGCGGCAATGGTGGCTGCTGTGGCTGCACCCGCTGCGGCAAAACCGATGCCTGCGGCGGCCACGGACACACCGCCGACCGTGCCAGTGATTGCAGCAACCCCCTCGCGGGTCTTGATGGTCACTGCACCTGCTGAACCAACATTCAGGATGGGATATGAAGCTTGAAGCTTGTCGCAGGTCTCCCTGGCAGATTCTTCAAATCGCCTGGAGACGGGATTCAGGGCTTCCTCGATCGTTCGAGTGAGAACGGTGGGGAGGTTACGGGCCAGTCCTGACACCCCGAAGGACGAGGTCTTCTGAATCTCATTTGCCAGTTGAGCAGTCACATTCGACTTCGCGTCCTTCACATCTGACTCGAACACTCCTACCGCCCTTGTCCAGGCATTGGTGAACTCACGCTCCGCAAATTCACGTTCGGACTCAATCGAGGTCTTCTTGTCTCGGAGTCTCTCAATTTCAGCATCGAGCTCTCCCGTACTCTTCCGGCTGCTGGCCAGTTGAATGTCCATGCCTTGGAGGACTGGTTCGGCGGCTGCACGCACTCTCGCAACGAATCGCTCGGTCAGCACCCGGCCCTTATTCGCTGCGAGAAATTCAGAGACCTCGCTCATCAGAGCCCCGACTCCGCTTCCACCGATGTCGCCATTGAAGGCTGCTTTCGCACTGATCCGGTGGATTCTCGACACCGATATACCCGCTTGCGACAGTAGCCGCAGGTTGTGGTTTACGGCATCCTCCACATCTTGTTCGTCGCACTCGTCAACGCGGTTGATCGCAAAGAAGACCTTCCGGATATCCGCTGCCTTTACCTTTTTGAGAAGATCCAATTCATCCTGGTCGATGGGCATTCGCGCAGTAACGAGAAAAATCACTGCGTCAGCCTGAGGAATGAACGCGTGGAGCAGTGTGTCATGATATTCGTGAATCGATCCGGCTCCGGGGGTGTCCACGAGGACCACGTCGCGTTGATGAGCTTGGAACGGACCGGCGATCTCGACGACATCGACTTCCTTGTGGTTCTCCTTGTTCTGCTCCTCCGTGACGAACTCTCGGATTCGATTGAAGCCGATCTTCTCCATTCTGCCGTCGCGAAAGAAGACTGTAGCGTCCTCGGTTTCAGCCCATTGGATGCGGGAGATCGTGCTGGATGCCGGGAGCTTATCAACAGGAGCGACATTATCGTCCTTGCGTCCAAGAAGTGCGTTGAGGAGCGTTGACTTGCCTCGCTTAGCCTTGCCAAGCACAGCCAGGCAGAACCGATCGCTCTTCAAGCCGGTGATCGCGCGATCGATATCTTCCTTCGCTTCATTACCCTGCTGAGGCGGAAGACCATCCTTCACCTTGATAGCCCAATCAAGAAGTGCATCTCGATCAAACGCCGATGGTGACCGCTGTGTGGTCCGACCGCTCGGCGACCCGACGATCTGATTGCTCATATGCCACCTCCGAAGGGATCCTGAAGAATGCAGACACCTGTCTGACAACAGATGATAACCGGTAAGGCAGACTCTTGTCTGCATGCCCAGACGGCGTTTATCCCGAGATCGCTTGGCCCAGGCCTTTGGACAAGCTCTGGTCCGTGCCCGGCTTCAGGCTGAGATGACCCAGGAGCAGCTTGCCGACGCCGCCAAGTTACACCGGACCACCATCGGACTCTTCGAACGTGGTCTCCGCTGTCCCTCTCTGGAGACCGTGTTCCACCTGGCTGACGCACTGAGGATCGATCCGGACGAGCTGGTGAAGCTGGTGGACTCTGAAAGTCGAAAGTGATGTTTGCCATTACCAGTTTCCCCGTCTACGCAATGTACACGCGCGTGTACAGACTGGCAAGCATAATTTCTCGACTCTGAATGGGTGCCCCAACCCGACTTCAGAACTCGATTTGGACTTCACGTTCTTGCCCTGCGGGAGCAGGCTGCACTCACCCAGGAAGAGCTGGCTGCCCGTTCAAAGCTGAGCCGGCATTACGTGTCGGAGCTTGAATCCGGCAAGCGGAACCCTAGCCTTGAGGTGTTGATGCGGCTGGCGAAGGGGCTGAAGATCGACCTGAAAGAGCTGGTTGCGTTCAGTTGACCTGCTACAACTAAGGCATGCCCACGTTGCCTGAGCTTCTGTCTCGCACCCATTCCGCGGAGGTCATCGGCTCGCGATTCAGCCAGATCCGTCAGGCAATGCTCCGTGAGTCGAAGCACATCACGGCACCGAACTTCGACGTTGTGCATCCTGATGATGTAGCTCGCCTGTTTCGGCTCTATGACCGTGGGTATTTCGATGGGCAGCTCGAGTCCGCAGCCATCGATCGCTCAGGCAATCCACTTCGCTTTCGCTTGTCCTCCAGGGCAACCCGAGCCGGCGGCAAGACCATCACGTACCGCCGGCCCCAGCCCAAGGGAATAGAGTACGAGATCGTGATTGCGAGCCGACTGCTCTTTCTCACCTTCGATGAGATTGAAAGGTCCGTGATCGTCTGCGGACACCCGTGCCATGACCGCCTGGAGGCGATGCAGCGGATCATGGAGCATGAGATGGTTCACCTGGCAGAGCTGGTGGTCTGGTCGAAGTCGAGCTGCCGGGCGGAGCGGTTCCAAGGGATGGCTCGCCGACTGTTCGGGCACACCGGATTCAACCACGACCTCGTCACTCCAGGTGAGAGTGCCGCGGTGAAGTTCAATCTGCAGGTGGGCCGCATGGTGAGCTTCGAGATGGACGGCCGAGTGCTGACTGGCCGGATCAACCGGATTCAGTCAAGGGCCACGGTTTTGGTCGAAGATTCTGCCGGCGTGAAGTACACCGATGGGAAGCGGTACCAGAAGTACTACGTGCCGTTGCCGATGTTGAGGCGAGAGGCGTAGCTTTCCGAACAAACGGCGAGGAGGTATTATTCTTCACCATAGACCAACCGGGAGACAACACGAATCAGTCGCCTTGGCAGCGTTCTGCTCGCGGGATCCCTCTTTCCTAGGGCGATTGCTTACATCTGGTTCTGTTTACAACCGCACTCACATTGGATTGGTGTGCAAGTAGGAATCGAACCCGTGAAGGCCATCCTGCCCCCACTTTTTCGAATCGATTTGAAGGAAAATGGCAACGTCCTCCAGCAGGTTCACGTTCCAAGGTGGGACGGGAGTGCGGAAGTTACACCATACGACCAACGGCGAATTCGGGGATTCCTTGTCGTCCCTGATGACGGCTCGGCGAGGGCTCTTGTCGTTACGAATACTGCCCAGCCAGGTAGCGGCTTTACGCACACTCTTCGACTTCGATCAAACGAGGCACAGAACTCCACTGCATCAGTCTTTGATTTCTCGGCTGCGAAATGGATCGGGCATCCTGCGATGCCGTCACCGATCAGCAGCGTGGAGGAGTATGCCCAGATCGTCGCGGAAACACGGGATTCCTGGATTGACGCATTCAACCCCAAGCGAGAGGACACCGAACACGGCATCCGAGGGCTTAGGCCGCCCCAGATCGGTGCGATCTACGCGGTTCAATCGCACTGGACCGTGCATACCGATGTAGCCACGATCGTGCTCCCCACTGGTGTCGGCAAGACCGAGACGATGCTTGCCCTGCTTGTTGCCGAGCGATGTGAGCGTCTGCTAGTCGTCGTGCCTACCGACGCATTGCGGACTCAGATTGCTGAGAAACTCCTGACACTGGGGCTGCTCAAGTCACCCCGTTTCCAAGTCGTCTCCGAGCAGGCTCGTTACCCGGTCGTTGGCGTCTTAAATCGCCGGCCGGCAGACATATCGCAGGTGGACTCATTCTTTCGTAAGTGCAATGTGGTGGTCACGACAATGCCATTGGCCAGCCAATGCATCCCCGAGGTCATGGATAGGATGGCCGAACTGTGCCCATGCCTCTTTATTGACGAGGCTCACCACGTCGCGGCCCCACGATGGCGTGAGTACAAGGCAGCTTTCACGAAATCGCGTATTGTTCAATTCACTGCAACGCCGTTTAGAAACGACGACCGTCCGATCGAAGGCCGCCGCATTTTTACCCTTCCTCTTCGCCAAGCACAGGAGCAGGGCTACTTCAAGCCGATTCACTTCAAGCCCGTGTTGGAATTCGATCCTGCTAGGAGGGACATTGCCATTGCCGAAGCGGCAGTCGAGCAGCTTCGTGCCGATTTCCACCTTGGCCATATCGTGATGGCACGCGTTGCAACGGTTGCCAGAGCCAGAGAGGTTTTTGAGCACTACCGGAAATACACTGAGTTTAGTCCGGTACAGATTCACACCGGCATTGCATCTAAGGCCGAGCGCGACAGCATTCGCCAGAAGCTGCTCTCCGGCGAGGCTCGCATTGTTGTGTGCGTTGACATGCTCGGGGAGGGCTTTGACCTTCCTGAACTTAAGATTGCTGCCTTCCACGACGTTCGGAAGACGCTCTCAGTCACGCTTCAATTGGCGGGACGATTCACGCGCACGAAGCCAAATCTCGGCAATGCCACTTTCATCGCCAACGTCGCCGATCTGGATGTAAAGGATGAACTCAGGAAGCTGTATCAGCACGACAGCGACTGGAACCTCCTGTTGCCCATCATGAGTGAGAAAGCGACTGACAGCGACTTCAACCTATCTGAGTTCCTTTGCGGCTTTCAAGAGCTTCCCGAGGAGATTACGCTTCGGAATGTCCGTCCGGCAATGAGTACCGTTGTGTATAGGACTAAATGCGGCGCGTGGACGCCGGAGAACTTCGAGCAAGGAATTCCCGGCTTCAACACGCTCGACAAGGTGTATCACACATTGAACCCCCATGAGAATACGCTTGTCATCGTCTCCACGCGCCGTGTGGCAGTCGATTGGGCACAGATCGATGAGATTCACAACTGGGACTGGCAGCTCTATGTCCTGCACTGGGATCAGGCCCGAGGACTTCTCTTCATCCACAATTCCAGCAATGCGGGCTTCTTCAAGCGACTGGCAGAGGCCGTCGCCGGAGAAGTTGAACAAGTCCGTGGTCCTAATGTGTTTCGTTGTCTTGCCGACATCAACCGCCTGAAGTTGCAGAATGTCGGTCTCCGTGAGCAACTCGGTCGGCTCGTTCGTTACACGATGCGGGCCGGTAGTGACGTGGAATCAGGGATGACCCATGCACAAAAGCAGAAAGCCATTAAATCTAACCTGTTCGGGCAAGGATACGAAAAGGGACGGAAGACGACCATTGGCTGCTCGTACAAGGGGCGAATTTGGTCCTATCGCACGACAAATCTGCTCCAATTGACCCAGTGGTGCGGCGAGGTGGGAGCGAAGCTCCTTGACGAACAATTGGATCCCGAGGAGGTCTTGAACGGCACGTTGGTGCCGGTGCTTATCGCCAAGCGGCCAAACAAGATCCCCATCGCCGTTGAATGGCCGGAGATCGTTTACCGGGAGCCGGAAAGCGCGTTTGCGTTCGTCGTCAACGGGCAGACGATCTACTTTTGCAATACAAGCATCGTACTTTTGAACTCGGGCAACGCCGGACCACTTGCTTTCGGCATCTCGTCGGACAGTGTGACGGCAGCCTTTGAAATTGATCTGATCGAACGAGGCGACGCTCCCGATTATGTGATCCGGGCTACTGACGAGGCGAATGCGTCTATCAATCACCGTAGCCGATCTATCTCACTACGGGAGTTCTTCGAGGAACAGCCTCCAACCTTCTGGTTTGCTGATGGTTCATCGCTTACCGGTATCGAGTTTGTTGAGTTACGGCAGCAACCGGAGCCGTTTCCGCGCGAGCAGATCAAGACATGGGACTGGTCTGGCACGAATATCCGCGTCGAGTCGCAAGGCGTAACTCGCAATCCAATCTCCGTGCAGTTTCGAGTGGTTCAAGAGATGAGGAAGCGCAGCTTCACCGTCATTTTCGATGACGACGACCAGGGTGAGTCCGCTGATGTAGTCGGCATCGCGGAACTTGCCGACCACATCACAGTGGAATTCTGGCACTGCAAGTTTGCAAGTGAAGATCGTCCGGGTGCCCGTATCAAGGAACTGTATGAATTGTGCGGCCAGGCTCAGAAGAGCGTGCGATGGCTTGAAAAGCCCAGAGACTTGTTTACCCACCTGCTGAGACGCGAACCCCGGAGATTTCAAGGTAACTCCGGTACACGGTATGAAGTGGGGGGCGAGAGCGATCTACTAAGGATTCGGGAGAAGGCCGACACTCAGCGAGTACTGCTGCATATCAACGTCGTGCAGCCCGGGTTGTCGAAAGAAAAAGCTTCCCGCGAACAGCTTGAACTGCTTGCCGTAACGGAGAACTACCTCATGGAAACGCTTGCCGTGCCGTTCGGCGTTATCGCCAGCCCGTAGAAGCAACCTCTCGTTTGCTTATCAACTCACGTCTCAAAAAAACGAGCCTTATGCCTGCTTGTACGTCCCACCCCGCTTGCCTTTCACCTCTTCTCGCTTGAGCTTGCCGCCCTTCGTCAAAGTGGTCAACGTGTTGTTCGCGACTCCCTTTCGCCCGCTCTTCTTCCATGCCTGGTTGACCTGAGCCGAGGTGAGGGACTTGCCATCGACCAGGCCCAGCACGAACTCGTTGGCCGTCTGAGAGAACTTCTGCCGCTTGGCCTTCGCCTTCGTGGCATCCTTCCTCTTCTTTCCCGAGCCCTTCGGACGGCCGCGTCGCTTCTCGGGGGTGTCCGAGATCCCCAAACCAGCGAAGATGGCGTCGATCTCCTCGATACCCTTTACAAGCTCGGCGCGTTGCTTGCGGAGTTCGGAGATCAGAGTGTGGAGCTGAGAAACCGTGGACTTGGGCATGGGAAACCTTTCGATTTGAAGCGTGTTTATAAACAAGTACACTGGGACAGACTACCAGAATTGGCAGATGAACTGAGACGGAGGTTGTGTTCCGCTCCCTTTTCTGGCTTCACTTGGCTGGGCTTAGTCAAGTGCAGGAACAGGCCTACGAGGAGAACGAGCACCACGAGTGTGATGAGAATCCCCACAGGTATTGCTGGATCCCAGTTCCTACGATTGATTCGCCTTGGGAAAGAATGGAAGCGAGAGAGTCGAGTCGGCATCAGACACCTCCAGGTGTCTCGCGTCCCTGCCGATCGCCTCTGTCCAAGAGGCATTGATCTCCGCTCTTATCCAAGAGCGGTGAATCCTTTCGTCATCCATTAATCGGCTCTGGTGGTTTCCGTAGTGCAAGAAAAGCCCGCTGACTGGTGGTCGCCACGGAGAATGATGGGCAAGGAGGGCCTGACCTCATCCCAGATGAACGCGAAGAGCGGCAGGATCAGGCGCGATCTATCCGTAGATGTGTGGCAAGAGGAATAGTCCAGACCATCCCCCGCTTCAATGCCGAAGGGCATAGAGATCAATAGCTCCAAGACTCATGTGACAGCGGAGCGGCATTAAGTTCCCTCCGACGTGATCGCCACTGCGGCAGGGCCTTATCCATGATCGCCACAAAACGATTGTTGTGATTGGGCTCCAGGAAGTGAGCCATCTCATGCACCACGATGTACTCAAGGCAACCCGGCGGCTTCTTGGCCAGTTCAGAGTTCAAACGAATACTTCCCGAGTGCGGACTACAGCTCCCCCATTTGGTCTTCATCCTCTGCACGAAGAATCGCTTGACCTTGACTCCCAGCAGAGGCTCCCACTTCGCGATCAGCGGGGGCACCTCTGCTTTCACCTGTTCACGGAACCACGTCTCCAGCACTGCTTGCCTTCGCCCCACATCAGAGCCTGAGCGAACTTGCAGCACCAGGGTCCTGTGCTTCAGTTCAACCGCCGGCGGAGCATCCAGCTCGATCACCTTGAGGAGATAGCGTTTACCCCACACATAGTGGCTCTCGCGGTCGAGGTAATCGCGAGGCGTCTCACGGTCCTGTGTGAGCAGCTTTCGCTGCTGCTGCTTGATCCAGTTCAGTTTCGAGATTGCAAACAGGCGGATGTTGTCCGCGCTCATTCGCAGCGGTGCTGAGATTCGCACTCTGCCTGTCGGAGGGTAGACGCTCAGATGAACATTCTTGATGTCCTTCTTGACGACATCGACCACCAGTTCGCCGAGTTTGATCTTCGTGGGCATCAGTACTCCTTCTGCTGCTCAATGATCACGAAAATCCGCTCAACCTCTTCCTGGTCCCCCAGCACTCCGAACAATGCAGCCTTGATCACCAACTCTCTGGCCCTTACTCCACGCCAGCCGTCTGGCCTGGCCTGCCTTACTGCTTCATCGACCTTCATCGCAAGGTCTTCATTCTCACTCAGGTTGTTGTAGAGAGCCCGCCGGCCTGGCGTATTGATCTTCTCAGGCAGATTCTCAGCACCGCCATCTTGCACTCTCTTGGCGAGCTGGCCGATTCGCTTCAGGTACTCCTCGTACTCGATGGCTTTCGACTTGCGGGCTGCGATGATTTCATCCAGCAAAGTCGACATCTTCTCGTAGTAAGCCGGGTCGTTCAGGTGTTCCTTGATGATCTTGCTGCGGACGTTGTTCTCAATGGTCTCAGCGATGGCGTTCTTGTCGCCCTTGAGGCCGCCCAGTTGTGAGGTGATGGCCGCGGCGATGCCTGTCTTGACGATCAATTCCAACAGCCCCATGTCATCAAACGGCGAAATCTTCCTCGGTTCATCAGCCTCGATATACGTGTCGATCAGGTGCCGCATGTCTGCTTCATAAGCCTTCAGGTCCAGCTTCTCATTGGCAGCATTTCGGATGACCTCGCGAATGTTCAAGTAGTACTTCAACTGCTTCTTGATGCGGGCAATGTCATCCATGTCATAACCGGCTGACTCCAGTTCATCCGCGATGTTCGCATACGCCCGCACCAGCCCAGCGGTTGACTTGTAGAGCATTGCCCGCTGCGGCTCCCGCTCTTCCAGATCCGTCGCAATCTCGGTGTTCCCGCAGAAATAATGGATGTGCTGCAATTCACCAGCAGGTGGCTCCACCGGCTCACACAGCAAATTCAACGTCTCGATCGCGGCGTCAAGCTGCTCCTTCCCCTTCTTGAGGCGATCCTTGAGCAACACCTGCGGGTCGGCCCCCGGAGCCGTGTGATCAAGCTCGGAGGTGTAAACCGCGATCGCGTTCTCGACCTTCTTGAACAGATCCTTATAGTCAACGATGTGGCCGAAGTCCTTGTCTTCGCCATCAAGTCGATTGGTGCGACAGATCGCCTGGAACAGGCCGTGATCCTGCATCGACTTATCGATGTAAAGGTAAGTGCAGGGCGGAGCGTCGAAGCCAGTAAGCAGCTTCTGCACCACCACCAGCAGCTTCATGTTCGCTGGCTGACTCTTGAACAGATCCTTCGCCCACTCCTCGTACGTCTCAGTCTTGGTCATGCCCGGCTTCGGATCGACATCCTTCAAAAGCTCCGTGTAGCAGTTGTAGAGGAACTGCTTGTCCGTCTCCGTGTTCGCCCCTGTCTCTTCCTCCGTCACATCCTGCGTCTGCGGGTTGTACGAGGTCACCACCGCACACTTGCCCCTAAACGGCGTCTTCTCAAACAGCGTGAAGTACTTGCATGCCTCGTAGATGCTTGCAGCCACCAGGAGGGCATTACCTCGCTCATTGGAAATGCGGGGCTTCACGCTGAAGTCGAACACAATGTCGCTGACCACCCGCTCCATGCGTGATCTGGAACTGAGCACCTTCTGCATCGTGCCCCATTGCTTGCGAAGCTCATCCTTCTGCCAATCGTTGAGCCCCCTGGTCTTGGCATCGAACCACGCATCGATCTTGTCTTCGGAGCCGAGCCGCTGGTCGATGTCGCGTGCTTCGTACACCAGGTCCAGCACCACCTTGTCCTCAACGGCCTCGCTGAACTTGTACGTATGGATGTACCCGCCGAACACTTCCAGGCTGGTCGCCTTGTCCTGCTTCAGCAGCGGCGTCCCCGTGAAACCGATGAACACCGCATTGGGCATCATCGCCTTCATCACGCGGTGCAGCTTGCCACTCTGCGTGCGATGGCATTCATCAACAAACACAAACAGCTCGCCCACCGTCTGGCTCGGCGAGGCTTCGAGCTCCTTGATGAACGCATCAAAGTTGTCCACCTTCTGTCGGCCAAACTTGTGCACCAGTGAGCAGAGCAGTCGCGGCTTCGCCTGACCGAGCTGTGACATCAAATCCCGGCCGCTGCTGGTTCGCTTGATCTTCTCACCAGCCTCCTGGAACACCCGTTCGATCTGCTTGTCCAGCTCATCGCGATCAGTCATGATCGCCACGCGGGCATTGGGGTTGTTCTCCAGAATCCACTTGGCCAGCATCACCATCACGATGCTCTTTCCGCTGCCCTGGGTGTGCCAGATGATGCCGCCTTTCCGCTCTCGCACATGCCGCTGGGCTTCCTTGATGCCAAAGTACTGATGCACGCGCGGCAACTTCTTCACGCCGCCATCAAACAGCACAAAGTCGTGCATCAGCTCGATGATCCGATCCTTCGCACACATCTTCAGCAGGTACTTGTCCAGCTTGAACCGCGTGTTGTCCTGTTCATCTTCCTTCCATTTGAGAAAATACTTCTCCTCGGTGCCGATGGTGCCGTACTGCAAGCCCTCCGAGTCATTCCCGGCGAAGATGAACTGCACCGTGCTGTAGAACCATTCATTGAACTGCGGCTTCTGGTTGGAAAGACTCTGGCGTATGCCATCCCCAAGCGACACACGGCTGTTCTTCAGCTCCAGCGTTCCGAGCGCGATGCCGTTGACATAAAGCACCAGGTCAGGCCGCCGTTCGTGTCCGCCTCTAAGCGTCACCTCCTCGGCAATCGCGAAATCATTCTTCGCAGGCTCCTTCCAGTTGATCAGGGCGATCGTCTGCGTCACCTGCCCGACTTCGGTTTTCAGCGAGATGCCATAACGAAGCAGGCTGTACACTGCTTTGTTGTTTTCATAAAGCGTCCGCCCTGGGTGCCCCGCCTCGGTGCGGAGCTTGTGAAGCACACCGGCAATCTGCTCGGGCGTCGCTCCATTGCCTTTGAGCCAGGCGGTGAGAAGCCCCTCCTCGATATTGCTGTTCTCGCGGTCGGACCAGTCGCCCAGAAAGCGATAGCCCAGTTCATTCTTGAAGAGAGCGATCACGCGATCCTGGGTCGTGCGTTCAGATTTGCCGATGTCGCTCATGTCATCCCCGTACTAATTTGAAGCTGATCGAGTAGCGGTAGAAGTCAACCGTCGGAATCATCGATAACGCTCTGCGAATCCGCTGGTCATCATCCAACGCAATGATAATCCCTTTGACCGTCTGCCCCACCTCGGCCAGTTCCTCCTGCACGTAGCCCATGTACCGCAGTGTCTGTCCGACTACCGCATCACTGGCCCGGCCCTTCTTCAGCTCCACCACCAACAGTTCCTTCTTGTCCTTGCTTACGGCCAGGATGTCAAGTGGCCCCGTGTCCGTTTGATATTGCTGACCGACTCGCTCACCTTCTTCCTCGTAGATGTCGTACCGCTTGCCCAACTCAGTTTGGGCCCAGTTCTGCACCAGGAAGTCTTCCAGGTGTCGCTCCATTGCGAAGTTGGCCAAGTCATCGATCGTTTTCCCGTCTATCGGATCGATGATCGGTGACACACCCCCGATCAGCCGTTCGAGTTCCGCCGAGTGTCCGGAACGACTCAGATTGCAGACCATGCCACGCGACAGGATGGATTTCTCCAGCTCTTCGCTGGTGTCCGCCAGATCGATCACCACCGGCAGCCACCGCACCGGCCGGCGATGGGGCAGCTTCTCGCCTGCGGCATGAACGTAATCACCGATCACTTCACCTACGCGGTAGCGGCCGGACCCATCCGGGCAGACAACGTTATCGCCGGTCTGAATCCCTTTGGAAACCGTCCACACCATTCCACACGCCAGACCTGCGGCGATCTTTGTCTTGGCCGGATGACTCGCCAGATAAATGGGAATGAACTCCTTGTTAAACACATGCCACTGATCGGGCAACCTGCCGGTCAGGTCATGGGTGATGCCATAGCCCGCACCGATGAAGTTCCCGGCGATACATTCCTCGGCCAGCTTGCTCCCGGCCCCCAGCAGAACGCGGTAGTAGTTTTTCATACGAGACGAATCCTCCCGGTGAGCAGTTCCTGCATCATGCCCTGTTTGATCAGGCGGGCTTTGGATAGCTTCGCTTCGATGGCGGCGATCTCGGTGTCCATGTCGGCGAGGACGGTGGCGATGGCGGTTTGTTCAGCCAATACCGCCGGTGTTCGTAGGACAAAGGGCAAGAGCTGCGTCTTTCCAATTTCCAAGAAGGTGCTACCACCACAGAGACTCGTGAAGTCTTCCTTCTTCGTCGTGAGGATGTAATAAAGAAACTCCGCATCAACGTCTTCGTGCGGGATGAAATTCTTGAAACCTTGATTCGTACAAACCGGCACTGTCGAGATTGCACATTCTCCGATGGTTGCCCGCGACGTCATAACGACAGAACGCACTGGAAGCATTTCTGCGGAACTCGCCTTCAATCCTTCAACGCTTATTGACCGACTCGTTTGATGCAAGTACTTGGAGCCGTTCAACGCCGTGATATCCGTGGGTGTACACCACGGAATATTGCCGTCCCAATAGTGACGCTGTGTGGTGCTTGGCGTACCGCCGCTCCGAATCTCAGCCATGCGACCCAATGGTCTATCAATCCACTCCCCGCTGAACCCCGGCAGGCGTTTGTGGCCGGTGAGCAGTTCCTGCATCGCACCGTGTTTGATCTGCCGCTTCTTGGCGACGAGCTGCTCCAGCGATTCGATCAAGCCATCCGCATCACTCAACGCCTCGGCGATGGCTTCCTGTTCAGGGAGCGGTGGTGTGGCGATCAGGAGATTGCGGAGCGTTCCATGATTTAGATTGATCATGGTTGTGCCAACGGATGTATTCTCGATCGCGGCGACCATTGGCGGGCTCGACAGAACCCGCTGAAGATATCGAGCATCTAACACGTCGAGCGGTCGAAGGATCATCGAACCTGTTCCGCATATCCATCCAAGGTGTTCCTTACCTACGAAGGCACATCGTCCCATTTCACCCCGGCGTCCGATGACAACATTGCCGGGTGTGAGTCTAAACTCAGAAAGTTTCTGAGCCGCTTCTTCCGTGACTGCCATTGAATTGGTTGGAATTAATCTACCGTCCACAATCTGCATCGGATTAATGACCGGAACACCACCGGCTACGTAATCGGACTTGTGAAGTGTGCTTCCGAAGGGACCGGTCCTAAATGTCGCCATAGTTCCCAGCGGTGTGACGTTCCATTCCTCTGGAATCATTCCGATCTCAGTCTGCTTATATCCCTTCTTCACTTCCACTTGAACCCCATCCTTTCCAGGTGGCCGTTCACCTTCGTCTCTAACTCAGAGACGCGGCTGGTCATCGCGGGCATCGGCGTTTCGTATCGCTCGGCCAGTTCCTTCACACGTTGCGTGAGCTGCTGACTGACACGATCCATCTCGCCGTGGATGGCGACATCGAGTGCGGCAAGCCACTTGTCATCCACCACCAGCATCTTGACCTCTTTCTCGGTGAGCTTGGGGTAGTGGGCATAAGCCTGATCATCGAGGGCTGCATCGGCTTCCTTGAGTTCCCGCTTCAGACGGGTCGCTTCATCGCTGAGGCTGATCCACTCCTTGAGGGCGGCGGCTTCTTCCTTGGCCTCGGGATCAGCTTTGACTTCTTTGAGCCGGGCGGCGACGGCGGCTTTATTGAGCTTGTCGATCGATGCGAAGGCACCTTCTTCGCCGCTGTGTTCCTCTTCCAGTTCCGTCAGTTTGGCGTCGGCATTTCCCAGGTCGGCGGCAAGCTGATCGAGGGCAGCCTGCTCCTTGGCGAAGTACCGGGCAACGATCAGCGACTTGGGCACCAGATCGCAGGCCCAGCCTTTGTCCTTTTCCTTGCCTCTTTTGTCCACCTCGATCACGCGATAGGTGGCCGCCTTCCAACCGTCGGCGGCGATGAGGTAGCAATCATCCTGCATGACGGCCGCCCAGTAATCCATCATGTGCTGGTACACGTCATAAGGATTCAAGAGCGGCTTGCCTTCGTAGTGAGCGAGCAGTTCTTCGGAGACATCGACGATGGTTTCCTTGGGATGGAAGCCGGGCTTGAGGGCTTTGAGTTCGCCGGCGACATCATCACGCCAGGCGGCGAAGTGGGTGTTCATGCCCGTGATGAAGGCGGCAAACTGCGGATGTCCGTAGATGGTGGATTTGATGGCAGCCTTATCGACGGACAGATCGCAGTAGCCTGGGCAGTTGGGCTTGAACAGGGAAGTACGCAGCTTGGGGCAGACATCCCAGTATTGCCTCAGGGCATCGAGATCGCGGTTGGGGATGCCGCCGCGAAGGTGGCCATCGATGTCTTGAAGATCTTCGGGTTGCTGGCTGTCGATATAGCGAGGGAGGTTGAGGTTGAAATCGTTACGTTCGATTTCGTCCAGCGGAACCATGCGGGAGTAACGGGGCACATCCACGGTGCGGATGAAGACATCGACAATGCGATGGATATCCTGCGAGCGAAGGCGATTCTTGGGGCCATCTTTCATGAAGCCGCTGCTGGCATCGATCATGAAGATGCCCTTGCGGGTGTGGGCATGTTCTTTATCGATGAGGATGATGCAGGCGGGGATGCCGGTGCCGTAGAAGAGATTGGCGGGTAGGCCGATGATGCCTTTGATGAAGCCACGGCGGACGAGATTGCGGCGGATATCCCCTTCGGCATGACCGCGGAAGAGGACGCCATGCGGCAGGATGCAGGCCCCTTTGCCGGTGGATTTCAGGGAGCGAATGATGTGAAGCAGGTAGGCATAGTCGCCTTGCTTGGCGGGAGGGACGCCCAGGTGCTTGAAGCGTTCGTAAGGATCAGTGAGAGGTTCAAGGCCGGTGGACCAGCGTTTGTCGGAGAATGGAGGATTGGCGACGACATAGTCGAAAGTTTTGAGTGAGTCGCCATCGGTGAACTTGGGGTTGGTGAGTGTGTTGCCCTGTTCGATCACTGCGGTGGGGTTGTTGTGCAGGATCATGTTCATGCGGGCGAGGCCGCTGGTGGGGCCATCTTTTTCCTGGCCGTTGAGCGTGACGCGTGTGCGGGCATCATCGGCGACTTTGAGCAGGAGAGAGCCCGAGCCACAGGTGGGGTCGTAAACGGTGGTGGCACTGGTGGTGATGGCGGTGCGGATGCCCAGCACCTGGGCGATGATGCGGCTGACTTCGGCGGGCGTGTAGAACTGGCCTTTGCTCTTGCCACTTTCGGTGGCGAAGTGCCGCATGAGGTATTCGTAGGCATCGCCAAGGATGTCATCACCATCAGCCCGGTTCTTGGAAAAGTCGAGGGCTTTGTTTTCGAAGATGGCGATGAGGTTGGTGAGTCGTTCTGATTTCTCCTGACCGCTGCCGAGTTTGCCATCGTCATTGAAGTCGGGCATGTCGGACAGTTTGTTGGCCTTGGCGAGCGGGGCAATGATGTTCTTGTTGATCTGATCGCCGATGTCCTTCATGCCCTTGAGGGCGACCATGTCCTTGAAGCTGGCACCGGGCGGGATGGTGATGGGGGCATAGGGTGTGCCGGCGTACTTGTCGCTGACGTATTTGATGAACAGCAGAACGAGGACGTAATCCTTGTACTGACTGGCATCCATGCCGCCGCGAAGTTCATCGCAGCTTGACCAGAGGGAGGAATAAAGTTCGGACTTTTTGATGGGCATGAGGCGGGCAACCTGTCGGAGAAGCTGTTTCGGTGGACACGGGCGATTGCGGGACGGACGGCGGGGGGATCGGTCCGGTGCGGATAGCTGGGACAAGATACCATTGGGCGGTTGGTCGATCCGTGGGCGACACGGACTTAGGATGACAACCGTGCGAACCTTCATCTTTCTGTGCGACATGACCACCGAGCAAGAATGCCTCGACCGCTCGCTCTTTGGCACAAACGGCGGTGAAAACCACCAGCACCATTACAGCAAGGTAGAGGTGGGTGATCGGTTGTTTCTGTACAACTTCGAGACGGGCGTTCTGCGTGGGCCTTACCTGGCGACGACGCCCTGCAAGCACAACCTGGAGCCCACGGCATGGAAGAAGACGCGGCGAAGTTTTCCCTGGCAGGTTCGTGTGGATGGGAGCCAGGCAGTGAAGACTCCGCTGAGGGCGGATGACTTTGCGAGCTTCATTCCGCTGACTTCGACGAAGGTCGGGCTGCTTCCGC
>JBBDXA010000262.1:0-8669 GCA_040902585.1 Phycisphaeraceae bacterium
CAACTTGAACATTCCCAATACCTTCAACTTCAACACCGGCGGCGTTCCGTACTCCGTGGATAATTCAGGATCGATCGTGCCCGGTTCGTTCACCCGCGTGGCCTACTATTTTGAGGTACAGGTCGCTGGTGGACCGCGGCAGTGGGTGTGGGCCTCCATGGACACTTTCAATCCGATCGCCAGCTTGCTCGGCGTGCCTAATTCGGGAACAGGCATCGTCCAGAACGGCACCCTCGTGTCCGACATGAACGTTGAGACCAACCATGGCAGCATCACCGCCGGCACCGGATTCACCGGCATCGTTGAGTTCTGGGCGAGCAACTACAGCCAGAACGGCGGCGGAGCGTTCGGTTCGTCGAACAGCTTCTTCGACTGGAAAGACACCGGCGGCACCAGCGGCACAGGCCACGGCTCGATGCAGATCTTCAACATCACGACGCCCGGCAGCGAGGAAACGCTCTTCGGATTCAACGGCTTGAACCAGAGCGGTCGCATGGGCATCGCCAGTCAGAACGCGCCGGGAGCGGGCGACACGGACTGGACCTTCGGCCCCAACGCAAGCGCGTTCACCATCAAGAACCTCGAAGTCTGGGTCGGAAACAATATCACCGTCCCCGAACCCGCCACCGCCACACTCGGCTTGTTGGCCCTGGGCGGCCTGATGATGCGCCGGCGACGCGCGGCGTGATCGAGTGATTCAACAACCTGAACTTCGAGCAGCCCCGGTTCACGCCGGGGTTGTTTTTTCTTCACTTCGACCCCTCTCGCTTCGCCAGCGGCCGACTGATGAGCATCTTCAACTTCGATTTCTCTTCCACCAGCTTGCCCGCGAGGATGTCCTTCTCCGTGAATCGGGCCATGAGGATTTCGCCATCGGTCGCGCGGTTGCGGTCGTAGGAGATATAGATGCGGCCATCGGGGGCCTGGAAGCCGTCGGGGTAGGAGATGCCTTTGCGTTCGTCGAGCACGAGGCCGCCGGCCCAGGTCTTGCCATCATCATCGGAGAGCCAGGCGCTGAGTTGCACGCGGCCGGCGTGCTGATCGATCTTGTCGCCATGCTTGATCAGGAGCAGCTTGCCGGAGCGGAGGCGACGGATGTGAAAGCGGGCGTTGGGATTTTTGATCGCGGAGTCGACTGCTTTGGACCAGGTCTTACCGGCGTCGAGCGAAGTGCTTTCCATGATGCCGGTGCGTGTTCGCGCGAGCATCCAGAGTGAGCCATCCTTTCGCTCGACGATCATGTGTTCGTGCCAGTCCGGATTGGGGAACGTGACCATGCCCCGGCGGCTCCATGTTTTGCCTTCATCGGTGGAGACGAAGACATTGGCGCCGCGCATGGGATCGAGTTCGCTGAAGCAGCCTTTGAACGGGCCGAAGCCGCCGCGTTGATCGAGGGAGATGGGGAGCATCCATTCGCGGGTGGAAAGGACGGTGGGTTTGTTGAGCGTGACGCCGTGCCAGATTCGTGTGGGCGGGGACCATGTGGGTGCATCCGCGTCGGGGTTGTCGCAGAGGGTGGCCCACACGCCGGCGCGGCCGTCAAACATGTCCATCGACTGATCGAAGATCAACCAGAGCCGACCTTTCGGATCGGTCCACAGGTTGCCCACGAGAATGCTGCGCTCGCGCGGCAGGTCTTTCGAATGCGAGTCGAGCACCATTCGCGGCTTCGACCAGGTCTCACCATCATCATCACTCGTGGCGAGAACGAAGTAGGCCTTGGGGCTGTCACCACCGGCGACCCAGCAGGCCCAGAGCCTGCCGGCGGGCGTGCGCTCGATGCCGATGGTCATGCCGTAGTCGAGCTTGTCGTAGTCGTAGGCGGGAAGGGGGGAGGTGTTGGGGACGGGCGGGATGAGGGCGAAGTCGGCGATTTTTTCCATTCGCTCGATGCGGGCCTTGGCGTCGGTGGGGGATTCTTTCGGGTCAGCCTTTTGAGCTTTGACGCGAGGCGTGGCGATCACCAGCAAGGAAATGATCCCAAACAGAACGGCGAAATGGATAGCCTTCATGTGTTCACTCCTCGCCGTAGTAAACACCCGGGTTCACCTTTTGGCAAGACCCGGGGTAGATGGCAGGGAATGTAGGCCTGACGGGAGCACGGGCGATGCGTTCGCGGCCGGCGAGCTTCCGAGGGAGACAATAGAGAACGAAAGCTTCAATCAGCCGAGGACATACTTACATTCGTCAGGAGCATCTGCTCGACGGAATAGGTCGACTTGGTGTGCGCCCCGACCGTGATCTTCTTGTTGGCGTTGTCGCGGTTGAGAAACGCCACGTAGATCGATGCGACCCGGTCATTGTCCTTGACCACCACGCGCACCTGGAGCGTGGAGGTGTCGAAGTAGGTCCAGCGTGACCAGGCCTTTTCATACTGCCAGCCGGTCTCGCTGCGCCAGTCGGACACGCTGAAGCGCACGGTCATCACCTCGTCCTTGGGGTACACCTTCTTCCATTGCGCCAGCACTTGTGCGGCCAGCGCGCTCTTGTCCGCGCCTTTGTAGTTGTCCTGCGGGAAGGGCGTGGCGGCGATGATTTCTTCTTTCAAGGAGTCACGCAGCTTGTCGATGCGCGACGAGGTTTCATCGTATGACTTTTTGTATGCGAGATAGGCTGGGTGTTCTTCGCCTGCGAGGATGCCGAAGACCCGCAGGTATTGCTGCGCGATGTCCAGCTTCTGCTTCACGCCGCCGCCGAAGAACGCCGGCTTCTTTTCCGCGGCGGCCTTGGCGGCCATTTCTTCCGCTTCCTTGATGTTCGTTTCAATAAAGGGCTTGGCCTCGTCAACAGCATTCTGCGCCTTCTCGCGGAACGCTTTGATGTTCTTGGCGAACTGCCCCGTCAGGGCGTAAAACGCTGTGCCCTGTTGCGTCTTTTGCAGCATGGCGACCTTGTAGGTTTCAAACTTCTCGCGATACCACTTGAGGTTGTCATCCGTCTGGCCCCAGAGCGCGGCCAACTCATCGGGGCGACTGATGAACGTGAAGTTCGCCCGATACGCCTCGGAGATCGACTTGAGCGTCTCATAATCCTTGTCGAAGTCCGGGAAATTTTTCGGATCGCGAATCTCATCGAGCTTTGCTTTCAACGCGTTGCACGATTCGAGGTGTGCGTCGAGCATCTTGAATCGTTCATCAACCTTCTCCTGAAGCGCGGTCCGCTCCGGGCTGCCTTCGGGCAACTCCTTCGTCGCGTTGGCGGCGTTGGTCGCCTTCTGCTTGAGATTCTCAAAGTCCTTGATGAGCGAGAGCAGGGCGCCGTAGTTCACCTTCGGCAACTCGAATTTCCCGGCTGCGTCCAGCAGTCCGGCCAGTTCCGGCAGGGATTTGTCCACTTCCTTGATGTAGGACTCGCCGCGGGAGACCGCATTGCGCTGGTTGGGCGTCAGCTTCGTCGCGCCGTCCGCCGTTGCAGCGCAGACCAGAAGATGAATAGACAACGCCAGGATCAGGCTCGTTCGCTTCATGATTCTCCTCCTAATGGAAAGGCACCGCTCGCCGCGCGGCTGTTCCACTTTCTTCGGCCGAACGCGGCGCGGACTTCAACTCAGTCACCTGTCGCCATTAATCCATGCATGCATGAATGAAATGAATATGACTTTTCCGCTCGTTTTCTCTGGTTGCCCAAAATTCCCCTTGTATGACAGGAAGGATTCGTTAGTATGGCGGGAGTTTGAGTCAGGGGATGGAGGACAGTGACCCATCTACGATTGTCGAGGAAATGAGAAGAGTCCTGAATTGAGGACGAGTTGGCTACTTTATTGAAAGGGAACAAATGAAACAGTTCGCAGCGATCGTGTTGTCTTTGGCGCTCATGCATGTGGCGGTGTCGCAGGCCCAAGCCGTGGTCATTTACGATGAAGCGGTCGATGGCGACGCGCCTTCCACGGCCGGTGGTACGGTCGTCGGTGCGGATGTCGGGATCCTCCTTCTCGGCGACAACGAGATCTTGGGTACGTTCGAAGGCTTTGATGACTACATCTTCACCGTGCCTGGCGGTTCCGTTCTCGAATCAATCCAACTCCTGGCCGGTGCAAATTTACTTTCAGTAGGTGTCGATCTGTACACTGCTGATGTGAACCCGGGTGCCTTGATTGGGAGCGATGGCGGCGGCACAGGCTCTTTCTTTGTATCTGTTTTGCCGTTGGGGCCGGGCGTCTACCGACTGGACAACTTCTCTACCGTTTCCAACGGTTCTGACCTGAGTTACACGTGGACGCTCACGACTACCGGTGCCGGTGTCCCCGAACCCGCCACCGCCGCGCTTGGCTTGCTGGCGCTCGGCGGCCTGATGCTTCGTCGTCGCCGCATGGTGTGAGTGATTGATTCAACAACTTGAACTTCGCGCAACCCCGGTTCACGCCGGGGTTGTTTTTTTGATGGGGCATTGCGCTCACGTGCCGGGGGAGGCCCTTCGATCTCTTGGGCGTCTTTCGCCGGACCGCGACCACCGGTCGCGGCTTTGTGCCTACTTGCCCCGCCTTTCGCCCCCGCCTACCATCCTCCTCCCGGTCAAGGCCTGCCCGTCCTTCAATTGAAAGCAGCAGGTCACTCTTATGTTTGAATCACTCACCGAGCGTTTCTCCAACGTTCTGCGCAATCTCTCCGGCAAGGGCAAAATCAGCGAATCCAACGTCACCGAGGCGATGGACGAAGTGCGCACCGCGCTGCTTGAAGCCGATGTTCACTACGACGTCGTCGAGCAGTTCTGCTCCGAGGTCGTCGCCAAGGCTGAAGGCGAAAAGGTCATCGAGAGCCTCAAGCCCGGCCAGCTCATGATCAAGATCGTGTACGACGAGCTCGTGCGCGTCATGACCGGCGGCGAAGAGGACACGCCCGGCATCATGATGGTCACGCCCGGCCCTACGGTCATCATGATGTCTGGCTTGCAGGGCTCGGGCAAAACCACCACCTGCGGCAAGCTCGCGGCGGTCCTCAAGAAAAAGGGCAAGAACGTCATGCTCGTCGCGGCGGACCTTCAGCGTCCAGCCGCGGTCTTGCAGCTTGAGACGCTCAGCAAGCAGGTGCAGGAAACCGTCGAAGGCGCGGGCAAGGTCAGCTTCTACTGCGAGATGGACAAGATCGCCGAGTACGGCAAAGCCGTGGGCGCTGCGGTGACGGTTGCGAAGAACGCGATCGTCGCGGCGAAGAAGACCAAGGTGGATGTCGTCATTCTCGACACAGCCGGTCGGCTGCACATCAACGATGACCTGATGGATGAACTCCGCAAGGTGAACAGCGCCTGCAACCCGCACCAGATTTTCCTGGTCATCGATGCCATGACCGGACAGGATGCGGTCAAGAGCGCCAAAGCCTTCAACGATGAACTCGAACTCGACGGCGTGATCATCACCAAGTTCGACTCCGACACCCGCGGCGGCGCAGCCCTCAGCGTCAAGCACGTCACCGGCAAACCCATCAAGTACATCGGCGTGGGCGAAAAGCTCGATGCCCTGGAAGAGTTTCACCCCGAGCGCATCGCTTCGCGCATGCTCGGCATGGGCGACGTCATCAGCCTGGTCGAAAAGGCCCAGCAGCAGGTGAGCGAGGAAGAGGCTCTCGCGCTTCAGGAGAAAATGAGCAAGGGCAAGCTGACGATGGAAGATTTTCTCGGTCAGCTCAAGTCGATCCGCAAGATGGGTTCGATGAAGAGCCTGATGGGCATGCTGCCTGGCATCGGGCAACAGCTTAAGGGCGTCGATGTGGATGACAAACAGATCGACCGGACCGAGGCGATCATTCAGAGCATGACGAGGGCGGAGCGCAAGGATGTGGACGTTTTGAACAACGCCCGCCGTCGCCGCATCTCGCGCGGGAGCGGGTCGAGCGCTGCGGATGTGAGCCAGCTTGTGAAGGGCTTCGGCATGGTGAGCGAGATGAGTAAGCAGATGGCGGGCATGGGCATGCTCGGGCGCATGAAGGCGCTGATGGGGATGGGGAAGATGGATCTCTCCGCGCTGGCGAGCCGCGGCGCCGCTGCCCCGCAGCTTACGCCCGAAGGCAAGAAGAGCGGCCCACGGTTCAAGTCGCGTAAGCGGAAGAGCCGGTGAGCCCCCGGTGCCGCTTGCGGCGCAGCAACGCATGAAAGTGAGCATCACATGAAAACATGGTTTGCGTCTATCGTTCTTTCATGCATCGCTCTGTGCGGCTGCGCTACGACGAAGAATCCGCAGCCGGTTGCCCCTGCGCCGCCGGTGGGAGTTTCACCCGAGCCGCTCAAGGGAGTAGCCCTTCCGCCCGACGCCGCTGCCGTGGTCGAGAAGATCAAGCCGGGCATGAAGTACAAGGAGGCTCATGCTCTGCTGATGTCGGTCGCGACGGAGTACTGCCACGTTCACTTCACGGAGACGCTTTTCTTTCGAACCTATGCCTTCTCGAACGGGACCGAGATCACCTTCAACTTCACACAGTTCGTGGTGCAGGAGCATTGGCGTCCCGGCAAGCGCAGGCGGTGGGACGGTCGATTTGACCCGATGGCCGAGGAGGTGAAGCAAGCCGTGGCCATTGCAGCGGTGCAGCTTCAAAAGGATCTCGATTCCGGCGTCGACGCATTCCGCGATCATCCGACCGACCCGGCTGGGCGATTTGTGGTCGGCAAGAACGAGCAAGTGACGCTCACCTTGAAGCGTCAGGACGGAACACCTCTCGAGTTCAAGGCTGGGGGAACGGGCCGATACATCAATCATCGCCTGATCGATCTTGATCTTGATTCAGAAGCCGGCTGGGAACATCGCGTCACAGTGGACATGACGGACGGCGTCGTGGTGCCCACGCAGTGGGAGCCGGGCGAGGAACTTTTGGCGAAGCTATTGCCTGTCGCGGTCAGGGAGACTGAGGTGCCAGCGCGGGCGAGGCACCAGGCATGGGGCGAGTACGACTATGGGCCGACGCGCCGGTTGATTACGTATTGTCTGGAGTGGGAGGAGCCGGGCAAACCGGGCACCTCCGTGCGCTATGTGACTCTGGATGCCGATCGAGGCATCCCCTTCTATATCAAGGATGGCACGTTCAGTCCCTTGGAGCCTGAAGACGAGGAATGAGCGCCGCAACTTTGACTCCGCGCCGCATTCGCTGATAATCCTTGATATGCCTCCCGCGCACTTCCATCCGGTCGCCGTTAGCTGAGGGGCTGACCCCCGCCTCTGAGCTTCGCTTTTCCTTCGCGATCATTCGTTTCCATTCGATACCATTGACGCAGCCGCTCGCGGCTTCGCATCGTTTATCTCTCGATTAACACCATGAATCAGACCACGCCCCCAACCGAATCGAACGACCTTGCCCCCAAGTACACGCCCAGCGAGGTGGAGCCGCGCGTCAGCGAGCGATGGACGGCGGCCCGCGCGTTTCATGCGGATGCTAAGCCGCAAGCGGCTGAACAATCCGCGAGCCCATATTCCATCGTCATTCCTCCGCCCAACGTGACCGCCGCGCTGCACATGGGGCACGCGCTGAACAACACCTTGCAGGACATCCTCACGCGCTGGCATCGCATGAAGGGTGACAACACGATGTGGATGCCCGGCACCGATCACGCGGGCATCGCCACGCAGACCGTGGTGGACAAACGTCTGCAATCCGAAGGCAAGCCCGCGCTGGCACATTACAAGCGCTTAGAACTCGAAGGCCAGGGCGGGCGCGAGGCGTTCATCGCCAAGGTGCAGCAGTGGAAGGATGAATACGAAGAGCGGATCACCAACCAGCTCAAGGACATGGGCTGCTCCTGCGACTGGGATCGCCAGCGGTTCACGATGGATGACGTCTGTGCCGCGGCCGTGCGCGAGGCGTTTTTCCAGCTCTTCAAGGACGGGCTCATCTATCGCGGCAAGCGGTTGGTGAACTGGGACCCGGTTTCGCAGACCGCGCTGGCCGATGATGAAGTGGAAAACGAAGAGATCGACGGGCAGTTTTACTATTTGAAGTATCCGGTGGTAGAGGGCCAGGGGCCAGGGGCCAAGGGCCAAGGGACGGAACAATCCGCAATCCGCGATCCGCAATCCGCAATCCAGTACATCACCGTCGCCACCACCCGCCCCGAAACCATGCTCGGCGACACGGCTGTGGCGATCAACCCGCGCGATCCCCGCGCCGCCGCCCTGCGCGGCAAGTTCGTCCGCCTGCCCATCGTCAACCGCATCATCCCCATTATCGAAGATGACTACGTGGTCCTGCCCATCGCCCACGGCGGCGATCCCAATGATGTGAAAGCCCAGTTCGCCACGGGCTTTTTGAAGGTGACCCCCGCGCATGATCCCAACGACTACGAGATCGGTCGGCGACACAATTTACCGGTGATCAACGTGATGGCCCCCGACGCGAGCATCAGCAAAGATCACGGCTGGCCCCTCGAAGAGTGGGCCGGTTTAGCGGGAGCACCGCAGGTGCCCGCGTCGGACGCGAGTGTCGACCCCTTCGCGCACGAACTCCTCGGCAAGTCGCGCGAAGACGCCCGCCGCGCGATCGTGCAGTGGTTCAAGCAGCACGACCTGCTCGAAGACATGAAGCCCTACAAACACTCGGTGGGCCACAGTTATCGCAGCCACGTGCCGATCGAGCCGTACCTGAGCGACCAGTGGTACGTGAAGGTGACGGATGACCGCCTCGCGGGTGCGGCCCTGCGCGCGATGGTGGAAGATCAGCGCAGCGGGGGCGAGCCGGGGCGTATTCGCCCCG
>JBBDXA010000262.1:8679-10523 GCA_040902585.1 Phycisphaeraceae bacterium
CGACGACTATTCTCCGTCATCCGCGACGCCCGCATCCGCCGACACGCATCGGGGCGAATACGCCCCGGCTCGCTGCGAAGATCAACTGCGCTTCTACCCCGCGCGGTATGCCAAGACGTTTCAGCAGTGGCACGAAAACATCCGCGACTGGTGCATCAGCCGGCAGCTTTGGTGGGGGCATCGGATACCGGTGTGGACAAAGTCTTTCAGCAATTGCATCGAAGCTCAGAACTATCAATTCCCATCCGATGTCGAACCATACGTCCATGCGCGCTTCGGCGATGGGAAGGCTGATGCCGAGGAGATGTCCGTTTGCGTTGGATCTGGACATCCAAGCGTGGAGCAAGCTTTGGAGTCATTGGGCTTCACCCAAGACCCCGACGTCCTCGACACCTGGTTCTCCTCCGCTCTCTGGCCCATCAGCACGCTGGGCTGGCCTGACCCCGCGAAGTTCCCCGACGCCTTCCCCGATGGCGTGGCCGCGCTCAATCTTTGGAATCCTTCCAACACGCTCTGCACCGCCCGCGAGATCATCACGCTGTGGGTCTCGCGCATGGTGATGTTCAACATCTATTTCCGCGGCTGCGTGCCGTTCCGCGATGTCTTCATTCACGCCATGATCCAGGATGGTCACGGGCAGAAAATGAGTAAGACCCTGGGCAACGGCATCGATCCGTTGGACACGATTCACTCGCACGGCTCCGACGCGATGCGCTTCACCCTGGCCGCGATGACCACGCAGACGCAGGATGTGCGCATGACCGTCGAGGTGGTCTGCCCGCACTGCGGCAACGCCTTCACGCCCAAGTTCACGCAGAGCAAGGGCGGCACCGTCGCGGCTCCCACGCAGGAATGCCCGAGCCCCGCGTGTAAGAAGCCGATGGTTTCGAGTTACGGGGCGAGCAGCGGCAAGGCGAAGCCGACGGATGAGATGCCTGTGGCGCGGAACACGAGCGAGAAGTTCGACAGCGGTCGCAACTTCGCGAACAAGCTGTGGAACGCGGTGCGTTTCGCGCTGGGCAGTGTGGGAACGGGGGCCGCACCATCCGCGGGAGCACCATCCCGACAGGGTGGTGCTATTGGCGAACGACCCGCTGATGCGCCGGATGCACCGGGTGTACGGACGGGTTCAGCACCACCCTGTCGGGATGGTGCTCTCGCGGACCGCTGGATTCTTTCGCGGCTTAGCGCGACCATCGCCGCGACGGACAAGGCTTTGGAAGGCTTCGAGTTCAAGCCTTATGCGGATGGTCTTTACGATTTCATCTGGCGTGATTTTTGTGACTGGTACATCGAGGCGATCAAGCCGACGGTGGCAGATGATGCGAATCAGCAGCGCGTGCTGGTGAGCGTGATCGATGCGATTCTGCGGTTGCTGCACCCGGTGATGCCGTTCATCACGGAGAAGTTGTGGGAGCGGCTGAATGCGGTGGCTCCATCGCGCGGCGTGGAGGGCCTGGAATTGCCCGCGAGTGAGCTGCTGATCCGGGCGAAGTGGCCCGCGGCCGGGCAAGGGCTGCGCGATGCGGCGGCCGAGGCGGAGTTCGAGTCGGTGCAGCAGATCGTCGGCGCGTTGCGTGAGGTGCGCACGACGTACAAGGTGCCGCCGCGGCTGAAGGTTGAATGTTCGATCAAGATTGGAGCACCATCCCGGCAGGGTGGTGCTGAGGGAGCTACGAACGCCCAAGGGCACCGCCCTTCCGGGCCGGTGCTCCAGCATGTCGACCTGATCGCCTCGCTCGCCAATGTGGAAGTCGCGGCGATCGGCGCGGACGTGACGCGGGCGCAGGACGCGGCTGCGGCGCGGGTGGGCGAGACCGAGCTCTACCTGCACGGACTGATCG
>JBBDXA010000263.1:0-10345 GCA_040902585.1 Phycisphaeraceae bacterium
ATCCCCCTCCCCCGTCAGGTCGTGCAGGATTACTCCGCCGTCGGCCTGTCGCTCAAGGCCCATCCGCTTTCCTTCATTCGCGACTGGCTCGATGAGCATCACGTCACGCGCAGCAGCGAGTTGGCGGACGAATCGCGCTGGCCTAATGGTTCGCCCATTGCCGTGGCGGGGCTGGTGCTGGTGCGGCAACGGCCGGGCACTGCGTCGGGCGTGGTGTTCGTCACGCTGGAAGATGAGACCGGCATCGCCAACCTCATCATCCGCCCGCGTGTGTTCGAGATGGATCGCAAGGCCGCCCGGCACGCGAGCGTTGCGTTGGCGCGCGGCCGAGTCGAAAGACAGGGGCAGGTCGTGCATGTGATGGTGCATCAGATTCAGGACATCACGCAAACGCTCCAGCAGCTCCTCGTGCGCTCGCGGGATTTCCATTAGCACGACAACACCCGCTTGCAAGGCGTTTGACCACGGATGGCACGGATGGCACGGATAAAGGAAACAAGTCGACACGGCTCGCTTATCAACGATTGTCATTCGAGGCCGAGTGCGCAACCCGATCGCCAAGGCGCGATAATCTCGCTCGTGCAAAGGCCCCCATGCCTCAATCAGGCGGGGCAGGCCTGATTCACCAAAATTCAGCCGTCTGCCGGATGACTCGCTTCAGGCTGGGGGCTACAATCCCGCGTTCGCCGCAAAAGCAGGATGCGAATCAGACCCTCCTCGCCACCTCGAGGGTTGCCGGACGAACGGGCCGTAAGGCCGCAGGTCGGAGCAGACGAAGCGTGAAGAATCGCCAGGAGCCACGGGCCACGCTGAAAGAGACATTCACGGGGCAGATGAAGTGACCAGACCTATGAACGCCAAGCCCAGCAATGACCAACCGATTTGTGGCGATGCGTTTCTCGCTGCTTTACTTCCTCCCCTCAAAGCCTGTGATGCAGCTGCTCTCGCGCAGGCGGCCCTGCGGCGCTGGCACCCGGCGCAGATATGCGACCTGCTCCGGCACCCGCATGTGGACGTGCGCCGCGTCGCAGCCGTGACCATGGGCATGGTCGGCAACACCAGCCACGTCGCCTGCCTGAGCGTGGCCCTGAACGACACCGATAAGCAGGTCAGTCAGCTTGCCGAACACAGTCTCTGGTCGATCTGGTTCCGCTCCGGCAACTCGCAAGCCGTCCAGCCCTTCCGCGAGGGCCTCGCACTTCTGGCCGCGGATAATTACCCTCAAGCCATCACCCAACTGAAGCAGGCCGTGGCGATCGATCCGCAGTTCGCTGAGGCGTTCAATCAGCTTGGCATCGCGTTCTACCTGAACAATCAGTTTGATGAATCGATCAAGGCCTGCCGCTGTGCCGTCCGACTCGTGCCGCATCACTTCGGCGCGATCTCGGGTATGGGCCACTGCTTCGCGCAGCTCGGCGAACTTCAGCTCGCGCTGCGCTGCTATCGCCGAGCCCGGCGCATCAACCCACGCATGGACGGCATCAGCGATGCCATCGACCGGCTTCAGACAAAGATCAAAGACATGAGCGATTCGGGTGAATTCCTCGTGGATTCGATCATGGCCTGAAAGGCGAAAAACAGACCAAAGCCGCAGCCTTCTTTCACATCTCGCCTTTCTCCGCATCGTCCTTCACCTTAAGCAGATTCATCGCCCAGAGGTCTTCGTACTTGCGCACCCAGCGCACGTAGACCTGCCGCAGCGGCACCACGTTCAGCGAGTTGAACACTTCGCGCCCTTCGCTGCGCGTCGTCACCAGGTTCGCCTCCTTCAGCACGCTCAGGTGCTTCATCACGCCAAAGCGCGACAGCTTCGGGAAGGCCTCGACGATCTGAGTCGTCCGGCGAGGGCCTTGCCGCAGCAGGTCGAGTATCTCGCGCCGCGTCGTGTCCGCCAGCGCCTTGAAAACGATGTCCAGATCCTTGACCACTTCAATTGTCCGACTGCCCGCGGCGTCTACCTGAACACGCGGGGCAGGCTGAGCGCCGAGCGGACGGAGGCCATCTGCCCGGCATGAAACAATTCATGCATTGCGAGCGTAAACGCGGTGGAGATCGCATCAGGTGCCAGGCGCTCCAGGCCTTTGGGCGCGGGCTGATGCATCGACTTTTCATCCATCGACTGCAACCAGTCGAGGACCTTCTTCCGCGCCGTCTCCAAGGCCTGAATGACTTCCGCCCGCGATGGATAGTCGGCCGCGTTATCCGTAGGCTCGGTGCCGCCTTTGAAAAGCGCGTGCATCCTGTCCGAGAGCAGCAGCTTCTGGCCGGTGTAAGCCGAGACGAGGCCGTCTTCGGACACCGCGATGTGCCCCATGACCCACAGCGGATGATTCCCTTTGCCGCCGGCCTTGGCGGTGAGCTGATCGTCAGGCACGCCGGCAAACAGCGCCGACGCCAGCCCGCGCGACCAGGTCAGACGATCGAGGGCCATTTCCTTGATGGATGAAAGTTCACTGTCGTTCTGCATGTTCGCGTACTCCTTGGAGGGTGTGTTTCCAGCCTTCGCCGACGCCTTTGCGATGGTCATCGGGGATCATGCCGATCGCCTGATGCCGAAGCGATAACGTGGTCCTCCTATTCTTCGCCGTCACGCGAAACTGTATGTGCGATGCCACGGGATACGACATGAAAAGCGGCCCGTAAATCTCCACGAGCCTGTTCTTCTTAATCACCTGCACGTGGCCCCAGAGGTGACCTTCATCGTTGCCCAGGTCGCGGAACCAGCGCCCGCCGGGACGTGCCTCAAGCTTCATCTTCAGCGAATTGCCTTCGTGATCGGCGAAGCCCGGGCCGAGCATGTGCAGCAGTGAGGCAAATACCTTCTCGACTGGGGCGTTGATCTCCACGGTCAGGTCAGCGTTGATGATCTGGTCAGGTGCGAGCGTGGTCATGGTGTGTCCTTGGGAAAAGGAGGAGAGAGGGGACAGGAGCCAGGAGTCAGGAGTCAGAGGACAGGGGACAAGTAGAGAAGGCGAGTAAGAAGTCCGATCCCTTGGCCCTTGGCCCTTGGCCCTCCTCCCTACGACTTCACGATGATCTTGAACCCGCCGTGGCTCATGCGTTTCATGTCGAACGGCATGGGCTTACCCATCAACTTCGTGAGCCGCGGGTCAGCCATGACCTTCTTGTTGACTCGATCGCGATGAGCCCGGGACTTGTACGCGATCCACGCGAAGACCACCGTCTCGCCCTTCTTCATTTTCGTCAGGCGCGGGAACGGCAGGCCGCACGGCGTGTCCAGGTCTTCGCCCACGGCTTCGCGGTACTCCAGCGCGCCGTGATCCATCCAGACCGCGCACGCCAGCTTTGCCAGCTTGCGATAGGCCGGCACGTTCTTCTTCAAAATAGGCATGACGAATCCATCGATGTAATTCATGGGTGTACTCCTTGGAACAGGACTGATGTGCGGAAACCGGCGCGAGGCCACTCGTTTCGCGGTTTCGCGCTGATTCGACCGATCACTCCACACCTTTGACGCGGGTCATTTCGATGCGGAGCATCTGATACTCCTTGCCGCTCTTAGGGTCCGCGCCGAACATTTCCAAGGTCTTGGTGTTCGCACCGGTGATTTTCTCCACCTGCCGCATGGCGACCGGCTTCCTGTTGATGGGGCAGTTGTAGGAGAACGACCAGGAGAGCGTCTTGCCGTCCTTGGAAAGTTCACCGGTGCCGGTCATCACGCCGGTGCCCATGCTGTCGATCCAGAAGCCGGAGAATTTCTGGGTGACGTTGTCGAAGCCGTTGATGCCCATGCCGTGGAACGGCCCCATGCCCGGGAGATCGCCCTTCCATTCCACCTGAATGAATCGGCCGTCGAGAATCGACTTGATGCTGCACGTGCTCTCCGCCGCCACGGGCTCGGCGCCGGGGTACATCCACATCGTGTTCTTCCCCTTCCACTGGCCGACATCGCGCTTCAGGTGCTCGTGCATCTTGCCCGGCACCCCGGCGAGCATGCACGCCTGCATGTCCGCTTCCGTCCAGCCGGGCGGCAACTTGAACTCCGGCTGCTCGGCAGGCTTGGCGTCCTTGGCGTCCTTGGCCGGGTCGCCGATGGCGATCGAACCAATGGCCGCGGCCAGGGCGAGCGCAACGATCAACGCGGGAACGAACGGTTTGCTGCGAATCATTAAAACCTCCTGAATCAACTCGGTCCCCCGCCGCACACGGGCGGATCGGCCGAGAACCTTGGATGAATCGCACGGCGAACCAGTCGCCGTGCGATATGTGACCAAATAGTAACGTATCGAAAACGGCGTGTCAAGGGCCTTGTGTGCGAAAAATGCCGACGGGCCTGACCGCCAAACCGAATCCTGCGAATCATCACGGTCCGCCATTATAGCGTGTTAGGTCTATTATTGGGTTCAGGCCGTTTCAATCGGGCTTGCGACGCGAGGTTACTTTTAGCATACTGTACGGTATTCCGTCGCGGCTGCGCGATCCTCTCGCCCGGCCGGCATGCAGCGCCCCGCTCGCCCCGTGCGACTCCCCCGCGTCTCTGCCTGTATACTCTGCGAAGGATCCATTCTTCGAGGCCTCACGGATGAGCCAACGCAAACCCCCAGCTTTCGTCACCTGGTTCAACCGGCACTGGCCGCCGAAGCATCCTGTGGCGCTCCTGTTCGCGGCGGCGATCGTCGCCGGGGCCGTGGTCGCGGCGTTGCTTAATGTGTCAGGCTGCGAGTCCACGCCTCCGCCGATCCCCACCAGCGGCATGCGCATCGCCACCATCCACACCGAGCCGATGGTGCGCGTGCGCATCAAGCGGAACGCGGCCTTCGTGGACCTGGCGGCAACCGGGGGTCTGCGCATCGGTCCACCAGGCCATGCTTCGCCTCGCGACATGCCGGGACCGATCCGCGTGACGCACGATGGTCAGCAGTTCATCATCACGCCTGCGACGAGTCTGGCGATGGCGTGGCCGGCTGAGGCGCTGAGCATTACGCCGATCAGCGGAGGGAATCTTCTTGTCGATGGGCAGCCTTATCCGCATCGCGTGAATGTTCACTCCCTCTCGACGCCGACGCAGCTCGATGCGATCAACCACCTGCCCATGGAAGCGTACCTGCCCGGCGTGCTCAACAAGGAGCTTTACGCCGCTTGGGAACTGGAAGCGTTCCGTGCTCAGGCGATCGCGGCCCGATCCTACGCCATCAACAATCTCTCGGGCAGCCGTCGCCGGCATTACGATCTGGAATCCACCACCGCATCGCAGGCCTACAGCGGCGCGACGGCCCACTCCAGGGCGAGGCAGGCCGTCGAGCAGACGCGCGGCATCGTGTTGGCGTTTAACGATGCCGTGCTGCCTGCTTACTATTCCGCATGCTCCGGCGGCACGGGACAGGACGCGGACCTCATCTTCCCGAATCAACCTCAGCTCGCTCCGCTGCGAGGCTTCGCCCAGGGCGAATGGGGCAAGGAATGCCCCTACTACCGCTGGACTGTCGTCGTCCCGCGCGATCTGCTTTCCAAGCGCATCGCCGGCTGGGGTATGTCGACGCAGCGGTCGATCGGGTCTTTACAAATGATTAGAGAGATCCGCATCACGGCGACGAATGCCGCGGGTCGCCCGACCAAGTTTGAAGTCGTCGATGAGAGCGGCAAATCCTACGTCCTGGGGGCCGAGGACTTCCGCTTCGCCTGCAACTACGATGGCGGCGGCCTGCCGGAGCTGGACGCGAAGCAGATGCTCCGCAGCAGTCACGTCGCCATCACTGTCACGGTGAAAGAGGTCCTCATGAACGGCGCGGGCTACGGCCACGGCGTCGGCATGGATCAGTACGGTGCTCAGGCGATGGCCAAGGCCGGCCACGCGGCCCAGGCGATCCTGACGTTCTACTATCCCGGTGCGGACCTGCGAAAAGTCTACTGAAGAAGTGACAGAGTAACGGAGTAACGAAGTGACGAAGTCAAAACAAGCCGGTTCTGAAGCAACCACCCACCTTCCGCGAATGGATAGTTCCCACTCCGTCACTTCGTCACTCGGTCACTCTGTCACTCCGTCACTCTGTCACTTCGTCACTCTGTCACTTCTCCTTCTCCTCTCCGCCTGCGCCACGCCTGAATACGACGACCCCGTTGCCGCCATGATGGACCGCCGCAAGCAGCCCGAATGGCGCCTGGGTGCGGCGAAACAGGCGGAAGCGAAGGCCGCGGATGATCCCAAGCGACTGGCCGCGATGGATCGGCTGGTGTGGGACGAAGGCCATCCCGATGAGCTTCGCATCTACGCCATCGATCAACTCATCGCCAGGGACGAGAAGGATTTCCTCGACAAGCTCGACCGCCGCATCGTGCTGATTCCTTACGGCACGCCGATGGATCACATTTTCGCGCTGGGCAAGGAACGGCGCTGGCCGCATCTCTCAGCCATGCTGGTGAAGCGATGGGCGGTGCCGATCCGCGGTGTCAACGATGACAACCGCAAGGAACGCAAGTGGATCGGCGAGTTGAATTCTGATCGCGAAGTCGAGCAAATTGTCTTTGAGACCTTCACGAGTCCGGATGAACACATCACCGCGCCGCAGCGCGTGGGCGCTTGGGCTCTGCTCAACCGCATCTCCACGCAGGATCAGCTCATGACCGCGCTGGCCGAAGCGCCGGCCACGACGGCGCTGGTGGTCGATCTCAAAGCCGCAGCCGCGGACCTGCGCGCGCTGCCACGCCATCGCGAAGGGATCAAATGGCTGTATTTCCTGCGCGATCCTGCTCGCGCGGATGCATGGCAACAGGCGAAAGCGAATGTGGCGAAGCTGTCGCCGGACCAGCGCGTTGGGCTGGCGATGAGACACCTGGCGATTCTCCCGCTGCTGGATGAGAACACGCTGGCGATGAATCGAACCGCCCTGCTCGCGGCGATGCACGCGACCCTGCGCGAGGAAGAGATACACACCACAAGTGGACGAGGCGGCGGCCTGATCAGCGACTATCCGCAGCGACTTTCCGACCGGCAGGACAAGCTCTCCTGGGCGGACCTGGCGACCATGCGCGTGCTGCTCAGGCTGGTGCATGATGCGGATGTGAAACGATCGCTCTTCGAACAGGCCGACCGCGACCTGGCCAACAACACGACGGAGTTCGGCGGCGTGCTGGATATCGTCACCGGCAAACCGATCGCGAAGGAATACCCGCCGATGCTGCGGGTGTCCCACAATCGCCAGTACGCCCCGACGGAGGAGATGATCCAGCACTGCTACACGGGACTTGCTCACTATCACTTCCACGCCCAGGCTCACAACAACAGCGCACACGCGGGACCCGGGCTGGGTGACATCGAAACCGCGGAACGCCTCGATTTCAATTTCCTTGTCTTCACCTTCATCGACAAGGATCGGCTCAACGTCGACTATCACCAGCCCGGCGGCGCGGTGATCGATCTGGGGACGCTTAGGCGGTAAATGATGTCAGGAACCAGGCTGACCGTCGCGGAAGAACACCGGTGACGCAGATCGCTCCTGGATCAGCCGCTTGAGTTCCTCGACTCGCTGCTTGTGACCGGGCTGTTGCTTGGCCTCGGCGATCATGCGGCGTATCTCCGCGTCGGCTTCCGAGTCCGGTCTTCCGGGAATCACTACAACATCTTCATCATCTAAGTCGGCCATTGATCGTACTCCTTGAAGTACCTCGCAACGAGAGTGCGCGCCGTAGCAGAATCCAATGTCATTCTAGCCGACGAACCCACGCGCCGCGCTCCGAGGCTGGATACATAATGATCGACGAGGGCCGTTTTTGAAAGAAAACAGAGAAATCCTTCAAACCCTAGCTCGATTGAGTGCTTGCATGCGAACGCAAAAAGGTTGCCTGCAACGCCCTTGTATCGGCGCCTGCGTCCTACGTTGTGCGGCGCGTTCTCTATGAGATGAACATAAGCGTAGCCATCCTGCGCCTCGATCGAAATCAAGCCCTGAACGCCTGCAACACCCACAGCCTCAAGAGCGAAGACCGAACGCCCGGCCTCGGCTGCCTCGACATTCCATCTGAAGCGCCACGCATTCACCAATTGCAACGAAGCCAGGCTGAGTGTTGACCAAGGACGGATGACTGTCGCTATTGGTCGTCCGGATTTCACGTCCTCGATCGACCGCGTCAATCCGTCGAACTCGATGTCAATTGACATGAAATCCCCCGATCACACATCGCCTCAACGCGCCGCCTGCAAAATAGGCAGCGACTTCGCCCGGTCCGGCGCGACTCGGCTTTCAAACTCGCTCCAGAACTTGTTGATGATCGTGCGCACGGCCCAGTTCGCGCCGTCGCTCAGCCCGCAGATCGTCGTGCCGGGCATGATGCCCATCGAGCCGGAGAGTTCCAGCAAAAGGTCCAGGTCGCGTGTGGTGCCGAAGCCTTCTTCGATGCGGCAGAGGATCTTGTACATCCACGTGGTGCCTTCGCGGCAGGGTGTGCATTGTCCGCAGGATTCGTGGCTGAAAAAGCGAGCGATGTTGCGGCAGACGGCGATCATGTCCGTGTCTTCATCCATGACGATGACGCCGGCCGTGCCCAGCCCGAGGCAGTTGTTGCGCCTGCCGATGTCAAAGTCAAGAATCGCGTCGTACTCGTGGGCCGCGAGAATGCCCATTGAGACGCCGCCGGGGATCGCGGCCTTGAACTTCTTGCCGTGGCGCATGCCCAGGCAGAGCTTTTCGATAACGTAAGAAAGCTTGACGCCCAGTTCATCTTCGTAAACGCCGGGACGCTTCACGTGACCGGAAACGCCGTAAAGCTTGGGACCGAAACTCGCGGGCGCATTGGGCGGCGCGCCGGGCGGGCGCTGCGTGCCCATCGACTTGAACCAGTCCGCGCCCTTCACCATGATCGGGCCGACCATCGCCAGGGTCTCAACATTATTGATCACCGTCGGCCTTCCGAAGGCGCCGGCGACGGCGGGGAACGGTGGCTTGATGCGTGGCCAGCCGCGCTTGCCTTCGAGCGATTCGAGCAGGCCCGTCTCTTCGCCGCAGATGTAAGCCCCCGCGCCGCGATGCACATAGCACTGCGGATCGCGACCGTTGAGTTGCCCCAGCATCGAACCTTTGCCGAAGACCTTGTTCGCGTAGGCTTCCTTGATGGCGTTCTCAAGCACCTTGCGTTGCTGGTGATATTCGCCGCGGATGTAGATGTAGCAGGTGTCGAGGTTGCACGCATACATGCAGATGGCGATGCCTTCGAGCATGATGTGCGGATCAAAGTCGATGATGAGGCGGTCCTTGAACGTGCCGGGCTCGGACTCATCGGCATTCACCGCGAGGAACCGCTGCTTGCCATCGGAAGGCGGAAGGAAGGACCATTTCATGCCTGCCGGAAAGCCTGCGCCGCCGCGCCCGCGCAGCTCCGCAGCCTTGACGATGTCGATCACTTCCGCCGGCTTCATCGCCAGCGCCTTCTTCAGGCCTTCGTAGCCGCCGGTGGCGACGAAAGCGTCATAGGTGATGACCTTGCGGTCCTTCGGATCGCCCCAGGGAAAGGTGGGGATGCGCTTGCAGAGGATGGGTTCGGATAAGGGCATGTGCTTTCTTCGTTACTTTGTCACTACGTCACTCAGTTACTTGTCTGCGTCATTTCTCTTCTTGATCTCGATTTCTTCGATCGTCGTTCGCCGAAGGATCGTCGTTTCGTCGATCTGTTCCTCCTCGACGGTTTTCTTCACGACGGTCTTTTCCGACTTGCCCTTGCCGGACTTGAGCGGCTTGATGGCGTTGTGGAACATCAGGCCGACGTTGTTGCACATTTTCTGGAACCAGCCCATAGGGTTGTCCATGCGAAGGCGCAAGCGTGGCGGCTTACTCCAGGGAGTCGAGCACGCGCTCGAAGTTTTCCATCGTGATGTCTTCGTGCAGGTCTTCGTTGACGAGGGCGCAGGGGCCGCTGCCGCAGGAGCCCAGACATTCGCAGGGCTTGAGCGTGAACTTGCCGTCGCCCGTCGTCATGCCCGGTTCGACGCCCAGTTTCTTCGCGACTTTGTCCAGCAGTTGAACCTGTCCCATCAACTCACAACTGATCGACTGGCACATCATGATCAGGTACTTGCCGCGCGGCTCGACGCAGAACTCATCGTAGAACGACGCGGTGTCCTGCACCTCTGACGCCTGAAGCCCGAGGAACGCGGCGATCTCTTCGCACGCCTGGTACGGCACGCAGTTGTACGCATCCTGCACCAGGTGCAGCGCGGGGATCGTCGCCGCCTGCTTACGCGGGAAACGCGGCAGGTACTCATTGGTCAGCGTCTGCTTCATCTCATCCGTGAGATAAGGCACGTCGCGGCGAGGAACCTGCATGGTCCCCGATTGTTTCATGATCCAAGCCATGATTTCCTCACATAAAGCCGCGACCGGTGGTCGCGGGGGGG
>JBBDXA010000264.1:0-10320 GCA_040902585.1 Phycisphaeraceae bacterium
CAAGGGCAAGCGCAGTCCGCGGAGCTTGCCCATGCCGCCACGAGGCACACGTCGGATCCTCTAATCAACTGTCACACTCACCGCGCGATCGCCGCGCGCCCGCCTTGCGAAAGGAAGCAACCCATGGCCTACGTCATCACCAGCCTGTGCATCGGCAACAAGCATGCCGCGTGCGTGAAGGTCTGCCCGTGCGACTGCATTCATCCGACGCCTGATGAAGCCGGCTTCGCCGAGGCCAAGCAGCTCTACATCGACCCTGATCCGTGCATCGACTGCGGCCTGTGCGAGGGGGAGTGCCCGGCCCGCGCGATCTTCCAGGAGGATGATCTGCCCGACGAACACCAGGCGGCGAAGGAGTGGAACGCGGCGCGGGCGGCATTGCAGCGGTAACCCGGTGTGGTGCTGTCGATTGGTGGCAATGAGGCGTGACGGGTTGATGTGCGCCAATAGCACCGCCCTGTCGGGACGGTGTTCAGCGCAATCGGCTGCGACCTCCACGATTTCGATGAATTTGGGCACGTTCATCTGGCCCGCGCCGCCGGCTGTGGTAGATTAGGGCAGGTCATGTCGATCGGTGTGCTTCCGGTTTTAGCGATCGACGTTCGTCCAACCTGCGTGGGGAGAGTGATTCCATGACACGTGCCAGACTCGGCTTTGCGGTTGTGCTTCTGTCCCTCTCGCTTGCTCCTTCGCCGGCGGCGGCGGTCCCCGGCGGCGACGTCATCATTCAGTGGAATGACACCTACCTGGACCTGACCCGGCTGACGGGCGGCGCGCCGTGTCCCATCTCCCGCGCCGGCCCCATGCTCAACGTCGCCATGTACGACGCGGTCAACTCGATCGACCGCGCCATCGATCTGGCCTCAGCGTATCAGCCTTACCAGCAGAACCTGCCGGGCGTTTCCGCGCTGGCGTCGCGCGAAGCGGCGGCGGCGGCGGCGGCGTACACCGTGCTCTCCAACCTGCACCAGGGCGATGCCCCGGGCCTGGCCCTCATCCAGGCGCGCTTCGACAGCCAGCTTGCTTCCTTCGCCGACGGACAGGCCAAGACCGACGGCCTGGCGTTCGGCCAGACGGTCGCCAACAGTCTGTTGGCGCTGCGCGCCAACGACGGCTTCGACGCCGACCCTTCCTATACGCCCGGCACCCACGCCGGCGACTGGCGCGTCACGCCCGACGGGCCCAACATTCCGGCCTTCACGCCGCACTGGGGCAACCTTCAGCCGTGGGCGGTTCAGGATGGATCGCAGTTTCGCCCCACCACGCTGACCGACTTCGGCTCGATGGATAACCTGATGCACAGCACCGAGTACGCCGAGCAGATCAACGGCGGCCCCGGTGTGCCCGGCGTCAAGGACCTGGGCGAACGCAACAGCCTGACGCGCACCGCCGATGAAACCGAGGCCGCCTGGTTCTGGGCCAACGATCGCGACGGCACCAGCAAGCCGCCGGGCCAGCTCATCCAGCTCACGCAGATCGTCTCCATGCAGGAAGGTTTGAGCCTCTCGGAAAACGCCCGACTGTTTGGCCTCGTCGGCCTGGCGCTGGGTGATGCCTGCATCGTCGCGTGGGATTCAAAGTACAACACCGACATCGATCTGTGGCGCCCCATCGACGCCATCCGTGAAACGCAGGACGACGGCAATCCGCTGACCACGGCTGATCCCAACTGGCTTCCGCTCAACGAGTTCACGCCGCCGTTCCCCGCTTATGTCTCCGGTCACGCGACCTTCGGCGCGGTGCATGCCTCGATCATGGAGCAGTTCTTCGGCACGGACTTGATGACCTTCACCCTCGGCAGCGACGAGTTCGCCGTGAATCCGGTTCTGGGCTTCGCGCCGGACCTGACGCGCACCTTTGACAGCTTCTCGCAGGCGGCCTGGGAGAACGCGATGAGCCGCGTCTGGCTGGGCGTGCATTTCTACTGGGACGCGCTGGATGCGAACATCCTGGGCTACCAGGTGGGCGACTACATCTTCGCGAACTTTCTTCAGCCGGTTTCCATCCCCGAGCCGGCGACGGCGGCGATGGGCTTGGTCGCCATGCTGACATTTACGCGGCGCGTCGGCAGGCGGGAGCGAAGCCGTTTGGCCTGAGCTGAACTGCTCGCGCTCCGCCGGGAAACAGTGAATTCTGACCGCTCCCGTTACGCCTTGCCGCTTCGCTCATCGGTTCGGAGAGGACCGTCATGGGTTCCAGCCGCGCGAGGCCGATCCTGTCATCGAAAGTTTTCGGATCAACCTGTCTGCCGCCCCTACAAAAGAGTAGGGGAGTTGACCGGGCGTTATCGGTCATTAACCTGCACTTTCTTACAAGGATTTGCCATCCGCCTCGGGCGAATCCCGGCGAGGTGTTCTCCCTGTTTGCTTCGTCATAACAGGCCCGCGGGTCGATCCGAGTGAATAATAGAACGCCGGCCTCGAGGCCGACGTTCGGCTGAGAAGGACGACGCCGGCAGTTCCCATTTTTGAAGTTCAACTTTGTCACGAATTGTTCTTGTGCTGATCGTTGATGATGAGCCTTCCCTCGCTGAGTTGGCGGAGGCGTTTGTGCGCGCGGATGGGTACGAAGTGCTCCTGGCCCATGACGGACGCACCGCCCTGGAACTGGTGTCCCTGCGCCTGCCCCAGGCGGTGCTTCTGGATGTGGGGCTGCCGGACATGTCGGGTATGGACGTGTGCCGGCTGATCAAGAGCAACGACGCCTCGAAACACATCCCGGTGATCATGCTCTCGGCCGCGTCCAATCCGCTGGTCGAATCCAACGCCCTGGCGGTAGGGGCGTTCGCCTTCGTCGCCAAGCCTTACGAACCAGCAGTGCTCATCAGAATCCTTCGCCGGGCGCTGGGCGCCGAACAGGCCGGCTGAGTCTCCCGCGGTTGGAACACCGCCCCGTGGAGCACCGTCCCGGGAGGGCGGTGCCGGGATGGCGAATACAAGAAGGCACCACCCTGCCGGGATGGTGCTCCAGCCTTCCCACACGCGTTCTCACTCATTCTTATTCTCGCGCCGCTCCTGCACCTGTTCGCGAATCGCCTTGAGCGCCTCGCGCCGTTCGTCCGCGTCCAGCACGCCGTTGCCGTTCTTGTCAAACCGGCTGATCAACTGCTTCTGCACCATCTCCTTGATCGCTTCCGGATCGCTGGAAAAGCTTTTCGCCATCTTGCCCGCGCTCGCCCCGCGAAGGAGCGCCAGGTCAGTCATCCGCTCAGGCACCGCGCTCACGAAGAGAATCGCCATTTCATCGGTCGTCTGTTCACCCCAGCGCACGCGCTTGGGCGGGCTGCTCGGGTTGGAAGGATTCGCAGTCGAGTTGTCGTAGGTGAACACCATCTCGATCTTCGTGCCCTTGGGCAGATGCAGCGGCTGGTCGTAGAGGTACTGCTCCTGCCAGTCGAAGTTCCATCGCTTGATGTGAATCATCGGGACGACAGTTCCGTCCGGCTTCGTTGCCCAGGCCTTCATCGTTTTGCCCAAGAGGTGCGCGTGCGGCGTCAGGCCGATGATCTGGGCATCGATGGGCAGGATGAACTCATCCGTCACGGCGTAATGCTTCTCGCCCGGCGGAATGTCGAGCTGCCGATTCAGCAGCGCGAAACCCACGAGCAGTTTCTCAGGCGGCTTCTTCGTGAAGTAGATGCCGATGGTGGATTGTTCCTTTTCGACCTTGCCGGTGGGATGGAAGTGCATCTGCACGACGAGGTCCGAGCCCTTCTTGATGACGCGGGCGACGCCCTGGGGCAGTTCGGTGGGTTGATTGCCCGGAGCCCAGCCGCCCAGGCCGCCGGTGGGCGTGAAGCCGGGGCCGCCGAAGGATTTGTAGCCGGGGCCGGGGTCGTTCTTATCGAGTTCGCGAGCCTTGCCCGAGTCGTCGAGAAAGAGCAAGGCGTGATGCGTCACCCGGCGATTGCCCGGGCGAAACTCGACGGCCCGCACGTATTTATCTTCCGTCAGACCCAGCGGCAGGACGAACGCGCGGTACACATCGCGACCCTCGGCCGGCACCTCGAACACCTCGCTCATCTTCACCACCAGGTCCGGCTCGCCAAGCTGCCAGCCATCGGTGAACTTCGGCTGCGGCGGCAGATCTTTCGCGTCGCCTTCGAGCATGCCGCCTTCGACCCACTGCTTGATCAGCGCGATCTGCGCATCAGTCAGGCGGCGCTCGCCGTGGAACTGGCCGTAGCCTTTTTCCGCATGCCACGGCGGCATGAAGCGATCCTCGGTCACATCCACGATCAGCTTCGCGCGTTTCTTCACGTCTGCGTAGGTGAGCAGCGGAAACGGCGCGATCTCACCGGCGCGGTGACAGGAGGCGCAGTGATCGAACATGATCGGCGCGATGTCCTTGTTGAACGTCGGCGCGGCGAAGGTGGCAGTGCTGACGGTCAGAGTGAACGCGATGATGAGAAGGCTGCGCATGGGAAGCTCCAGTCCCCTCTCCCTTCCAGGGAGAGGGTGCCCGAGTCGGCGAGGGCGGGTGAGGGTCCAATCCAACGTATTCGGCAGTCAATTTTCATTGGGGGTCTTTGAATAACCTGACGCAATCGTTTTATAGGGAAAGCAGGAAACAAGGAAACAAAGAAAAGAAGGCTGATTATCAGTGTTTTTCCTACCTTCCTCTTTTCCTGCTTTCCTAATAAAGGGAGAGGGAGTCACAGCGGTATGTGACACCCGATCGCCTCAGTCCGCGCCACGGGCACGGGTCGGCCGCCAAGGATCGCATCGAGGGCATCGCGCAGTTCGGTCTGCGTGACGACTTCGCGCTTGCGCCCGAAGGTTGCATAACGATCATCGATGCGCCCGCGGTACAGCATGTCCCCCTTCGGCGAGACGACGACTGCCTCGGGCGTCACGGTTGCGCCCGTCGCCTTGGCGAGGGCCTGGTCCCGGTCGAGCAGGATCGTGTTCGCGTGGCGGTAATCTTTCGCGTGCTGATTCGCTCTGTCAGCGGTGACATCGGGGTCTGCATGTACGAGGTAGACCTTGATGCCGCGCGGTTCGTAGGCGGCGGTGATGCGGGCGATCTCGGGGGCGTAACCGTTGGCGATCGGGCAGTCCGTGGTGATGAAGATAAAGACGCGGGCCTGTTGCGAGGATGCGGCCAGCGGCGTGTGTGATTGACCGTCCACATCGCTGACCGTGAGGCTCGCGCTGCCAGCCTGCCCCGCCGCTGGCGGCTTCGCACAGCCCGCCAGCAGCGCCACAAACATCAATATGAAAACGGTCCGCACCATCGCACATCAGCTTACCGCGAAGGCATGGCCACAGTTGCATGCATCACCCAGTGTGCAGCATGTGAAGTGAATCCCCGACACGCGATACCCCGATACCCCGACGGCTCGCGGACTCGCCATCGGGCTTGGAAACCCGCAACCCAATTAGAACGCGACCCCCGGCGCAGCCAAGGGGGTCCTCACCGAGGGTCGCGCGGCTCGCGGCCGGGGATCGCACAGGAAATCCGTGCTAGGCCCGGTGATGTTTCGCCTTGAGATCGAACGCCATCAGGGCCTTGCATGCCTTGATGGGCTTAAACGCATGTTTGTCGTGGTGACCGAAGTGAACCACTTTCATGCCCTCGCTGGTCTTGACCTTCAGCTTTTCGAATTCAGTAAGCGTGATGGTCAGGCCGTTGACCATGACCGTGTTGTCATCGATGGTGACCACATCGTCCGGCCCGGTGGCGGTGATGACGATCTTGTCAGGCCGACCCAGGTCATTGCCGATCACGTGCAGCCCGCCTGCAAAGTCAAACGATCCACCCGTGAGGTCCAGCTTCAGGTGCATCGGCCCCCTGGTGACGGAGGCGTCGATCGTCAGCGAACTGATCGTGTCCATCGCGTGGCTGAACAGGATTTCGCGGCTGAGGCTGTTGATGATCTCCAGGTTCCCGCCGTTCTGTTGGAGCGTGAGCCCGCCTTTCAGGAAGCCCGATGGCGCGGTGAAGGTCACATCCTCAATCTCAGGCGGCGGCGGCTCAGGATCGGCCGGGAAGTCGACATTGATCGAAACGATCGCTTCGTTGGAGATGTTGCCATCCATGTCGGAGACGACGTATCCGAAGGTGTCGATACCGATGAACCCGGGGTCTGGAATGTAGGTCACCAGGCCCGTATCGAAATCGAGGAAGGCGATGCCGTGGCTCGCGCCGCTGAGGATGGTGAGGGCATAGGGTTCGATGGGTGCGTCATCGATATCGTTGGCGGTGACGTCGATCACCAGAGGGGTATCCGGCGCGGTCGAGGCCATGTCATCCATGGCGACAGGCACCGCGGACATCAGCAGTCGCGGCTCAAGTGCCTGGAGCTGAACCTTCGGCCCAGGGGCATCGGGCTGGAAACGGATTCGCGACGAGCAACGGTGTTTTCGGCGTGTGAGCCTGCCTTCGCTGCGCATACCCCTGACCCACCTTTCTCCGCCTCGCCTGTCGAATCCTTCCCCAAACGCCTGCGGCGATGGGCGGTGACCCGCGTCCCACCAGTCGCAGCCCTGACCCTATAACTAAGCAATATGGGACGCTGGGGGGCAAGCCTGAAAGCAGAAAATCAGAAAAGCAGAAAAGCAGAAAATGGAAAGACATCAACGCAGAGTCACCCGCATGATGTTCTGCTTTTCTGCTTTCGTGCTTTTCTGCTTTTCGGAAAGCCACCCGCACTCCGGACAGGGGCCCTTCGGATTCACGCGCAGGTCGTACTTGCAGTTGAAGCAGAGTTGAAGGCGGTTGATGGTTTCGTGAAATCGCTTCGTCACCCGCTGACTCAGTTGACGATTCCACCACGCCATCGGCAGCAGGATGAGCAGCAGCCAGAGGCCCAGTTGCTGTTCGTAGGCCCAGATCCAGCCTTGGCCGCGCGACATGATCGCGGTCGCGATCGGCAGCACGACGAGACAGAAAGCCGCGCCGATGAGCAGGCCCAAGGCCGAGGACCAGATCATGACATGCAGGATGAACAGCCGCTGGCGGGGCAGCAGGGCGAAGCGTAGCGTCACGTCGCGCGACGCCAGCATGGGAAACACCCACGCCAGCCAGAGTAGTGAAACGATGATGAGCGGCAGCACGACGAATCGCGTCAGGCCGTTCCACGCGGCAAAGATTTCACTCTTCTGCGTCAGCATGAGCATGAGCACGTTGACGACGAACAGGCCGCCCGCGAGGCAGGCACCAGCGAAGGGCAGCACGAGGTACCAGGGGAATCGCCGCATGGAGACGCTCCAGCAAGAGGCGTCTGCGAAGGAGAAGGGGTCGCTTCATTCTAGGCCGGTTTTGAAAAGGTCAACCCGCGGCCAGTTCTTTACCTTGTTCGCCGCGATGTGCATGAGCGAGTCGATCATGCCGCTGAGCCTTTCGCGTTTTCCCTTTTCATCCGTGCAGTAGTCGCTGTTAAAGAGCACCGCCCAGGTGAGCCCGTCATGCCTGCGCACCAGCAGCGTCGAGGTGCCCGCCAGCGCGCCGGTGTGCCAGGTGTTGATGCGATTGGTGCCGACCGTGCGCACGGACCAGCCGCAGCCGTACCACACCTCGGGCTTGCCGTCCGCCAGCTTCGGCGAAGCGAACATGGTTTCGATCGAAGCGCGTTTCAGGAGGGGCGAGCGATCGCGGTCATCGAGGGCGCAGGCGAAGCGCACCAGGTCCGGTGCCGAGGCGATCCACCCGCCGTGCGAGTCCATCGCTTCCAGGTGCCACCCGCCGTAGGGCCAGGGGACTTTCGCGCCTATGTTGCCCTTGGCATCGGGAAACACGCTCGCCGCAAGGCTCGGCTTCTGCATGAAGTATTTCACTTCGCCCTCCGCCCGGCCTTCCAACCGCGTCGCGCCGATGCGCATGCGCGTCACACCCACAGGCTTGAGCACGTGCTCCTTCACGTACGCGTCGTACTTCTTCCCGCTCACCTTCTCGATCACCCGGCCCAGCACGGCATAGCCATAATTCGAATAGGCATAACGCGCGCCCGGATCGTGATCCAGCGGCAGGCCCATCATCACGCGCATCACCTCAGGCACCCCGGCCGGCGGCTGAGTGCCCAGCTTCTTTGCGAACTCGACGGATTTGAACATCGGATCGAAGGACTTATCCCGATCGAATCCGCCCGTGTGCTGGAGCAGGTGAAGGATGGTGATGTCTTGCAAACGCGGATCGACCTTCGCGCCGCCTTCGAGGAAGGGCTCCACCTTGAGCAAGGCAAAAGGGCGGTCGTCGAGCTTGAGCTTGCCCTGTTCGACAAGCTGAAGGATGGCGACGGCGGTGATGGGCTTGGAGATGCTGGCGATGCGGAAGAGGCTGTCGGACGCGACGGGCGTTTTCGCGTCGGGATCGCTGTGGCCGAAGCCGCGGGCGTAGAGGAGTTTGCCGTCCTTGGCGATGGCCACGGCTGCGCCGGGCACATGGTGCTCGGCGAGGAACTGCGTGAAGAGTTCATCGAACGGCGCGAGGGCGGGATGTGTCTTGCCGGTGGCAGGCAGGTCCGCCGGCGCGAGCGAGGGCAGCATGCAAAGGGCGACAATCGCGGAAAGGATTCGCATGCGGCGATTGTACCGAGACAATCACACGGTTAGCGGTCGGAGGGTTAGCGGTCGGACCGAGTCTGCGAGGTCCACCTGTCGGCGACGGCGTGCCATCCTCGTGCGCCAACGGGTGGGCCTCGCGGACTCGGCCCGACCGCTAAACAGACGTCCTCATCACAGCTCCTCCACCAGCTTTTTCCGCTTCTCCTGGAATTCCTCTTCCGTGATGATGCCGCTGTCCTTGAGCTTTTTCAGGTGCGCGAATTTCTCTTCGATGGTCTCTTTTTTCGGCGCGGGCTGCGGGGCGGGTTGGGCGGCAGGGGCGGGCGCATCAGCAGGTGCAGGCGCGGCATACGGCGCGGGGCTCGCGGCAGCAGGGGCCGGCTGCATGGCAGCGTGGGCGGCGAGGGCTTTGCGGATGTGGTCCGTGATCTGGATCAGGCCGTTGGCCAGCAGCACGATCATGCCGACCATCAGGAATCCGCTGACCGTGGTTTCAAGAATCATCCCCCAGTATCCGCTGGCGGCGCTGTAGCAGATGGCGGTGAGGTAGGCCCCGATGATGATCGCAAGGTACATCAGCATCAGGCCGGCTTTGGTCATGCTGCTGCTTCGGCTGGGAAGGATTCCCTGGAACAGGATCATGGTGCCCGCGCTCATTAGGGCGGTGTATTGCAAGATGATTTCGACGCGAAGCAGCGCGCCCCAGGGTGCGTTGGCAGCTCCGTACTGCTTCCAGTCCGAGCCGCTGGCCGTGAACTGCATGATGAACTCGATCACGTTCATCAGGATGAATCCGGAGGCACCGAGAATCTGCATGACGCGAATGGCGGTGGACGGGCCCAGGTGAATGCGCGAATGGCTGAAGATGACGATGATGAAGAAGAAGATCACGGTCAGGATGCCGATGGCCAGCGGGCCGCCGCTGCCGAAGCCGCTGGTTTCCGAGACGAGAATCAGGAGCAAGAGGATCAGCAACGCGCCCATGCCGGCCCATATCCAGGCCCTGGCGATGCCACGGGTCAGGGGCGTGACGATCAATGCCGCGACGGCGACGACCCAGGACCCGATGAGCCAGATGGCGTGGATCGCCGGCTTCCCCTTGAACGTGTCCCAGGAGAAGATGATCTTGCCGGTGAAGGGGTGGACGCTCCAGGGGATCACGAGGGTCAGCAGCAGCAGGATGGCCGCGGTGATGACCCAGCCGGCCCCGGTTCCGAGCGTCCCGCCGTGGGCACCGTGGGCCAGTTGTTGGGATCCTTGGCCCCGGCTCAGGGCCGCAGCCGCTCCCGACAGCGCCCCGGTCCTTCCGCCTGAAGGGGGTGGGGCGGTCCCGGCGTTGGCCAGGTCCGCCACCTGTCCGAACAGGCCTTTGACCTGCTGGGCGTGGACCCACTGGGCCATGCCTTCTTTCCAGACGTAGTCCTGCGGCGAAAGCTGGCCGCTGGTGGCCATGTGCTTGAGCTGGGCCGCGTCGATCGGGCCCACCTGCCTGCCGCCCTTGTTCACGTACCAAGCCTGACTCGATGCCATCGCTGAACTCCCGGGAAGCTTCACCGACATCCCTGCACAATGACGCGATTCCCCAACGTGATATCTAAACAGCGGGCCATCCAGCCCTTTGCCCAGCCTACCCGAAGGCGATGGATTGTAACAGACGCTTGGGAGTGGCTGGGCCGACTGGACTCCCCTCCCTCTTAGGGAGGGGCAGGGGGAGGGTCGAGCAAACAAAGATCATCGACCTGCGATTGCAACGAGCGCCTACGGGATGGGTGTGCCCGACCCTCCCCCAACCCCTCCCTGGGAGGGAGGGGAGTTG
>JBBDXA010000265.1:0-10108 GCA_040902585.1 Phycisphaeraceae bacterium
CCCCCCCCCCGCCTGTGCGATTGCATCCTTTAATTCAAAGAGCGCGGTGCGATTTTCTCCGACCTTCGGACTGGTCGCCCAGCCGTTGGCCTGATCGGGGGCTTTGCCGTCGATGGCGGATTTCACGTCGTAGTTGGCCTGGCTGAAATCGGCGAGGGCGCTGGCGAACGCGGCCTTGGCGAACGGGTTCGGCCGGGCCTTCGGGGCGACCTGCAATTCGAACTCGCTGACCACGAAATTGCCCTTGGCGGATCGGCCGGGGCCTTTGCCGGGAAGGCGATCATCGGTCAGCGCTTCGAGGCGGATGCCGGTGATGTTTGCAAGGTCCGTCTCGGCAACAATCTCATACGACACTTTGCCGCCTGCGCCCGTGACGAAGATCGAGCCATCCTTCTCCTTCGTGAGCTTGGCGTTGTTGCTGGCCTTCATCGTTTTCGGATCGAGGATAACCCAGTCCGCGCCGCGGTCCTGTTTCGAGGCCCACGCTTCCAACCTTTGCGGCAGGCCCGTTTCCGCAGCCTTCAGCGCCGCTTCGAGTTCCTTGATCTTCGCCTGCCGCGCCGCTTCCATCTGCACGAGCTTGGGAGCGAGCTGCTTCTGATAGGCGTCAAGGTCCGTCTTCGCGGCGGCGATTTCCTTCTGACGCACAGCCTCGGCGGCGGTGATCGAAGGGGCGAGTGCGGTTTCCTTTGTCGAAAGCGCGGCGAGCACCAGCGCGTGATCCTTCTCGATCGAAGTCATCTCGCGCAGAGCCGTGGCTTCTTCCTTCTCGCTCGCCTCGCGGCCGAGCACGCGCATAAACAGTTCATTCACGAGGGCCTTGTTGTCCTTGGTCGCGACGACCAGCGCGGCGATCGCGTTCTTCGGGTCATCGATCGCATCGGCGACGGCGGGGCCGCTGATCATCGCCATGACGGAACCGAGATGCATTTCGTTCTGCCGTTCGCATTCGCAGGATGATTCGCGGGCGGGGCGGCCGAAGGTTTCGAGGAAGCCGCCGGGGGCTTTCATGCTTGGATCGGTCAAAGCCGCGGCCCGCACGCCTGCCGGCGCGCCTTGGAACTTCGAGGTCGAACCGGTCACACGGTAGATCGCGTCGTACAACACTTCCGCAGGCAGCCGCTTGGGAATGCGATGCGAGAAGTTAACTTTGTCATCTTCGTTCCACTTGTTGCTGCGGAAGGAAAGTTGATACGTGCGCGATTTGCAGATGACTTTGACGATGGATCGTGTGTCGAACTTGCTTTCGACAAACTGCTGCGTGATGTAATCCATCAGCGGCGGATTCGTCGGCGGATTGCCTGCACGAATGTCATCGAGCGGCTCGATGATGCCGATGCCGAAGAGATAACCCCACAATCGATTCACGTAGCTGCGGGCAAAGTAAGGATTGTCCGGCGAGGTCATCCACGACACCAGTTGGCCGCGGCGGGTCATGTCAACCTTGGTTTCATGCTTGCAATCAAAGGGAAACTCGGGCTCGGTCGGCAGCTTGGTGCGGTCGTGAATCACTTCGCCCTTGTCCAACTCATAGATGATCTCGTAGAGCGGCTTGGCACCTTCGACGGCTGAGCCGCCGATCTTGCCGGCACCGCCTGCCGGGTCCGCCTTGAGACCGACGCGCGCAAAGAAGGCCGCGGTCTCGTAATACTGATCCTGCGTCCAGCGCTCGAAGGGGTGATCGTGACACTTGTTGCAGTTGAAGCGCACGCCGAGGAAAAGCTGCGTGGTGTTCTCCATGATCGCATCGGGCTCGCGGAGAATCTTGTAGTACGACGCGGCGGGATGCTCCTTGTTGGAACCGGAAGCGGAAAGGACTTTCGCGGCGAACGCATCGTAAGGCGTGTTGGAAGCGACTTCGTTGCGGATCCAGTTGCGGAAGGCAGCAGCGCCCGCGCCGCCGAGGAACTTGCCGTTGACCTGAAGGAGGTCGGCCCACTTGTTGGTCCAGTGTTCGATGAAGGCTTCGGAGCCGACGAGCTTGTCGATGAGGGCGTCGCGCTTGGCGCGGGTGGCGCGGGTGTCAGCGAGGAAGGCGCGGACATCCTCAGGCGTGGGCGGAAGGCCGGTGAGATCGAGATGAACGCGCCGGAGGAACTCTTCATCCGTGCAGAGGTCGGAGGGAGCGATCTTCATTGTCTGCCACTTGGCGGCCACGAGATCATCGATTTTGCCCCAGGAATCAGGCGTTTTCCACGTGAACCCGGTGCGGTCACCCATGACGGTCAGAATTGTCGCGACATAAGCGCCTTCGTAGCGCGCGAGGATCGGGGCTTCGCCGCGGCGAAGCGAGGTGAGCGTGTTGCCTTCCGCTTTGGCGACTTCCATGTTGCCTGTTTCGATGAAAGCCAGCGCGGTGACGTCGCGCTTCTTGCCATCGGCGAAGGTCGCGGTGACCTTGAACGCCTGCTTCAATCCTGCATCAGCGAGGCGAGGGTTCTTCGGCTCGATATCAATGCTCGCCACGCGCGGCACCGTCAGGTCCAGTTTCGCGCCGGCGGCGATCCAGTCGCGGATCAAGGTGTAGTTTGAATCATCCTGTTTGAAGAGCTGGCCGCCCTGGTGCGGCACCGCGCCGGTGGCCTTGAGCAGCATGAGGCTGTCATCGGGCGAAGCGAGGTTGACGCGCCGACTGGCGTGATCATCGGTGAACGAGCGGATGTCGTAGATCGCGTCGTAGCCGCGCAGGGAAAGTTTGAAACCGTTCTTGCCGTTGAGTGAGCCGTGACAGGTGCCGGCGTTGCAGCCGAGGCGGGAGAGAATCGGGTTGATGTCCGCAATGAAGTCGGGCGCGTGTTTGGCGGCGACGAGCGCGGGAGATTTCTCAGCGAGCGGGGCGGGCGAGAAGCGAGTGACTTGCGAACCGCTGGTGGCATCGAGCAGACGAATGACGCCATCGTTGCCGGACACGGCAACAGCCTGGCCGCCGGGCGCGAAGGCGATGGCGTAGAGGGCCGCGTCATCGATCTTCGCCTCGGCGATGAGCTTCACGTCTTTACGATGGAAGTCTTCCAGAGCCTTATTTTCCGCGGCATTTCGCTGGGTGACGACCTTGCCGTTGATGGCTTTGATGTTGTCGGGAAGGCCGGTGTCAAACTCGTAGGAGTAGACGTGGACCTGGGCCTTGCCGTCGAGGCTGCTGACGGCGGCGATGCGTTTGCCATCGCTGCTGACGGCGACGCCGAAGACGCGCCCGGTCATCGCGGGCATCTGGCGGATGAGGTTCGCATCATCGCCGATGACGCGCTTGGTCAGGCGGTTCATGCGATACACCTTGACGATGCCGTCCGATCCGCCGATGACGATCTCATCGCGCGAAGGGTGCCGCGCCACCGCCTGGATGCCGCCTTTGAGCGCGCCGGGTGTGATGGAGGTGATGTTGTCGATGAAGCGACTGGTCGCAAAGTCATGCTGCTTCGACGCCATGTCCCGCCCGACGGAAACAATCTGCTTGCCATCGACACTGAAGACGGTGTCGAGTACCCAGTCGTTGTGTGCGCCGTTGAAGAAAGTTTGCTCGCCGGTCTTCGCGTCGATGGCGCGCACAGTGTTGTCCGCGCAGCCGAAGGCGATTGTGGTGCCATCGGGCGACCAGCTCGCGCCGTAGACGGTGTCGTAGGTGACGGGCACGGAGAGGTCGAGCTTCTTCTTCGCCACATCCCACACCTGCACTTCACCCATGCGCGAAGGCAGGCCGCCGGTCACGGCAAGCTTGCTGCCATCAGGGCTGAACCGCACGCTCTCGATACGCTCGGACATGCCGACGAGCCGGGCGATGCGCTCCTTGCCGTCAGCGCTCATCAGCAGGACTTCATGAAAGCCCGCGATCGCGAGCAGATCGCCCTTGGGCGAAAAATCCATCGAGGTGATCACCGGCGGCCGGGTGTAGATCGGCGGGTGATCCATGTCGAATCGCTGCTTCGCGTTGGCCGGCGTGTCATCGGTCGCGCCGGCTGCGATCCACTTCCTGATGAGCTGAATTTCCGCATCGTGCAGCGGCTTGCGATCGGCGGGCATCTCGGCCTTGCCTTTGATCGGTGTGATCATCGCGACGAGATTGCTCTTGTCCGGTTGCCCCGGCGTGATCGCCGCGTCATCACTCGACCCGCCCTTCAAGAGCGTGTCGAACGATGTCATCACATACTTGCCCTTGGCCTTGGCGGGTTGATGGCAGCCCTGGCAGTTGGCCTGGAAGATGGGGCGGACATCGCGGTAGTAGCTGACGGCCTCGGCCAGCGCGGGAACCTCGGCGGCAAGGCTGGGGCGCGGGGCAAGTACAAGGGCCGCGAGAGTAATAATGGCGGCGAAGGTTGAGGAATAACACCTGCGAATCATGCTCAAAATCTCACTTTAACGGGGCCAACGGGCGACAGTCCTTCTCCAGGGAAGCATTGAGCCGGCAAGGTTGAAGGGTACAGCCGAGACAAATCAAAATGACAGCATCACCATAGCCCGGGTTCGATCAGGGAACAACTCTGCGAGGCGAAGACCGGCCAACTGCTAAGCCGCAAGCGGCTGAAAAAATCCCGCGCCGCGCTTACGCCAGAATCGCCTTCACCGCGGCGGCATGTTCCACACCCGTGAGCTTCACATCCAGCCCCTGGAACTTCACACTGAAGCGTTCGTGATCGATGCCGAGCAGGTGCAGGATGGTGGCGTTGATGTCGTTCACGTGGACGGGGTCCTGCGTGATGTTGTAGCTGAAGTCATCGGTCTCGCCATGCACGGTGCCGCCCTTGACGCCGCCGCCGGCCATCCACATGCAGAAGTTTCGCGGGTGATGATCGCGCCCGTAATCAGTCGCGCTGAGATTGCCCTGTGAGTAGACGGTGCGCCCGAACTCGCCGCCCCAGACGATGAGCGTGTCATCGAGCAGCCCGCGCTGCTTCAGGTCGATCACCAGCGCGGCACACGCCTGCTCCGTGTCCTTGCATTGGTTGGTGAGGGCGACGGGCAGATTGCCATGCTGATCCCAGCCGCGGTGCAGGAGCTGCACGATGCGCACGCCGCGCTCGATGAGGCGGCGGGCCATGATGGCGCTGTGCGTGAAGGTGCCGGGGGTTTTCACATCGGGTCCGTAGAGATCGAGAATGTGCTGCGGCTCATCGGAGAGATCGGTCAGCTCAGGCACCGAACTCTGCATGCGGAACGCCATTTCGTACTGGGCGATGCGGGTCTGGATTTCCGGATCGCCGTAACGATCGAAGTTGCGCTGGTTGAGTTTGCCCAGCGCGTCAAGCATGGTGCGGCGATCATCGCGATCGACGCCGTCGGGGTTGGAGACATAGAGAACCGGATCGCCCGTGCCGCGCAAGGCGACGCCGTTGAAGCGCGAGGGCAGGAAGCCGGAACCCCACATGCGGTTGTAGAGGGCCTGGCCGTTGCCGGTGCCTGGGAATCGCGGGGTGAAGACGACGAACGCGGGCAGCTCGGTGGACTCGCTGCCGAGCCCGTAGGAAAGCCACGAGCCGATGCTGGGCCGGCCGGGCTGTTCGGAGCCGGACATGACGAAGGTGCAGGCCGGGTCGTGGTTGATGGCGTTGGTGTGAACGGATTTTATGAGGGCGATGTCATCGACGATCTTCGCGGTGTGCGGCAGCAGTTCGCTGACCCACATGCCGCTCTTGCCGTGCTGGGCGAACTTGAACTTGGACGGCGCGACGGGGAAGCGAGCCTGCCCGCTGGTCATGGTGCTCAGTCGCTGGCCGCCCTGCACGCTGGGCGGGATGTCCTTGTTGAAAAAGTCGGCAAGCTTGGGCTTGTGATCCCACAGGTCGATCTGCGACGGCGCGCCGTTCATGTGGAGATAGATGAGGGCCTTGGCGCGTGGCTTGTGATGCGGGATGCCGGCCAGGGGCGGGAAGGGGCGGACGGGCGTCTTCGCAGGCGCGGCGCTGGCGCTTGCAGCGAGCATGCTCTGGCCCATGAGCATGGCCAGCGCGGTGCCGCCGAGGCGAAGGCCGGTGTCGCCGAAGAACTGCCGGCGGGTGAGGTTGAGTTGGTGTTGGTCGATGGGGTTCATTTTCAATTCCTATGGGCACAACTTCACAAGTTGAATCGGTCGTTTGCCTCCGCATTCGGGGCAATCACTGGGGCTTCCGCGCAGGTCGTAACCACATGAGCCGCAGACGTTGTCTGCGAGTTTGCGACGCCACTTTCTCACAATTGCAAGCACAGGGAGGATGCCGCATATTGCAGCGACGAACCAATACGAAATCGCTATGCGAGAAACCTTAACGACGTGGGCCGGGCCAAACTTGCCGGACATTGGCGGGATTTCAGTTTCATGCCGGTAATGAATGCCGAGGAGCGTCCATCCGCTTTCAGGGGATAATGGCCACGTTGTAGGAACCTCGATTCCGATCTGTTCTAGTTGAAACATGCGGTCGTGGATCCCAATCCAATAGACAACATCATCGTCATCGCACCAACTTGCGAATTTGACATCATTCGGGTTAGCGACCCATAGAATCGCAATGGCGAGAAACGCCAGCGTGCTCAGCAAGGCAAGCAGATTGAACAGCCATTTCCACATGAGCAGTCAATTCCGATTCAACGTCTCATCCAGATTCAAAAGCAGATTCGCGACCATCGTCCACGCCGCCAGCTCCGGCTCGTCGAGTCCTTTCTTCAGATCCGACTCGCCGTTGTTAATCAGCTTCTTCGCCGCGGCCGGTGCCTTCTGATACTTCGCATGATGAGCGGCAAACGTGTCCTTCACGATCGCCGTCTCTTCAACCTCCGGCTCGCGCGACAGCAGCAAGCGATACGCAAACGCAATGCGCTCCTCCACCTTCGCGCCGCCTTCGGTCATCATGCGCTGAGCAAGCACACGAGCGGCTTCGACCTGCTGCACATCATTCATCAGTTGCAGGGCCTGGAGCGGCGAGTTGCTGCGCTCGCGCTTGGCGCAGAACGCTTCGCGCGAAGGGCCATCGAAGTTGCTCATGAACGGCGGCGGAGCGGTGCGCTTGAGGAACACATAAATACTCCGGCGATACAGGGCATCACCCTTGTCCTGCGTGTACTTGGCGGTGTTGGAACCGGTAAAGCCCACCGGCTCCCAGATATTCGGCGGCTGATACGTGCGTACACCGCGCCCGCCCATTTCAAAGTTGATCAGCCCGCTGACGAACAGCGCGTTATCGCGAATCTGTTCCGCATCGAGCCTGAAGCGCGGGCCGCGGGCGTAGAGACGGTTCTCCGGATCACGCTCGTAAAGGGCCGGCGTGACGCGCGTCTCCTGCCGGAACGCGGCGGACATGACGATCAACTTCACCATCGCCTTGGTGTCCCAGCCTGATTCCTGATACTGCACCGCAAGCCAGTCGAGGAGCTGCGGATGTGTAGGCACTTCGCCCTGTGAGCCGAAGTCGTCGCCGGTCTTGACGAGGCCCGTGCCGAAGAACTGCTGCCAGAGGCGGTTGACCTGCACGCGCGACGTGAGCGGGTGTTCCTTCGCGACGAGCCAGCGCGCCAGGTCGAGGCGATCGGCAAGGCCGTCTTTCTCTCGTTTCTCCAGCGGCGGCAGCACGGCCGGCGTGCCCGGCTCCACCTTTTCGCCCGGCTTGTTGTACGCCCCGCGCAGCATCACAAAACTCTCACGCTGCTTAGGCAGATCGCGGAACACAAACGTACCCGTGATGCTGTTTTGCAGATCCGTCTTCTGCTTCTGCATCGCGGCGATCTCATTGGCAATCGGCGCCAGGGCCGGCTGCGTGTCGATGCAGACATTCTGAAGGTAGTAGTCGCGAAGTTTCTTTACTTTGTCTTGCGGATGCTTGGCGTCGGGGCCGGCCTTGAGTATGCCCTTGACATCATTGGGCGCGCCGGGCGTGTCCTTGCCTTTGCGTTCGTTCCACCAGGCGAGCATCGAACGGCGCGGGTCGGTGGTCGGATCACTCTTGCCCGTCAGGCCGGCCGCGTCCCAGTAGACGGTGCCGCCGAACTGCGTGAAGGCGAAGCCGGTGATTTTGTCGCCGGTCTTAAGGCCGATTTTTTCGGCTTCGACTTCGAGGCGAAACCATTTGCCTGCCTCAGGCAGCGGGCCGATGTGAACGCGCTGGGTCGTGCCTGCCGCGCCCCATTCGATGGCTTTGTAATCGCCCCAGACCGCGCGGTGCAGCCAGCCGGTGGAGTGGTACTGGATCATGACCGTCTTGGGCACATCGTTGGGATCTATATAGATGTGGACATACACCCGGCCATCCTGCGTGACTTCAACATTCGTTACGTTTTGAATCACATCCTGCGTCAGGCCTTTGTCTGCACGCTTGAGGGATTTCTTCCCGCTGTGGACTTTGCCGTTCTCCGCGGAAACGTAGGTCGGCGGATGGCCGGGGCTGGCGGTGATGTTGCTGCCTTCGGGGATGGTGTCATCGAAGAGGACGGTGTCGAAGGTGGATGCAGCAGGCTTCGGCTCGACCATCGCCGGGTCGGTGTAGGCGAGTTTCGAGGCGGCCGCTTCAAGCTCGCTGTTCTTCGCGGTGATCTTCACATCGAGCGCGGCAAGCTGCTGGTTCTGATCCTGCGTCGCCATTTTGATCGAAGGCGCGGTGAGCAGGGCGTTGCCATCCAAGCCCGGGTCGGCTGCGGAGTTGAAGAAGGCGTAGAGCGAGTAGTACTCCTTCGCACTGATGGGATCGAACTTGTGATCGTGACACACGGCACAGCCCGCGGTCAGGCCCATGAAGACCTGCGAGACGGTGCTGGTGCGTTCGACGGCATACTGATAAATCCACTCAGCGGTGATGGACCCGCCTTCGCCGGTGGTGACATTGCAGCGAAGGAAGCCGGTGGCGGCTAAGGAGTCGTTGGAGGATTGCGGATTGCGGATTGCGGATTGCGGATTCTCTTCTGCTCCCTGGCCCTTGGCCCCTGGCCCCTGGCCCTCCGCCGCCAACAGGTCGCCGGCGATCTGCATCAAGGCGAACTGATCGAAGGGCAGGTTGGTGTTGAAGGCTTTGATGACCCAGTCGCGGTAGGCCCACATCTGGCGTTCGTTGTCCAGGTGCATGCCGTGGGTGTCGCCGTAGCGGGCGACGTCAAGCCAGTGCCGCGCCATTTCTTCGCCGAAGCGGTCGGAGGCGAGGTAGCGATCGATCATCTTCTCGTAGGCGGTGTCGCTCTTGTCGTTGACGTAAGCGTTCACGTCTTCGATCGTCGGCGGCAGGCCGGTGAGCGCGAAGGCGGCGCGGCGAATGAGCGTGCGCTTATCCGCTTCAGGTGACATGGTGAGCTTTTCGCGGCGAAGGCGGTCGGCGATGAACGTGTCGATCGCGTTGTTCACCTTGAAGCCCAGACCGTTGACCATCGGCAGCGGAGCCTTCACCGGCGGTTCGAACGACCAGTGCTTCTGATACACAGCCCCTTGAGCGACCCAGCGTTTGAAAGTTTCCTTCTGCGCGGCGGTCAGGACGCGGTGCGAATCCGCGGGCGGCATGATGTCATCTGGTTCCGTCGAGAAGATTCGCTTGATGATCTCGCTGGCTTCAGGTTTACCCGGGACGATGGGGGTGATATCGCCTTTGAGTTTGATTGCTTCCTCGCGAATGTCGAGGCGGAGCTTGGCTTTTTGCGTGGCGGGGCCGTGACACTTGAAGCAGGTGTCGCTCATGATCGGGCGGATGTCGCGGTTGAAACTGACCGGATCAACCTCAGCCGCGACGGCAGCCTGTGACGCCGCGATGAGCATCGCCGCTGCGAAGATTGCACCCACCCTCGCTGACCTGTGAGCGAAAGGCGTAGGAAAAGCTTGGTGTTTTTCAGTTGGGATCATATTATCTTCCACTGGTGTTCATTAATCATATACTGAGGGACGCCGCGAGTGAAGCGGGTTGGCCGCACTCGGTGCTACGCCGATGCCCGCGCCATGGATCGCCCTCAATCCTTATTGTTGCAGGAGCCTGCTGATGTACAACCGAATTTCCCGTCGCCGTTTTCTTCAGACCACCGGTGCCGCCGCCGCCCTGCTTGCCGTGAGCGGCAACGTGCTGGGAGCGAATGAGAAGCTGAACATCGCCTGCGTCGGCGTGGGCGGTCGCGGCGGAGCGGACTTCGCCGGCGTGCTGCACGAAAACGTCGTCGCCATCTGCGACATCGATGACAA